>JAZOME010000016.1:0-6174 GCA_045653685.1 Faecousia sp.
GTCCACCGGCAAAGCAAAAAGCAGATACCCGAATGGGTATCTGCTTTTTTGGTGCCGGTGGCCGGACTCGAACCGGCACGATGTCGCCATCGGTGGATTTTGAGTCCACTACGTCTACCAATTCCATCACACCGGCAGGCACTTGCGTATTATACACCATCTTTTTCAAAATAGCAAGTAGTATTTGCAGTTTTTCCGAAAGTTTTTTATCGTTCTGTTTAACCCAAATTTGTTTGGGTGGTGTAAAGCTCTGCGTAAAGGCCGCCCTTTTGCAGCAGTTCCTCATGAGTGCCGCACTCGGTGATTTCTCCGTCGGAGATTGACACAATCCGGCTGGCTGCCCGGATGGTAGACAGCCGATGGGCAATAATCAGGGTGGTTCTGCCCTTAGCCAAGGCATCCAATGCTCGCTGGATTTTGGCCTCTGTCACAGAATCCAGCGCAGAGGTAGCTTCGTCCAAAATAAGGATTGGGGGATTTTTTAAGAAAATCCGGGCAATGGCCACCCGTTGCTTTTGTCCGCCGGACAATAGAGTTCCTCGCTCTCCCACATAGGTTTGGAAGCCCTTAGGCATTGCCAGAATATCCTCGTAAATCTCTGCCTTTTTGGCTGCCTCAATCACTTCTTCCTCTGTGGCATCGGGCTTACCGTAGCGGATATTCTCCAAAATGGTATCTGCAAACAAAAACACATCCTGCTGGACGATGCCGATATTCTGGTGGATAGATTTTTGGGTCACATCCCGTACATCCTGACCGTCTATGGTGATTGCGCCCCCTGTCACCTCATAAAACCGGGGTATGAGCTGACATAGCGTAGTTTTTCCGCCACCGGAGGGGCCGACAATGGCCACCGTCTCCCCTGGCGCAATGTCCAGATTGACATTTTTCAGCACTGCCAAATCCCCATCATAAGCAAAAGACACATCCTTCACAGAAATTGCGCCCTTGACATTTTTCAAATCCGGCGCATTTTTCCGGTCCTTTAGGCTGGGCTCGGTACGCATCAGCTCCACAAAACGGTTCAGGCCTGCAAAGCCGTTAGCAAACAGCTCCGAAAAAGAAGACAGCTTTCGCATAGGGGCAATAAAGCTGGTAATGTACAGGGTGAAGGTCAACAAATCCCGGTAGTCCATATGCCCCGTCATCACCAAATAACCGCCGTAGCCGATGACCACCACATTCAAAGCCGTCAGGCAGAACTCCATAGAGCCGGAGAACAGACCCATTGCCTTATAGAAATCCCGCTTTGAGTTTTTGAAAATACCATTGGCATCATTAAAGCGGCGATTTTCCAACTCCTCGTTGGCAAAGGCTTTTGCTGTGCGGATGCCAGTGAGGCTGGATTCGATTTCCTCGTTGATATGCCCCACTTTTTCCTTCACTGCCACAGAAACCCGGGACATATGCTTGCGCATAGAGAATACCACAATCAAAAACACCGGTATCAGCAGACCTACCACCACCGCCAGACGCCACTGAATTATCCCCATAACCGTCAAGGCACCCACAATCGTTACCGAAGCGGTCAGCAGGTCCTCAGGGCCGTGGTGGGCAAGCTCTGTCAGTTCAAAAAGATCTGTGGTTAAGCGGCTCATAAGCTGAGGTGTGCGGTTTTTATCATAAAAATCATAATTCAGCTCTTGCATATGTTGAAACAAATCCGCCCGGATATCCGCTTCTACCCGAATGCCGAAGGTATGTCCAAAATAGCACACAGTATAGTGTAAAAAAGACCTTACAAAATAGCAGGCTACCATAATTCCCATTACTGCAAAAAACAGGCCAAACAGGTCATTGGGGAGCATTTCATATAAGGCACTGCGAGTTACCAAAGGAAACGCCAGGTCCACCGCCGCAATCAGCACTGCGCACAGAACATCCACCGCAAACAGCTTCTTATGCCGTGCAAAATAAGAAAGAAAAATCCGCAAGGGAGATTTCCTTTGATAGTCCTTGGAAGTCATTTTTTCACCTCTAAAACCTTTTCTATTTTTCTATTATACACCGAATTTTTCCATATGCAAGTTAAGTTTTGTATGTTATAATAGCTTCAGAGGATGTGACGATATGCAAATTCTGTTTACCGATAACAATCTTGTGGCCTGTATCAAACCTGTGGGCTTGGATTCCGAGCATCAGTTACCTCAAGCACTTACGGAAATTTTGGGCGGAGACTTTTTCCCGGTGCACCGTCTGGATCAGAATGTGGGTGGCGTGATGGTCTATGCCCGGAACAAGACCACTGCCGCCAAGCTTTCTCAGGATATTCAACAAGGGCTTATGGTAAAGGAATATGTGGCAAAGGTTCACGGAGAAGTGCCCTCCTCCGGTGACTGGGAGGACTTGCTTTTTAAGGATTCCCGGCGAAACAAGGTCTTTGTGGTGGACCGAATGCGAAACGGTGTAAAAAAAGCACGACTGACATTTCAGCGTTTGGCGCCGGGGCTGGTGCGTGTGCGCCTGTACACCGGAAGAAGCCACCAAATCCGGGTGCAGTTTGCCTCCCGGGGGTTTCCCTTGATGGGTGACCACAAATACGGCGCAAAAGACACCCTTTCCGCCCCTATGCTCCATTCCTGCTGTATTACATTCCCCTACCACGGAGAAACTGTTTCATTTTCCCATCTGCCCGATTGGGCAAAGGAGTAAATTATGGATTTAGAAGATTTGAAGTTTAATTTTGGCTGTGCCTCCTGCGGCTACAAAAACCAAGGGCCGCAGACCCCTTTGGGCAGTATCCCTGTTGCCCGGATTATTGAAAAGCTGGACCTGCTGTTTTCAAAAAACGATATGGCGGAAGCCGGACGGCTCTTAGATTACTGGCGCAAGGAGGCAGTCTCTCTTCGAGATAAGCGTGGAGAATTGAGTATGGTCAGCGAGGAAATCGGTTATTTCCGAAAAACCGGAGAGAAGGACAAGGCTTTGGAGGCTGTGGACCGGGCGCTGACTCTGATTGGAGAAAGTCCGGAAACTGTTTCCTTTGGCACCATTTTATTAAATGCCGCCACCACCTTAAAAGCCTTTGGCAAAGCAGAGGAGGCTCTGCCTCTTTATGAAATGACCTATGCCATTTACAGCAAGCATCTGAAGCCGGAGGACACGCTTTTTGCAGGCTACTATAACAACTACGGCTTAGCCCTTGGGGATTTGGGCCGCTATCAGGAGGCGGAAGACGCTTACCAAAAGGCACTTTCCATTGTGCTTTCCCAAAATCGGCTGGACGGCGCAATCACCTACCTGAATATGGCGCAGATGTATCCTTTCTGGGATGAAAAGTGCGCTGAGGATATCAAGGCTTGCTTAAATTCTGCACAGCAGATTTTAGAAAGCCCGGAAAACGAGGAAAACGGCTATTACGCTTTTGTGCTTTCCAAGTGCGCACCTACCTTCCGGGAATTCGGAAGAACCCAGACCGCGCAAAAAATGCAGACGCTTTCGAAGGAGATTTATGCAAGGAATGGCGCTTTGTAAGGCTTATTACGAAGCCTACGGCATACCCATGTTAGAAAATCAGTTTGCCGATGTTTTATCCCGGATTGCAGTGGGTTTGGTGGGAGAAGGTTCGGAGTGCCTGGGCTTTGACGACGAGATTTCCCAAGACCACGACTTTGAGCCCGGATTTTGCCTTTGGATTACCCGGGAGGACGAGAGAAAATTTGGTTTTCCTTTGGAGCGAGCCTACGCCAAGCTACCCAAGACTTTTCAGGGTTTTACCAGAGCGCCCCTTTCCCCGGTGGGCGGAAATCGGCATGGCGTTTTGATTATTGAGGATTTTTACGAGAAATTTTTGGGAACGCCGGATGTTCCCCAGTCATACCACCAATGGTTTTCCATCCCCTCGTCCACGCTGCGCAGTGTGGTCAGTGGCGAGGTTTGGCGGGATGATTTGGGCGTGTTTTCCGGTGTGCGCCAAAGTCTTTTGGACGGTTATCCGGAGGATGTGCGTCTGAAAAAGCTTGCCGCCCACACTATAATGATGAACCAGGCCGGACAGCATAATCTTTCCCGGTGTATTACCCGGGGAGAAATGGGGGCAGCACAGCTTTGTGTGGCGGAGTTTGTCCGTCACGCTATTTCTGCGGTTTACCTTTTGAATAATGTATATGAGCCTTTCTACAAGTGGGCTTACCGGGGTATGCGTCAGCTTCCTGTTTTATGGGAGCTGGAAAGCGACCTGACCTGTCTTCCCCTTTCCGATGAGCCGGTGACTTTGACAGAAAAAATCGCCCACAGCTTTGCCGAGGCGTTTCGTATGCAGGGTATTTCCGACGCCCAGGGAGATGCGCTATGTTCCCACGCCTACGCCATTATGAATTCCATTTCCGATGTACACATCCGAAATATGCATGTGATGGACGGAATTGCCATCTCCGGCTAATCCCTAAAAGACCCCAAATAGTTTCATTAAAAAAACAGGTTGTGTATATACACAACCTGTTTTTAATATTAGTCCAGGGGTTTCATTGTGGGGAGTATGAAAGGGCTCTAAAATCACAAAGCAAATATCTTACCTAATCTTGATTTTTTATGATTTTTTCTGCCCGTTTCAATTGCTGCATTTTTGCTACCCGAAAATTATCTTACCTCAAATTACCTTTTCGGGACATATCATACCTCTGAAATGGTCTAAAAAATGGCCCAAAATGCAATAGAATATGATGCATTGAAGTTTTGAAAGGTTTGTGGTATAATTTAATAAGGAGGGTGATTATATGGAACAAAAAAATTATTATCTTCCAATTGAAACTCCTAACGGAATTATTAAATTAGAAATCAATCATACCGTTGTTAACAAAGGTGATGAAGATATGAGTGTCACCATTTCTACAACTATCAAAGGTACACCCGTTTCCTATCAAACCGAAACAACCGAAAAGGCACTAATTTTGCTCGCAAAAAATCTGCCTGAAAATTGGTATATAAAATCTTGTATTTCCTGCCGCTATGGGATTTTTTGTCCCGTAGGCAATTTTGATAATGAACTGTTTTGTGTAACAGACTTTGCACCGAACGAACCACGCGATTTATGGCACGTTACAGAAAATAAGGAAGAAAGAAAAAAGAGAAGTCGCACACTATTTGATTGTTGCGACTTTCATAAAGAACAAAGCAAAGATTATTTTACATATAATGATTACTTTTTTGAATTAAATGAAACATAACGATTTGCAAATAAAAAAGGACTATGACTTTTCGGTCATAGTCCTTAAATTTTAGTCTAACGGCTTCATTGTGGGGAAATGTTTTGAAGCCTTATCATATTGCAACATATTCGCTCATATCCGTCTTTTTGCTTTATTCCCCCTTTGTCATATCGTATCATATTGCATCAGGGAGATTGCAAACTTTGTTGTCAACTTATTGTCATTGCAGGATTTTGTTGTCAGACCTACGCACTGAGAACCCTTCTTAGAATATATCCAGTTTTGACAGGTTTTCAAAGGTTTGTTGCTTCTTGCGTTCTGTGGCTTCGGCATACACGTCCATCGTCGTTTCAATATTACGATGGCCCATGATTGCCTGGATCACTTTCAGATTGGTTTCGTGTTCACAAAGCCTGGTACAAAAGGTATGCCTGAGATGGTGGCAAGAAAAATCCGGAAGAATGATCGGCTCACGGCGCTCTTTCTTCGCTTGTACAACCTCTTCCGAATTGTAGTTATGGACGATTCGTTTGATCGTCCGGTTGATGGTCTGAGGATTCGGTACACCACCATTCCGGTTCACAAAAACAAATCCGCTCATTCCATCAATGACGGTTTGGTTGAAACCGCTCTCTTCTTGTTCTTCCCGCTCGAACATAAAGGCATCGTATACCATATCAAGCATTGGAACTGTTCGAATGCCAGCCTCGGTCTTCGGTTTAGAGATTTTCTGTACAGAGGTTCGGGATTCGCCCACCGGGTAATATACCATGCTATGGTTAATGTTGATGACTCGGTTTTCAAAATCCAGATCATCCCACCGTAATCCAAGAGCCTCGCCAATCCGGCATCCGGTACCCAACAGTACAGTGAACAAGGGCCACCAATGGTAATAAACCGGATGATTGGCTATATAGCCCATAAAGGCCCGCTGTTGCTCAAGTGTCAGCGCTCTGCGCATTCCTCTGGTTTTATCAGACTCTCGGCAGATCTCCTTCATCACACCGTCAGAGGGATTCTTGCGAAT
>JAZOME010000017.1:0-2877 GCA_045653685.1 Faecousia sp.
ATCCAGCCCTACATCAATGCTTCCATTATCATCCAGCTGCTCACCGTGGCTATCCCCGCTTTGGAGCGTATGGCTAAGGAAGAGGGCGAGGCTGGTAAGAAGAAGATTGAGCGTATCACTCGCTATACCACCGTGGGCTTAGGTCTGCTGTTGGGCTTCGCATATTACACTATGATGCGTAATTACGAGAGCCAGGGCCTGACCCTGATTACCGGCGAAGGCTTCCTGCCTGCTGTGGTAATCATCCTGGCATTTGCAGCAGGTTCCTGCTTCGTGATGTGGATGGGCGAGCAGATTACTGAGTTCGGTATCGGTAACGGCATCTCTATGATCCTGTTTGCCAACATTGTTGCCGGTTTGCCCGGCATGCTGTCCAGAATTCTGGGCATGGCTTGGTGGCAGGCGCTGATCGTGGTCGTAGGTATGGCTGCCTTGGTTATCTTCATCATTTTCATCAATGATGCAGAACGCCGCATTCCCATTCAGTACGCAAAGCGTGTTGTGGGCCGTAAGGTTTACGGTGGCCAGAACACCAACCTGCCCATCAAGGTGGCAATGAGTGGCGTTATGCCCGTTATCTTTGCCTCCTCTATCTGCTCCATTCCTGCTACCATCTGTGCCTTTATGGGCATTACCGCAGAAAGCGGCAACTGGTGGTACGACAATCTGTGGAGCAACACCAGCTGGGCATACTTTGCTTTCTATGTTCTGATGATTTTCTTCTTCAGCTGGTTCTATTCCACCATTCAGTATGACCCGGTGGAAATTTCCAACAACCTGAAGAAGAACGGTGGCTTTATCCCTGGCTTCCGCCCCGGTAAGCCCACCTCTGATTTCATTCAGAATGTGATTAACAAGATTATCATTTTTGGTGCACTGTATCTGGCGGTTGTTGCCGGTCTGCCCATCGTTGCAGGCAATTTGATGTCTGCAGTGCAGAACCTGGCCATCGGCGGTACCTCCGTGATCATTGTTGTGGGCGTTGCCCTTGAGACAGTGAAGGCTCTGGAGGCTCAGATGCTCATGCGGCATTATAAGGGCTTTTTGGACTAATCCCGGAGGCAGTTTCCTATGAATTTGATCCTGTTAGGCGCTCCCGGCGCCGGCAAGGGAACGCAGGCAGAGCTTTTGGTAGAGAAGCTTGACATCCCTTCCATTTCTACCCGGAATATGCTCAGAGAGGCTATGGAAAACAACAGTGATCTGGGCAAGCAAGTGAGAAAAAACATGGACGAGGGTTCTCTGGTTCCCGATGATGTGATTATGACTCTCATCGCCCAGCGAATTTCGGAGCCCGATTGCAAAAACGGTTTTATCCTGGACGGGGTGCCTCGCACCCTGTCCCAGGCCGAAGCAATGGATGCAAGAGGCATTCCTATCGACTATGTTGTTTCCCTGGAGGTTGATGACGAGGCAATTGCCAACCGGATGTCCGGTCGTCGTGTGTGTACCCACTGCGGTGCCACCTATCACATTGTCAACAACCCAACGAAAACCGAAGGTATCTGTGACCTGTGCGGTGGAAAGGTAGCTATCCGGAAGGATGATGAGCCGGAAACGGTGCGTCATCGTTTGGCGGTGTACCACACCAGAACTGAGGTACTGAAGGATTACTACAACCGGCAGAATAAACTGCATTTGGTTTGTGGTAACCAGAGTATTGAAGGTACCCATCGGGATGTATTAAAGGCAATAGGGGAAACGGTATGATTACAATCAAAAATGGACAAGAGCTTTCCAATATGCGTCAGGCCTGTAAAATTACCGCGGCAGCCCGTGCTTTGGCAGGGGAAATGGTAAGACCCGGCGTGAAAACGAAAGAGATTGATAAAGCCGCACACGATTTTATCGTGAGTCAGGGCGCAAAACCGTCGTTCCTGGGCTATGGCGGCTTTCCCGGCAGCATATGTGTCAGCGTCAACAATACGGTGATTCACGGTATCCCCGGCGATTACGAGCTGAGAGATGGCGACATCGTATCTATTGATGTGGGTGCATTTTATAAAGGGTTCCATGGCGATTGTGCAGCAACCTATCCCTGTGGCACAATTTGTGCAGATGCCAAAAAGCTGATTGATGTAACCCGTCAGAGCTTTTACGAAGGCATTCGGCAGGCCAAAAAAGGCAACCGGGTGTCGGATATCTCCCACGCCATTCAGACGTATGTGGAGTCTAACGGTTTTTCAGTTGTGCGCACCTTCGTAGGTCACGGCGTGGGCGCACAGCTTCACGAGGAGCCGGAAGTACCGAACTTCGGTAATCCCGGCCGTGGGCCCAGATTGGTTCCCGGAATGACTCTGGCCATTGAGCCGATGGTCAATGCCGGTGTGTACGATGTGAAGGTTCTCAAGGACCGATGGACAACTGTCACCGCCGACGGGAAATTATCTGCCCACTATGAAAATACTGTACTCATCACCGACGGGGAGCCGGAAATACTCACCGTCGCCGAAGGACTTTGATTATGGACCCAGACAAACCTGATTTCATGATTGCAGACGTGGTCAAGGTCATGGCAGGAAGGGAAGCCGAGAAGTTGTACTATGTAGTAGCAGCAGACGAAAGCTACCTGTACCTGGCAAACGGAAAAGACCGCACCATAGAAAAACCAAAACGCAAAAAGCGTAAACACGCTGTAAAGGTCCTTCGCTCTGAGACCAGGGTCGCCGCCAAGCTTTTGGCGGGAGACAAGGTGCTCAACAGCGAATTACGAAGAGACTTGGCTTATTTAAGCCGGGAACTGCAAGCGAACAACCTAGGAGGTTAACAACTTGGCAAAAGACGACGTAATCGAGATTGAGGGCATCGTAACCGATGCACTGCCGAATGCAATGTTCACTGTTGACATTGGCAACGGTCACACCATTCTGGCACACA
>JAZOME010000018.1:0-45694 GCA_045653685.1 Faecousia sp.
TATAATGGAGGAAATTTATTATGTCTGTTAAAGTTGCAATCAATGGTTTTGGTCGTATCGGCCGCCTGGCTTTCCGTCAGATGTTCGGCGCTGAGGGCTTCGAAGTTGTTGCTATCAACGACCTGACCTCTCCCAAGATGCTGGCTCACCTGCTGAAGTACGACTCCACTCAGGGTGCTTACGCTCTGCCCTTCGGCACTCACACTGTCGAGGCTGGCGAGGACAACATCATTGTTGACGGCAAGTCCATCACCATCTACGCTAAGCCCAACCCCGCTGAGCTGCCCTGGGGCGAGCTGGGTGTCGACGTTGTTCTGGAGTGCACCGGCTTCTACACTTCCAAGGACAAGGCTGCTGCTCACATCGCTGCTGGCGCTAAGAAGGTCGTTATCTCTGCTCCCGCAGGCAACGATCTGCCCACCATCGTTTACAATGTTAACCACAAGACCCTGACCAAGGAAGACAACATCATCTCTGCTGCTTCCTGCACCACCAACTGCTTGGCTCCCATGGCTAAGGCTCTGAACGACCTGGCTACCATCGAGTCCGGCATTATGTGCACCATCCACGCTTACACCGGCGACCAGATGATCCTGGACGGTCCTCAGCGCAAGGGCGACCTGCGTCGTTCCAGAGCTGGTGCTGTGAACATTGTTCCCAACTCCACCGGTGCTGCTAAGGCTATCGGCCTGGTTATCCCCGAGCTGAACGGCAAGCTCATCGGCGCTGCACAGCGTATCCCCACTCCCACCGGTTCTACCACCATTCTGAACGCTGTCTGCGCTAAGAATGTGACCGTTGAGGAAATCAACGCTGCTATGAAGGCTGCTGCTACTGAGTCCTTCGGCTACAACACCGACGAGATCGTTTCCTCCGATATCATCGGTATGCGTTTCGGCTCCTTGTTCGATGCAACTCAGACCATGGTCTGCAAGCTGCCCGACGGCAAGGTTCAGGTTCAGGTTGTTTCCTGGTACGACAACGAGAACTCCTACGTTTCTCAGATGGTTCGCACCATTAAGCACTTCGCTGAGCTGCTGTAATTAAAAGCAACATAATAACCGCCCTGAGCAATTTGCTCAGGGCGGTTTTTGTATAAAGCTGTCACCGCGGTGACGCCCCTTTACACAAGGGGCCTTTGGTTGCATTCGTTTCTGTCAGCCGTTTAACTCAACGTGCCGTTTGCGCTACAGGATAGGCTCAAATCTGCGGATTTTTTCTCAATGGTAACACCTAACAGCTTTCTGCCCATTGTGATACTGGCTTTAGCAGTATTGCTGCTTTTGGTGGCGGTTTTGGAAACCACATACCAAGCGGTGTTTGAAATGGTTATATTACAACTGGATGCGGTGCAGGTGGCAGAGGAGCCGGTATAGGTAAAGGTGCCGGTAAGTACTGCGCGCCATTCCTCTGTACCGTCGCTGGTATAGCTTCGGTAGGTTTTGCTCCCACTCTTGGTGCCGGATGCCCGGGTTTGCACCTCAGAAAGGGTAACCGTAATATAGCTACCATCCTCAAAATAGACGCTTCTTTCCTCGGTGCTTTGGATGGAGGCTGCCATAGCATTTATTGGGAAAATAAATGCAAGCAACAGCACAAACAAACAAATAAGCAGTCTTTTTTATTTTGTTTCCTCCTTGGTATCGTATTCTGTAACATCAAATTCCTCGATGGAATCTACAACAATGAAGCCTTCGCCACTATTGGCATCCTTTACAATTGCATATACAATTATAGAACTCCAGAGCAAAAGGGCGGTAGCGGCAGTTGCGCAGAGAATGGACAAAACCGTTTTGCGAAAGCGAAATTTTTTCAGTATTTCCTGGGTGGTCATATTTTCTATGTAGGCGGCGGCGATTTCCTGAGGTGCGCCGAAATGCGCCTGTACCGCCTGAAAATCTGCCAAGGGGTGTGCCGCCAAATAGTCCTCCACGGACTGGGTAATGGCAAGGAGTATCTGTTGTTTCTTTTTCCGTCCTACGGGAAGATTTTTGGCAATATCCCGATAGTACTGCTTTAACTCTTTCATTTTTCAAACCTCTCTGTCAGCATCTGAATGCCTTGCGTGATCTCCTGAAATTCTTCGGTCAGTTCCTGGAGCCGCTTCTCTCCCGTCGGCTCCAAATGATAATAAATGCGTGTCATACGGCGACCCACAACCTCTTTCCTGTCGGAAATCAGCCCTTGGTCCAGCAGCTTGTACAGTACAGGATACAAGGAGCCCTCTTGGGTCACAATTCGTCCGCCGGTAGAGGCTGCGGTTTCCTGAACAAGCTGATAGCCGTACATATCTTCTTTTTTCAGCAGTGCCAAAATCACCAGGGACATTACCCCCCGGCGAAAGCTGTTTTGGGAATTATCCGAACCCATTGGAACACACCCCCTTTGCCTTTCATATTATATATAGCATATATACCTTTTTGTTGCAATGCTTTTGTAACAAAAATAATTGTTGACAGCAGCAATCTCTTATGCCATAATGAAGATGAGGATTTATATATGGAATTGGAGGTGCTGCCAAATGACCAGAGGAAAAGACTACCGCTGCGGTGATTTCTGCGTTTTTCGGCGGCCCTCTTTTTCTATCTGGAGGAGCAGGATTAAAGCAAACAGGAAACGCACATAAGCTGCCAAAAATTGGTATTGTTTATGCAGGAGGTAGTTTATAGGCTTGTAGGTGTGCGGAACAGCACTGGTGCAGCAATTGATATTACGAGAGATATTTCCCTGAATATCTGGTAAAGAAGGATGGTTTTAACCCGGCAAAGAATTAGCAAGAAACTTTGCCAAAAAAGGAGAGCATATTATGAAGCAGTACATTAGAAAAATGGTGGGCTTAATCTTGGCGGTTGCATTGCTGTGCACCGGCTGTGCCGGGTTAGGTAATCATACATCTCCTAAGAACATTTCTGAGCTGCCCGAATACGAAAAGCTATCTGCCCTCATTGGCTGCACATTGGAAGAAGCCATATTCAAAATGGGCTGGCAGGCAAATGAGGTAGAACCCTTTGATGAACATCGCATTGAGTATAAAACTCCCTTGACTGTGGAGTATGCCGGCGTATCCTTCCGGGTTTGGCTGATGCTCAACCGTTCTGTGGAGAAAATTGTCCGTGTGAACTACCGTGCAGAATACCAAAATGCACCGGAAACAGCCGCAAAGGAGATCCTGCAGGTTGCCAAAAAGCTGGGAACCGCAATAGGACAGGATACCAAGGCGGACTCACAGAGCTCTGATATTGCCATTTTTGAAATGACTGAGGCTCAAATGCAGGAAATTCTGGGAAAGAGAAGTCTGAAAAGGCAAATATACTGGGACTTAAGCCAGGTTGCAGATGCTTCTCACAAGGACTTTATGAACGAACTGAAGGCATCGAAATCGTGGCAGCTATACACAGAACGGGGCTGGCCACCCCAGTACTGCCTGGCAATGACCATTTCCTATATAGAGGAGCTGGATACTGTCTATCTGCTGTTGGGTTTGTGCATTCGGCCTGATAATTCCCAATAATCCGGAAGTTGTCTAAAACAACCACCAAGGCAAATAAATAGCAGACCCCACCCTGGAGATTTCCGGGGTGCGCGATTGTTGTGACTGCCCGGATTGCCTAGGTTAGGGAATCCACGATGCCTTTTGGTTTGGTGATCTTCTTTGTGCGGCGAAGCGCCCCTGCCATCCCATTTTTTGCTTACAAATCCTTTCTGTTATGCTATACTGTTTATATAGATAAAAACGGAGGGGTTTTTATGGCAGATTGTTACGGTTGTCCCTATCGCTGGCACGATACCGATTGCGAGTATTGCTCTGCGCAAAATGATATGATATTGGACTTGAAGAAAGAGGACTGCCCAATTTATACAGAGATTTAAGCAAATAGGAAATGCACATAAGTTTTTTCAAGATAATCCTTGCTTATATGCGAACAGAAAAAATACACCAGAAGCAAAATGCGATAGGAGGAATAGTTATGTTGAGGAAGATTAGAAAAGCAACCAGTATGCTCTTAACTTTGGTTCTGATTTTTTTGATGAGCTTGCTGGTCTTTGGTTGTAGCAAGCCTTCCGTCAATGTGGCCACGCCAACAATAGACCATCCGCCTTATTGCAAGGAGTTTTTGGAGGTTGCAGGAAAGCCTTTTGAAGAAGTGCTTGCCCATATGGGTCTTACCGTTGATGATTTTACGCTGGACAACGGCGATTATGTTTATCAACAACCTATCACATACGAAGGATTAACCTTTCAGATGAAGCTGCATCCATTTAAAGATGCCGTGTCTTCTATTTATTATGTTCTGTACGAGGACAGCTTTGCAGACGGTGCAAAAGCAGCCATTGCTCTACGGGACACACTGCTAGACGGTTACGGCTCTCCATATCGGATACCAAAATATTCCGCCGGAAACTATGGGCAGGATGAAACATGGCCTTTATCCGATTTTGCAACAATGGATGTTGCGACACTGGAGGAAAAGCTTAGTGCCGAAGAAGATTTTATCACAGGAGATGTGGGATATGGCGGCAGCCTGACCTGGCTGTTATCTGTGGATTTAAGCCATCTGTCCGAAGAGGAATTGGGTATGTGGCCATCCCAGACCCCCAGTTGTATCACGGCAACACTGAATGTTACTGCGCCTATTGAGGATAATCCGGCTGGAATAGTCTATATTGGCCTAAAGTACGGCTTGTCCTATGAGTATCGCCCCTGATACTTCCAAAGCCGGTGCTGTAATTAAAAGCACATAAAAGCTCTCCCCTGCACCAATTTGGTGCAGGGGAGAAGTTTTTATTCACAGGTATAACCGGGCTTGATATAAAGCCTGTCCATATTGGGGGAGATTTCCGCATCCCAGACAGTTTCTTTCCAGTTTTCTTGCGCAATTTCTTCAATGGCGATGGAAACACTGGAAACCGGGCAGCCCATCGTCTGGGCAATGCTCTCTGCCATTTTTTGGGCGCACAGATTTTTCTGCTCCTCGGTGCGACCGGGATAACATTTCATAACAATATGGGGCATATCAATTTTCCTTTACAATGACGAAGCCATCTACCAGATTGGCCTCCTGCAAAACGCCGGTAATGGTCACAGTTCTGTCCATCAGGTCGGTGAGAATCACCTGGCCGTCCCGGCATTCAATCTTCATCACATTTTTCATAGCAACCGCAGCTTCGGTCATTTCGTTTTTGTAAACAGTAGAAAGGCACATCGTTTTTCTCCTTATTTTGCATCCAGGCTGGACAAGACAACGGACAACCGCATATTGCCCTTTTCAAAGTCGGAAACTGCTGCCATCACCTGCTCGAAAGCCGCGTGACTGCCGGCCTTTTCCAACTGCGCTGCCAAATCTGCCAATTCCTTGGCGTGGGCGGCATTGTGGCCCACCATATATTTCATCAGCGCCACCAGCTCCTCCATAGGGGTGTGCTGGCAACCGCCGCAAGTGCCGCAGCAATCACTGCCACATTCGTGGCTGTGGTCGTGTGCGTGACCGGCTTCGTGGAGATGGTCGTGGTTATGGGGATGCTGGTGAGAATGTTCGTGAGCATGGCAATGCTCGTGGGTGTGGGCAACACCGTCATGGGTGTGCTCGTGGGAATGGGTATGCTCATGGCTGTGGTGATGGTCTCCGCAACCGATATGATCGTGATGTTGATGCATAATCTTTACTCCTTCATATTTTATAGTGCGTTCCGGACATCGCCGATGGAATACAGCGAGCCGAAACTGAGAATCACACCGTCTTTGCCGGCCAGCTTCTTGGCTAAGGCAACACCTTCCTCCACGCTATCGCAGGGGGTGGCTTTTGCCCCTGCCTGGTGCAAGTGTTCTGCCAAGTCCGATGCAGACATTTTCCGGGGATTGGCCGGGGTAATGCACACAAATTCTTCCGTATAAGGCATTACCGGACGGAACATCTCGCCGTAATCTTTGTCTGCCAGCACGCCTGCCAGCACGATGATTTTCTTATTTACCAAATAGTCTTTGATATTTTCCACCAGCGCTTCAATACACTGGGGATTGTGACCGCCGTCAATGATGAATAGCGGGTCTTTCCCGACAATTTCAAACCGCCCCGGCCAGGATACCTTCTGAAGACCGGCACGAATAGTCTTTTCTGTGATTTGCGCCCATCCGTTGTTTTGAAGATGGGAAACGATGGTCAACACCATGGCAGCGTTACACAATTGGTGCGCACCCAACAAGGGCAGTTGCAGGTTTTGGAAATTCCCCCAATGGAAGACCTGCCCTTCCAGACTATGGCTCTGCAGCCGGATGTCAGAAAAATCCACAATGGTATAGCTGCAGTGCTTTTCTGCGCATACCTTTTGATAAACCGCCTCCACCTCAGGTGTGCCGGGGTAGAAAACTGCGTGGGTATGTTCTTTTACGATACCGGCTTTCACAGAAGCAATAGCTTCTAAAGTGTCGCCCAAAAGGTCGGTGTGGTCCAGACCGATATTGGTGACCACTGCCACTTCCGGCTTGGGAATAATATTGGTAGCATCCAGCGCACCGCCGACGCCCACCTCCAGCACCACAATGTCGCAATTTTCTGCGGCAAAGTAGTCCATGGCCATTGCGGTGACAAAGTCAAACTCTGTGGGCTGTTCTTCCATGGTTTCTGCCATCGCCCGGATTTTTTTCGTAAGCCCAACGACGGTTTCATCCGGGATTTGCGCACCATTGACCTGTATGCGCTCATTAAACCGGTAAATGTATGGAGAGGTAAACAGCCCTACCTTATAGCCGGACTCTTTCAAAATAGAGGCGGTCATAGAGGCGGTACTGCCTTTGCCGTTGGTTCCGGCAATGTGGATAAATTTCAGCTTTTTATGGGGCTGCCCCAACTGCTCCAGCAAAAACCCAATGCGATGCAGGCTGGGCTTTGTGCCTTTGCGGTACAGCCCGTGGATATAGTTTAATGATTGTTCCATATCACAATGCCTCTAAGCCATTCCGGATATCCGCAATAGAATACAATGAGCCGAAACACAGCACCACGCCGTCCGCGCCTGCCTTGGCAACAGCCAAACGGACACCCTCTGCAATGGTATCGCAAGCAGTGGCCACTGCACCGGCTTTGCGCAGGTGTTCTGCCAAATCTTTTGCTTCCAGCCTTCGGGGTGTGGGCGGTGTGATGCACACAAACTCCTCTACCAGTGGCATTACCGGCTGATACATCTGGACATAGTCCTTATCTGCCAGCACACCGGTGAGGGCAATTACCTTTTGCCCCACAAGATAATCTTCAATATTTTTCACCAGCGCTTCAAAGCACTGGGGATTATGACCGCCATCAATGATAAACAGGGGGTCCTTCCGCATAATTTCAAAACGACCGGGCCAGGAAGTATCCCGCAAGCCCTCCCGGATATTTTCTTCCGTAATGTTCCAGCCTTTTTGGATCAAGGTGTCTACAATGGTCAGCACCACCGCAGCGTTGTGCATCTGGTGTGCGCCCAACAGGGGTAGCTCCAGCGCTTTTCTGTGCCCATAGTCGAAAATTTGACCTTCCAAGCTGTGGGACCGCAGGTTCAGTGCGGAAAAATCCGCCTTTTTCAGATGCATATTTCGCTGCCGGCAAATACGCTGGGCGGTAGCTTCCACCTCCGGCTCTCCGGGATACAGCACCGCATCGCCGCCCTCTTTGAAAATGCCAGCCTTTGTTTCGGTGATTTCTGCCAGGGTGTTACCCAAATAGTCTGTATGATCCAGGCCAATATTGGTGATCACCGCAACCTCGGGAACGGGAATCACATTGGTGGAATCCAATGCACCGCCCATGCCCACTTCCAACACCACAATGTCGCAGTTTTTCCGCAGGAAATATTCAAAACCAATACAGGAAACCAGTTCAAACTCCGTGGGGTGATCTTCCATAGATGCTGCCAAGGGCTTAACAAAGGATGTAACCTCTGCCAAATCCTCGTCAGAGATATGTTCCCCGTTTGCCTGGATACGCTCATTAAATTTATAAATACACGGAGAGGTAAAAAGACCAACCCGGTAGCCCGCTTTCTGCAAAATAGAAGCAGTCATAGAAGCGGTACTGCCTTTGCCGTTGGTGCCGGCAATATGGATAAACTTCAGCTTCTTCTGGGGATCACCCATCAAGCGCAGCAGTTCTAAGGTTCGTTCCAACCCGGGTTTGCTGCCCAGCCAGGTAATGGAGTGGATATACTCCACAGCTTCAATGGCATTCATAGAAAACTCTCTTTCAAACAAACTTTGCTTTTTTTAGTGCAGAAATGATTGGCAGGCTCAGATAACCGAATGCACCGGCCAACACCATATATATCAGAATGCGCCACACCAGCACGCCAAATACAATGGCGTAGCTATAATAGCCAAACATCTTAGAATCCACATAAAGGGCAAAGGTTTGACCCAGCGCAGCCAAGATGCCGGTGAACACACAGCAAAGCAGCGTGTTTACTACGCATGTACGCTGCGGATTTTCGGAAGAAAGCAGCCCTTTTCTCAAAAACAGCACAGTGCAAAGTCCCAACACGCCACCTCGGACAGTTTCGCCGACACACCACAAAAGGGTGGTAGGTGTCAGGCCGTAGGGGCTTAAAACCTGAGACAAGAACTCACCCAGAAGGCCAACCAGCAAGCCGTCTACCGGGCCGTAAAGCAGGGCGCATAAAACCACGGAAAACGAGGCGAGGGTAAAACGGAAAGAATTGCCCATGGGAATATTGAAAAACCGCAGAACCACATAGATTGCAATAAGCACTGCGTTGATAACCAGTCTTCTGGTTGCCATTTTTTGTTTTTGCCGCATAAAAAATCCTCCTTTAATGGAGCAATCGCCGAAAATGCCTCGCAAACAAAAAACCCGAACGACATATATCGTACGGGAGTTACAATATGCGGAGGCTCAGTCGACCAATTGCCCGACCGAGTATCGTTGCTCATAAAGGAGAACTTCCTATATGACGCAGCGGGTGCGGAAATCCTATCGCGGATAAAATCCTTCGTCTGTCACACAACTCCCCATTTTGACAGCACTTCACGCAGGGTTTCCTACTCTGTTCGCTAAACATAATACACCATTTCGATATAAATGTAAAGACTTTTTTGCAAAAACTGTATTCTTTCAAAAAAGTGCTTGACATCCCCGCCCGGTTATGGTAAGATACGCAGGTAATAAAGAAGGCAAAGTATCCGCCTCACCTCAAGCAATGCGAAGAGGTTAATACCTTTCTTTCCCAATAGGGGAGGATTTTGTGTATGTACGGATGCTTTGGCATCCGCTTTTTTATTGTTTTTATGGAGGTGCTTACCATAGCCAAGTTAGAACATCAGCTCAATGAAGAGATTCAGGACGCAGAAGTCCGCCTAATCGGTGCCGAGGGCGAACAGTTGGGTATTATGCCTGCTGACAAAGCCAACGAGCTGGCCGAAGAACAGGGTCTGGACTTAGTGAAGATTTCCCCCAACGCAACCCCCCCTGTGTGCAAGATTATGGACTATTCCAAATTCTGCTACGATCAGAAGAAGCGGGAGAAGGATGCCAAGAAGAACCAGAAGGTTGTGGAAGTCAAGGAAATCCGTATGTCCCCCAGCATTGACACCAACGACTTGAACACCAAGATTAAAAGCGCTCTGAAATTCCTGGGCGACGGCAATCGGGTAAAGGTCAGTGTTCGGTTCCGTGGCCGTGAAATGGCCCACACCAACCTTGGCGAAAAGCTTTTGATGGATTTTGCCCAGGCTTGCAATGAAGCTGCAACCTTGGAGAAAAATCCTAAGCTGGAAGGCCGCTTTAGGGCCATGTTCCTCACCCCCAAAAACACCAAATAAACCAAAGATACGGAAGGAGTACCTACTATGCCCAAGCTGAAGACCCATAGCGGTGCAAAGAAGAGATTCAACCTGACCAAGTCCGGTAAGGTTAAGAGAGCCCGCGCTTACAAGAGCCATATCCTCACCAAGAAGGACACCAAGCGTACCCGTCGTCTGCGTACCACCGCTTATGCGGATGCGACCAACGTAGCCACCGTGAAAAAGCTGGTTCCCTACAAGTAAGAGAAGGAGGAGTATAAGAAATGGCAAGAGTAAAAGGCGCTATGATGACGCGCAAGAGAAGAAATGCTACCCTGAAGCTGGCCAAGGGCTACTGGGGTTCTAAGTCCAAGCACTTCAAGATGGCCAAGCAGGCTGTTATGAAGTCCGGCAACTACGCTTTCGTCGGCCGTAAGCTGAAGAAGCGTGACTATCGCAGACTGTGGATCACCCGTCTGTCCGCCGCTGTTAAGCCCTACGGCTTGAACTATTCCACCTTCATGAACGGTGTGAAGAAGGCTGGCATCGAGATGAACCGCAAGAGCCTGTCCGAAATGGCTATCCAGGACGCAGCTGCTTTCGCAGCTCTGGTAGAAAAGGCAAAGGCTGCTCTGTAAGAATGCAAATAAAAGACCCTGTTTTTACAGGGTCTTTTCTCATATTAAGCCTTCCCCTTGAGGGGAAGGGGGACCGCATTCGCGGTGGATGAGGTGAAAATGTGGAACTAAAACATATTGCCACGAGAAATGGCCGGCTGTCCTCTTTTCTGAAGGAGGAAATGGGAATGTCCTCCGGGCTTTTGAACCGGCTGAAATGGCAGGAAAAGCTGTTTGTCAACGGCACGCCCCGGCATACAGACTTTGCCGTATCGATTGGGGATGTGATTACCGTGCCTTTAGAGGAG
The DNA here is from genome assembly GCA_045653685.1 of Faecousia sp. Lineage (GTDB taxonomy): Bacteria > Bacillota > Clostridia > Oscillospirales > Oscillospiraceae > Faecousia. Next base: position 10,695 of record JAZOME010000018.1, read on the forward strand.
GAAACCCCTGCCTATCCTCCGGAAGACGGCAATCTGACCATTTTATATGAGGACGCCCACATTTTGGCTGTGGATAAGCCTGCAGGAATGCTTGTCCACCCCTCCCGGGCGACCATGACCGGTACCCTGGCCAATTTGGTGCTGGGCTACTACCAAAAAACTAACCAGCCCTGCGCCTTTCATCCCATTACCCGGCTGGACCGGGATACCTTTGGGGTAGTGCTTTTGGCAAAAAACGCCCATATCCACGGAAAATTCACCCAAATGCAAACAGAGGGTGCGATCCAAAAGACCTATGAGGCTTTGGTGGTGGGCTGTCCCAAGGAAGATGAAGGCAGCATCGACGCCCCCATTGCACGAAGACCGCTACCCAGCCTTTTGCGATATGTAGACGAAAGCGGAAAACCCTCTCTTACCAAATTCAAGGTGCTAAAAAGAGGGGCTATCAGCCACCTTTCGCTCCAGCCCATTACCGGGCGCACCCACCAGTTGCGGGTGCACTGTGCCTATATGGGCTTCCCCATTTTGGCAGACCCCCAATACGGCACCAAAATTCAGGGGCAAACCCAGCATCTTTGCGCCAAAAGCCTCACCTTCCCCCACCCAATCACCAGAGAAGAAATTTCCATTTTTTCTCACCAATCCCCATAAGCCAGGCCAAATGGCAGGGCTTCGGAAAACAGTGTTCGCCTCAAAAGCGATCTAAGCCAAACTAAAAAAGACCACAGCAAGCGTCAACCTTGCTGTGGTCTTTTTCTTTTAATTCTACATCTCAGCTTTTGAGGTGCTTCGCAGTTTTGGGGCAAAGATTTTTCTTTGGGGCAAATAATATAGCTGCAGAAATACTTTGTGTATTTCAAAGCTTTATTGTGCAGACACAAAGGAAAAGATTGTCACAAAACCGAATAATGTTTTCGGATGCCTTGCCAAAAATTAATACCAAATGAAGTCTCTGCGCTTTGCAGGCAACCGCAGCAGCATCTTCAGGGAATACTGAGACAGGTACTGGTCGTAATAACGCTCAATTTCCTGCTCGTATTTACCGAACTCACGGGCAAACTTTACCTGCAGCTCATTAGCCTTGTGGAAATTACCCAGCGCTCTTTCTGTAATCACATCCGCCATATATTCCACATACTCGCTGTAACGGTTCAACAGCTTCCAGGAAACGGTCTGAACACGAGGATACAGACTGCCCTGAGCTTTGCACAAAGCACGGATCTGGGCTGCCAGCTCGTGAACGGTCTGAATACGAGGTACACGGCTGGGAGCATAGAACTTATCAATCTCAATATCCTCAGAGCGCACACCTTCCATATAAGCCAGGTCAAAGGCGCCACTGATTTCTTCCAGAATGGTCACTACTTGCTGCCAATCCTTGCCGTAGATATGCTCATAATAGTCAGCACGCACTGCCTCATAATCGCACTCCCGATCCATTAGGACCTCCGCATAGAGGTACATCGGGAAGCCGTTGGGGAAGAAGCTTCTCTGGCTGCCGTCCTCTACCAAGCCTCGCAGGCCCATATGCTTCAGCGCTCTTACATCCTCGTAAATGCGACGGGCAATCTGCATAGAGCCGGGATCCAGGTACTGATGACGCCAGAAATGGTACTCATAGCAAACCTTGGGACAATCCAGCGCTTCTGTCCACTTCTTCAAAAGAGCAAGACCCTGCTCGGTGGTAATTGCCTTCCAGGCATTGCGGACATACTCCGGTGCCTCCGGCACAACGGTATTTTCGTCCACGCTGGTGGTGTAGTCACGGGAAATGGGGGCATAGGAGAACAAGAACCGCTTGGGATTCTTCAGCTTAATCTTCTCCGGAGCAAAATATGTATCCAGGTAAGCGCTGAAACGGATACGGGTGTCCATACCCTCGGCAGTCAGCGCTTCGTCCATTTCGTTCAGCAGCATCATATACCAGTCTGCCGGACGCATCTTGACACATTCTTCACACTCGCAGTGGAATCTGGGGCCATCGGACAAGCCAACGCACACATAAGTCAGGTTTTGATGCTTCTTGGAAAAGTCGATAAAATCGTCCACCATCATCTTCCGGGCAACGGGATTAGACAAGCAGATCTGCATATTGGCTGTCTGACCGTTGGGGAATTCTTTCTCGCCGTTACGCACTGCGATATAGGGCAAAACCTGGGGATAATCGCTGGCCTTACGGGGCTGACGGTCGTAAGGAAGACCAAAGGGTCTGGTGGTCCAGCCGTGGCCAATAGAGGGATTAATCATTCCACGCTTATTTAGCTCCACCTCGCACATCCGGCGCCACTGAATGATCTGCTCATCCGAAATCATTTCATTGGGTCGGTTTTCCTCGTTATTCTCGTGCTTGTAGTAATGACTGTAGTAGCCTCGGGGGAGGAAGAATTCCAGCATAAAAGTGTTCAGCTCCAGCTTGGCATAGAACTCAATGCTCTCCAACATACATTGCTGAGATTCTGCGCCCTCATCACAGAAGCCACGGAGACGGTGGTCTGCAGCCTTATGATATTTTACAGGCACAATATCCTGCACCGGCACATAGTCGCCATCCACACCGGGGTACAGCCAGCGACAGCCGTTTTCACGGAAGAACCGATACACGGAGAACAGCACGCTTCGGGGATTGGAGCCGGCGAGAATACCGCCCTGGGTGTCGCAATCCACGTGGATAATATCGTCCAGAACCGGGTCTTCCACATCGCAGGGAAGACCAAAGTCCTCCAATAGACCCAGACGGAAGCCGTCGGTAGCCTCAGGGTTGTAGTTGATTTTCACATCACCCAGCTCCGGCATCATCATCCAGAGATATTTTCTCATTTCTTCGGCTGCGTAGTCGATGGCGCTGTCTGCCCGAAGTTTGTTAATGACGAACATAATTTTCCTCCTTATATTACATCAGTCTTACATAAAAAAACCTTTTACCGCAAAGTAGCCCAATACCAGCACGCCCAAAACAATCCGGTACACGCCAAACACCTGGAAGCTGCGCTTGCGCACATATTCCATCAGGCCCTTAATCACCAGCAGGCTCACCACAAAGCTGACCACACAGCCTACCAGCAGCACCATAATTTCCTGCCCGGTGGCGCTGGCGCCTTCCAGGAGGAATTTCAAAAGCTTCAATGCGCTGGCGCCCAGCATCGTGGGAATTGCCAGGAAGAAAGAAAACTCTGCGCCGGCAGGCCGTGCCACGCCTAAAACAATAGCGCCCAAAATGGTAGCACCGGAGCGAGAGGTTCCGGGAATTAAGCTCAAGCACTGGAAACAGCCGATTAAAATCGCTGTCCGATAGTCAATCTCATACACATTGGTGATTTTCATTTCCCGGCCGTCGTTACGCTTTTCCATCAGAATAAAGGCAACGCCATAGACAATTAAGGTAATGGCCACCACCACATAGTGATACAGGTGGGCATCCATCCAGTCATCCAGCAACACGCCAATCACTGCAGAGGGCAATACCGCCACAACTACCTTAAACCAGAGCTGCCAGGTATCCTTTTTCTGCTGAGTGTCTTTTTTCGGAGAAAAGGGGTTCAGCTTATGGAAAAACAGCAAAATGACCGCCAAAATGGCACCCAGCTGAATCACCACCTGGAACATCTCATAAAAAGCCTCAGATACCTTCAGATGTACAAATTCGTCCAGCAAAATCATATGTCCTGTAGAGGAAATCGGGAGCCATTCCGTCACACCCTCCACAATTCCAAACAGCACTGCTTTTAGCAATTCCAAAAACGCTTCCATAAACGCCCTCCTTATAAAACATCACACCTATCATACCCCCTCTGCCATTTTTTTGCAAGCGTAATCTTGCTTTTTTACAATTTGTTCACCCCAAAACGAAAAAATGCATTATAATAAAGAAAATACTATCAGGAGGTATGTTCTATGGCTGTTTCTGTTCTGATTGTAGAGGACGATAAAAACATAGCTGAGCTTTTGCAGATGTACCTGGAAAAGGAAGGCTATGCCGTAACCACCGCCGCCGACGGCGGTCAAGGCTTGGAGAAATTTCGGGCAATCCATCCGGATTTGGTGCTTTTGGATGTGATGATGCCCATTATGGACGGATGGGCTGTATGCCGTGCCATCCGGGCAGAAAGTCAGACCCCTGTGATTATGCTCACAGCCAAAAGTGAAGTGGATGACAAGGTCACAGGTCTGAAAACCGGTGCCGACGACTACATCACCAAGCCCTTTGAAATGAAAGAGATTTTGGCACGGATTGAAGCCGTACTTCGCCGCAGTGACCGCAGTTGCGGAGAAAAGGCCGCCCGAAAGCTGACCTTTGACAAGCTGACCATTGATATGGACGCTTTTGAGCTCACCGTGGACGGTAAAAAGGTAGACACCCCTCCCAAGGAAATGGAGCTTCTTTTCTATTTGGCCTCCTCTCCCAACCGGGTCTACACCCGAAACCAGCTTTTGGACGAGGTGTGGGGCTTTGACTATTTTGGCGACTCCCGTACCGTGGATGTCCATGTTAAGCGCCTTCGGGAAAAGCTGGAGGGAATCTCCGACAAATGGTGCTTAAAAACCGTATGGGGCGTAGGTTATAAATTTGAAGTTTTGTAAACTTCAAATTTATAACAGCTAAATTCGGCTGTGCCGAGCTAAATTGCCTGTCGGCAGCTAAATTCCTAAAGGAGCTAAATTGGGCTTCGCCCAGCTATTTGCCGAATTTAATTTCGCTATTGCGCAGCAATAATTTAGCTATGAAGCAACGCTTCATAATTTCGCTAATACCCTCTCTGTTATCCTCATATAAACTACCACAAAAACTACCGCACTACTGACGTTAAACCCTTTTTGTGGTGGTAGTTGCGGTTAAATGCGGTATCCAAGTGAAGAAAATGAGGTTAAATTATGCTATTAACGTATAGTAAAGTTCGCAGATTGCGTTATAAGTTCGAGGTGCTATAAAAATGAAAACCACCTTTAGCCGCAGTTTTATTGTTTATGCGGTGATCTTGCTGGCGGCACTGCTGCTGGTGGGTGTTTCCTTCCAGCTTCTGGTGCGGAATTTTCTCACAGAAAGGGTCTTTGAGGATTTGAAGGCCGACAGCACCGCCGTGGCAAAAATTGCCGGCGCATACTACACAAATTCCCAGCTAAAGACCAAGGATTTCCTGGTGGCGCTATCCGTGGCGGAGTCGGTTTCCGGCAACGACACGGTGATTTGCGATGCCCGGGGACAACTGCTGTTATGTTCCTCTGCGCCCTTGGGTTGTGCGCACCAGGGTCTGGTAATCACCAATCAAATATATCTGAAGCAGATCGCATCCCAACAATATGTGGTTTCCCGTGGACTGGTTTCCGGGCTTTATGAAGACGCGCGCTATGTGGTTTCCACCGCCATCCGTGGGGAAAGAAACGAGGTTTTAGGCTTTGTGATGGTGTCTGCCCCTATGGCTGCCACTCTTTCTGTTTTGAAACAGCTTTCAGACATCTATCTGTTCGTATCTGTGCTGGTGGTGCTGGTGGCAGGGGGGATTATGACCGTGTATACCCGGAAAAACAACACCCCTCTTCGGGATATGGCAAAAACCGCCAATGCCTTTGGTCACGGCAATCTGAAAGCCCGGGTGCAAGTTCCGGAGGAGTCCCCTGAGGAGATCCGGGAGCTGGCGCTGGCCTTTAACAATATGGCGCAATCTCTGGAAAAAACCGAATACGGCCGCAAAGAATTCGTGGCCAATGTGTCCCACGAATTAAAAACTCCTATGACCACCATCGGCGGCTATGTAGACGGCATTTTAGACGGAACCATCCCCCCGGAGCAGCAGGAAAAGTGCCTGAAAATTGTCTCCGAGGAAACCAAACGGCTTAGCCGCTTGGTGCGCAGTATGCTGGATGTGTCTCAACTGCAGGACGGCGCTGTGCCGGAGGAGAAAAAGAGCCGTTTTGATATCACGGAGTGCGCCGGTCAGGTGCTTTTCACCTTTGAAGGCAAAATCAACAGCAAAAGCCTGGAGGTGGCTGTGGATTTCCCGGCCCATCCGGTCATTACCTTTGCCAACCGGGATTATATTACCCAGGTGATTTACAATTTGGTGGACAATGCGGTAAAATTCTGTCCTCAGGGCGGCACCTTGGGGCTGACTGTCCGGGAGGGAAACAAAAAGATTTTCATCAGCGTTTCCAACAGTGGGCAGACCATTCCTCCCCAGGAGCTACCCCTGCTGTTTGACCGTTTCCACAAGCTGGACAAAAGCCGCAGCGAAAACCGGGACGGCTGGGGGCTGGGTCTTTACATTGTAAAAACCCTGGTGTGCTCCCACGGAGAGGATATCTCCGTTTCCAGTGCTGACGGCACAACAGAATTCACCTTTACCCTTCCATTAGCAACTTGAATTGAGGATTTTATATGTACGAAAACAACTCTCAGCAGGAGCAAACCTGCTACCGCACCGGCTTTACACAACCGAAAAAATCTCGCCGGGGTCCTTTGGCAATCCTGCTGGTGCTCACCATCTTCCTTGGCGGTATTAACACTGTCTTCCGTTTGCTGAACATCCGTCTGTTCCGGGAAATTACCCAGGACAGCGCCATCGCCCCTGCCTCTGTGAGCTTTTCCCAAAGAAGCCGGTCTGTATCTCCGCCCAGCATCCCGGCTTTGGGCTTAACGGGAACAGAAATTTCTTCCTTTGAGCAGCTTTGCTACCAAATTCCCACGGGATTTTATATCACCGAGGTAACCCCTGGCAGTGCTGCGGAAAAGGCCGGTATTGTGCCGGGAGATATCCTCCTGCGCTTTAACGGCACCAAAACCGAAAACTTAGAAGCTCTGAAAAATATTCTTTATGCCTATGCCGCAGGTGACAGCGTCAGTCTGTCCCTGTTCCGCAACAATCAGGAATATTCCGTAGAGCTTTGCTTGGACTAAGGAGACGACATTATGGAGATATTTTCTCAAACCCACACCCTTACCGGTCTGCATGTGGATCGATTTGGACGGCTGAAGCTATCCTCCCTGCTGTACTTTGCCCAATCTGCCGCCGAAGGACACTGCACCCAGCTATCTCTGGACTGGGAAACCCTGCACAAACGAAATCTTTTTTGGGCAGTGGTTCGACATAAGGTGCAGATTTCCCGTCTGCCCTTGATTGGCGAAACCGTCACAGTCAAAACCTGGCCTATGCCCACCACCCGTTCCGCCTATCCCCGGGCCTGCGCCGGCTACGACGAAAAGGGCAACGAGCTTTTCCGGTGCATCAGCCTTTGGATTTTGATAGACTGCAACACCCGGGCAATGGTTCTGCCGGGCAAAAGCGGTGTTGCTGTGGAGGGTATGCTCACCGGGAATGAGCTGGCGCCCCCCAGCTCCCTGTCCCCTTGCCCCTTTGCCAACCGCAGCAGCCGTTCTGTAGGCTATATGGAGCTTGACCGGAACGGACATATGAACAACACCAAGTATTTGGACTGGGTAGAGGATTTGCTGTCAAGCCAGTTCCACGAAAACCACTCTGCCAGAGAAATCACCATTTGCTATCTGAACGAGGCCAGAGAAGGGCAGAAAATTGACCTGAATTACATCCTGCAGGACGGCCCTTGCCTATGCGTGGAAGGCTCTCGGCAAGGAGAAAATCCGGAGGAAAAAACCCAGCGTGTCTTTGCCGCACAGGTCTTATTTTGAATGTTGTTCTGTAAACCAAATTCGGTTTTTCCGAAGTCTGTCGAAAAAGCGCTTTTTAACGGACAATCCCCCTGCAACACCATTGTTGCAGGGGGTTTTTTATGTTTTCTTGTGGAAAAGTCTGTGGACAATGTGGACAACTTTGCATTTTTCTATTCCAAAATTTTCCACTATTTTTAAGTTTATGTAAACCGATATTCTGTCGAATCTTTGTACCTAAATTGTAACTATTTTCTTTATAAAAACCCCCGACGGAAATTCCGTCGGGGGTAGATTTATGTGAGGGGAATTACAGCTTGGGGCCAGCCTCAACCAGCGCCTTACCTTCTTCGTTACCGGTGTACTTAGCAAAGTTCTTCTGGAAGCGAGCTGCCAGATCCTTTGCCTTCGTCTCCCACTCCTCTGCATTTGCGTAGGTGTCGCGGGGATCCAGGATAGCAGGATCAACGCCGGGAAGGTTTGTGGGCACTTCGAAGTCGAAGTAGGGGATCTTCTTGGTGTCAGCCTTCAAAATAGAGCCGTCCAGAATAGCATCGATGATGCCACGGGTATCCTTAATGGAGATACGCTTGCCGGTGCCGTTCCAGCCGGTGTTGACCAGGTAAGCCTTTGCGCCGGACTTTTCCATCTTCTTCACCAGCTCTTCGCCGTACTTGGTGGGGTGCAGCTCCAGGAAGGCAGCGCCGAAGCAAGCGGAGAAGGTGGGAGTGGGCTCGGTAATGCCACGCTCTGTGCCGGCCAGCTTGGAAGTAAAGCCGGAGAGGAAGTAGTACTGAGTCTGCTCAGGAGTCAGGATAGAAACGGGAGGCAGAACGCCGAAAGCATCAGCAGACAGGAAGATGACATTCTTTGCATCAGGACCTGCAGACACGGGGCGAACAATCTTCTCAATGTGGTTGATGGGGTAGGAAACACGGGTGTTCTCGGTAACAGAACCGTCAGCGAAATCACACTTGCCATTCTCATCAACAGTAACGTTCTCCAGCAGAGCGTTGCGCTTGATAGCCTTGTAGATGTCGGGCTCGGACTCGGGATCCAGGTTGATAACCTTAGCGTAGCAGCCACCCTCGAAGTTGAACACGCCATTGTCGTCCCAGCCGTGCTCGTCGTCGCCAATCAGCAGACGCTTGGGGTCGGTGGACAAGGTGGTCTTGCCGGTACCGGACAGACCGAAGAACAAAGCGGTATTCTTGCCTTCCATATCGGTGTTGGCAGAGCAGTGCATAGAAGCCATGCCGTTGAGGGGCAGGTAGTAGTTCATCATAGAGAACATACCCTTCTTCATCTCGCCGCCGTACCAGGTGTTCAGGATAACCTGCTCCTTGGAGGTCAGGTTGAACAGGACAGCAGTCTCAGAGTTCAAGCCCAGCTCCTTGTAGTTCTCCACCTTGGCCTTGGAAGCATTATAGATAATGAAGTCAGGCTCGAAGTTAGCCAGCTCTTCCTCGGAGGGGGTGATGAACATATTCTTAACAAAGTGTGCCTGCCATGCCACTTCCATGATGAAGCGGATAGCCATACGGCTGTCGGGATTGGTGCCGCAGAACAGGTCCATTACATACAGCTTCTTGCCCGAAAGCTCCTTCACAGCCAGCTCCTTACAAGCCTTCCAAGCTTCCACGGAAGCGGGCTTGTTGTCGTTGGCGAACTCAGGAGAGGTCCACCACACGGTGTCCTTGGAGGTGTCGTCCATTACGATGAACTTATCCTTAGGGGAACGGCCGGTGTAGATGCCGGTCATCACATTGACTGCGCCCAGCTCGGTGAGCTGGCCCTTCTCAAAGCCCTCCAGAGTGGGGTCCATTTCTGCCTCAAACAGCATCTCATAGGAAGGGTTGTGAACGACTTCGGTCGTACCGGTAATGCCGTACTTGGAAAGGTCGATCTTACTCATTTTTAGTTACCTCTTTCATTAAAAGTGATGCTTAGCCAATCGCTTATTTTTCGTCTTCGCCGTGCATCCTATATTTTGCAATTATATCATACATGAAAGGAAACACAAAATCAATACCCTTATGTAAATTTTCCTTAGAATCCCTAATTTTCTTTCTATACCTTTATAAAAATATAAAAGCGATTTTTGGAATTACCTATTTACATTTGACTAATTTCACAGTATTATAGTAGATGGTGAAATTTGGGATATAGCTATTATATAATCCCACAAAATAGAAATTGGAAAACGGAGGAACCTAAAATGGGAAGAAAAGTACAATTTGTGGAGACTGTGCTTCGGGACGCCAACCAGTCCTTGATTGCCACCCGTCTGCCCTATGAAAAATTTGAGCCGATGCTGGAGACCATCGATAAGGCTGGTTACTATGCCGCAGAATGCTGGGGCGGTGCTACCTTTGATGTCTGCCTGCGCTATCTGAACGAAGATCCTTGGGAGCGCTTGCGGAAAATCCGTGCCAAGATGCCCAACACCAAGCTGCAAATGCTTCTGCGTGGACAGAATGTGCTGGGTTACTCCCACTACCCCGACGATTTTGTGAAGATGTTTGTGGCCAAGGCAGTGGAAAACGGTATGGATATCATCCGTATTTTTGATGCTTTGAACGACACCCAGAATATGAAGGTGGCTATGGAAGCTTGTGTAAAGGCCGGCGCCATCGCTTCCGGTACGATCTGCTACACCTCTTCTCCTGTGCACACACTGCAGAAGAATGTGGAGATGGTGAAAGAGCTGAAGGAAATGGGCGCTTCCACCATTTGCATTAAGGATATGTCCGGCATCGTCGGTCCTCAGGAGATTTATGACCTGGTATCTGCCATTAAGGACGCAGTAGACCTGCCTGTGGACCTGCACACCCACTGCACCACAGGTCTTGCTTACCCTGTGTACCTGAAGGCGGTTGAGGCAGGCGTAGACATCATCGACACTGCTATTTCTCCCTTCTCCGGCGGCACTTCTCAGCCTGCCACCGAGACCATGGCTTATGCCCTGCGTCAGTTGGGCTATGAGGTGGATCTGGACGATGCCTGCACCACCAAGATGGCCAATTACTTTAAGACCATTCGCGATGAATATATCGCTGACGGCACATTGATCCCCAAGGCTCTGGCAACGGATACCCAGTGCCTGCCCTATCAGATCCCCGGCGGTATGCTTTCTAACCTGATGACCCAGCTCAAGCAGATGAATGCGCTGGACCGTCTGGAAGAGGTTATGGCAGAGACACCTAAGGTTCGTGCTGACCTGGGTTATCCCCCTCTGGTCACCCCTACCTCTCAGATGGTGGGTGTTCAGGCTGTGAACAATGTCCTGGCAGGCGAGCGCTATAAGCGTGTTTCCAAGGAAATCAAGGCTTACTGCCGTGGCGAATACGGCATTACCCCCGCCCCTATTGATCCTGCCATTCAGGAAAAGATTCTGGAAGGTGATAAGGTAGTAGAGGGTCGTTATGCAGATACTCTGGCACCCATCGTTGACGCAACCCGTGAAAAGCTGCAGGGTCTTGCCAAGTCCGACGAGGATGTGCTGAGCTATATCGCCTTCCCCAATTTGGCTGAAAAGTTTATGGAAGACCGGAAGGCTAAGGAAGAAAACGTCTGCACTTACTCCATCGTGGAAGCTTAAGGAGGTAGCGGTATGCCCGTGAATACATCCGCACCTACGTTGGATAACATCCTGACTTTGAGTTTGGTGGCATTGCTGGCGCTTGTGGTGGTAATTGCGATCATTCGCAAGGCAATCTCCAAGAAAAAAGCTGCGAATACCCCTGTGGTGGTCGAAGAAGCTCCTGTGGCAGAAGCTCCTGAAGCACCCGGCGCTGCCGGTCAGGTAAAGCTGCACGATGTTGAGCCCAAGACGGCTGCTATGCTGATGGCGATCGTAGCCGACAAGCTGGGTAAGCCTGTAAATCAGTTGCGTTTCAAATCTATTAAGGAGGTCAAGTAACCATGACTTATAAAATCACTTTGAACGGCCGTACCTATGAGGTTGAGGTTGAGGCCGGCAAGGCTATGCTTTTGAATGAATACGAAGCAATCGTTCCTTCTGCACCCGCCGCACCTGCTGCAGCACCTGTTGCCGCACCTGCGGAAGCTCCTGCCGCCGCACCTGCTGCAGCACCTGCCGTTACCGGTGCAGGCGAGGCTGTGGCTGCTCCTATGCCCGGCACCATTTTGAAGGTTAATGTAACAAATGGTCAGGCTGTCAAGGAAGGCGATGTTCTGTGCGTTTTGGAAGCTATGAAGATGGAAAATGATATTATGGCACCCAAATCCGGCACCATCACACAGGTCGTTGTTTCCAAGGGTTCTTCTGTTTCCACCGGTGATGCTCTGGTAGTCATCGGCTAATTGGAGGTATAGAATGGAAATTCTGTACGAAAATCTACTGAAGTTCAGTTGGCAGGACATCGTGATGATCCTGCTGGGTTGTTTATTGATTTTCCTTGCGATTAAAAAAGAAATGGAGCCGTCCCTGCTGCTTCCTATGGGTTTGGGTACGATTTTGGTAAACATTCCCGGCTCTACCGCCTTGGTGGGTCCGATTCAGGAACTGTATAATGCAGGTATTGCCAACGAGTTATTCCCTCTGCTGCTGTTTATCGGTATCGGCGCCATGATCGACTTTGGCCCGTTGCTGACAAACCCCAAGCTGATGCTTTTTGGCGCAGCCGCCCAGTTTGGTATCTTCTTTACGTTGTCTATGGCAAGTGTGTTCTTCCCTGAGGTGAAGGATGCTGCTTCCATTGCCATCATCGGCGCTGCCGACGGCCCTACTTCTATTGCAGTTGCCAACACCCTGGGCTCTAACTATGTTGGTGCCATCACGGTTGCGGCATACTCTTATATGGCGCTGGTCCCTGTGATCCAACCCCCGGTCATCAAGGCGCTGACCACCAAAAAAGAGCGTATGATCCGTATGCCGTATGAGCAGAAATCTGTCAGCAAGACCACCCGCATTATGTTCCCCATCATCATTACCATCGTGGCCTCTGCCATCGTTCCCGATGCAACGGCGCTGATCGGTTTCTTGATGTTCGGCAACCTGATTCGAGAGTGCGGCGTTCTGGACAGCCTGTCCGAAACTGCGCAGAATGTGCTGGCAAACCTGATCACCATTTTCTTGGGAATTTCCGTTGCTTTCAATATGGTAGCGGACAAGTTCCTGCAGGTGGACACCTTACTGATTATGGGTCTTGGCCTCATCGCTTTCATTGTGGACACTGCCGGCGGCGTGCTGTTTGCCAAGTTCCTGAACCTGTTCCTGAAGAAAAAGCTGAATCCCATGATCGGTGCAGCAGGTATTTCTGCATTCCCCATGTCCGGCCGAATCGTCCATAAGATGGGCCTTGCAGAAGATCCTCAGAACCACCTGCTGATGCACTCCATCGGTGTCAATGTTTCCGGCCAGATCGCTTCCGTGATCGCCGGCGGCATTATCTTAAGTATGTTTGGCGGTTAAGGAGGTAAATTGTTATGTATTTTAATCCTGCTGCTTTTGTAGAGAGACTGTCCAATATGGGCATTGGTATGTTGGTGATCTTCGTGGTAATCGGTCTGATCATACTCACTACTACCCTGATCAACTGGCTGTTCTCCGAGTAAAATGATACCCCAAGGAGGGGCAACGATGATTTTAACCAATACTGTAAACAATGTCTCATTGGGGCAGGCCAGCCTGTATGCGCTTTTGGGCTATGGGGTCGTGTTTTTCGGTCTGTTTTTGCTGATGATGGTCATTGTGCTTTTGGGTAAATATTTTATGGCTGCGGCACAGAAAAAGATCCCGGTGGCGGAAACTGCAGCGCCTGCAGAAATGCCTGCGCCTGCTGAGGCGCCCGGTGCTGCCGGTCAACTGAAGCTGCACAATGTGGAGCCGAAGGTGGCCGCTATGCTGATGGCTATCACCGCAGATAAAATAGGGAAACCTCTGAATGAATTGCGCTTTCTTTCCATTAAGGAGGTGGCAGAATGAGTGTTTCTGAAATTTTGCTGAAGCTTTGGAATGATTCCGGTTTTGCTGCAATCATTTCTGCCTTCGCCGACGGTGGCTGGCAAAATGCCGTGATGATCCTCATCGGCTGCGTGCTGCTGTATCTGGCGATCGTCAAGCAGTTTGAGCCGTTGCTGCTTTGCGGCATCGCCTTTGGCTGCATTCTGACAAATCTGCCCGGCGCAAACCTGTACAATCAGGAGCTGTGGACCAATTTTATGACCGAAGGTCACGCTAATTACCACAGCTACGGTGCGATTTTGAGAGAAGGCGGTCTTTTAGACTTCTTCTATATCGGTGTGAAAACCAGCATCTATCCCTGTTTGATTTTTATGGGCGTTGGCGCGATGACTGACTTTGGTCCTATGCTTTCCAACCCCAAGAGCCTGTTGCTGGGTGCTGCTGCACAGATGGGTGTGTTCGCTGCTTTTATTGGCGCAATCCTGCTGGGCTTCAGTGGTCCGGAGGCTGCTTCCATCGGCATCATCGGTGGTGCTGACGGTCCTACTGCGATCTTCCTGACCAGCCAGCTTGCGCCCCACCTGTTGGGTGCAATTGCTGTGGCCGCTTACTCCTATATGGCTTTGATTCCGATGATTCAGCCTCCCTTTATGAAGCTGCTGACCACCAAGGAGCAACGAGCAATTAAAATGGAGCAATCCCGCACCGTCTCCAAGGCTGAAAAAATCGTATTCCCCATCTTGGTTACCATTTTCGTAGCCCTGCTGTTGCCGGACACCGCACCGCTGATTGGCTGCCTGATGTTAGGCAACCTCTTTAAGGAGACCGGTCTTACCGACCGACTGTCCGATACTGCACAGAATGCCTTAATGAATATTGTCACCATTCTGCTGTCCACCTCTGTTGGTGCAACAATGGTAGGCTCCAACTTCCTGACGGTTAAAACTCTGTCTATCGTGGTTTTGGGCGTTATTGCATTTATCCTGTCCACCTGCGGCGGTCTGCTTGTGGGTGTGCTGATGTGCAAGCTGACCAAGGGTAAGGTCAATCCCCTCATCGGTTCTGCCGGCGTTTCTGCCGTTCCTATGGCCGCCCGTGTTTCCAATAAGGAAGGCCAAAAGGCCAATCCTTCCAACTTCCTGTTAATGCACGCTATGGGCCCCAATGTGGCTGGCGTCATTGGCTCTGCCATTGCTGCAGGCTTCCTGCTGAGCGTGTTTGGCGGTTAATTCAGAATAAAAAACACCCTTCCGGGAGCGTAATCCCGGAAGGGTGTTTTTTTGTTTTATTTCAGTCGTTTTTCCAGCGTGGAGGAAGCAAGGGATGTTAAATGCACCCGATTTAAGCCGTATTCTGCCGTTAAAACAAAGGTTTTCGGCAAATCGTCACAGGGGATGACCTGCCCTTCTTCCTCTGCTTTCTTGAGAAATTCCCTTGTCCTTTTGGAAGTGCTGGTATTGTCCATATCGAAAATTCCAACAATGGAGCTTTCCCGTACCGCAAAATCATTACCAATGGATAAATACATGTTATTCTCCCTTGATTGCCTTCCACTGGGCAACTGCCAGCTCGTCGCAGCGATTATTCTTTGGGTTCTCGGCGTGACCCTTTACCCAGTGATAGTGCATTTGATGAATTTCTGTCAATGCCAGGAGAATTTCCCACAAATCCGGGTTCAGCGCCGGTTTTTTATCCGCCTTTTTCCAGCCGTTTTTTCGCCAGGATGCCGCCCAGCCCTTACTCAATCCGTCAATGACATACTTGCTGTCGGAGTAAAGCTCCACAATACAGGGCTCCTTCAGTGCCTCCAAGCCACGAATAACCGCCGTCAGCTCCATGCGATTGTTGGTGGTGTTATCTTCGCCGCCGGAAAGCTCCTTCTCCTTGCCCATATAGCTGAGGATTGCCCCCCAGCCACCAGGGCCGGGATTTCCGGAACAGGCACCGTCTGTGTAAAGTGTTACGGTTTTCACGCCTGCGTTTCCTCTTCTGCAATGGCTTCCACACGCTCCAGGGACACCAACTGATTACCCTCTTCAATGCGCATGATAATAACACCCTGCACATCTCGCTTGTAGACATTGATGCTGCTTGCCGGCACACGGATAATCACACCGCCGTTTTCAATGAGCATAACATCGTCGGTCTCACTAACCACACGGCAGCCGGCAACTCTGCCGGTCTTGGGCGTAATGTTGTAGTTTTTAAGGCCCTTACCGCCACGGGTCTGGGGGATTTTCTCTCCCTCCGGACCGGTGCGCAAATATTCCGGAAGCTCGGTACGCTTTCCGTAGCCGTTTTCCGTAACAGTAAGCAGAGTTTTGCCTTCTTCCACCTTTTCTGCACCGATGACAATATCATCGCCGGACAGCAGAATGCCACGGACACCGGCGGCATCACGGCCCATAGGACGCACATCATTTTCATTATAGCAAATGGCCATACCATCCCGGGTTGCCAAAATGATATTATCATCGCCATTGGTGCGGATTACATTAATGAGCTGGTCGCCCTCTTCCAGAGTAATGGCACGGATACCGGTCTTTCTCCGGGTATTTAGCGCAATGAAGGGAATACGCTTAACAGTACCCTTTTGGGTTACCATCATCAGGTATTCATCCTCATGGAATTCCCGTGTCACCACCAAGGCTGTTACCTTTTCTTCCTGCTCCAAGGGCAGCACATTTACCATTGCCGTACCCCGTGCTGTTCTGCCAGCCTCGGGGATTTGATAACCCTTCCGTAGATGGACACGGCCCTTATCGGTAAAGAACAGCAAGTTATCGTGGGTGGAGGCCACATACAAGCTCTTTACATAGTCCTCTTCCTTCAGGTTCTGGGCATTCACACCTCTGCCGCCACGGCTTTGGGTGCGATAGGTATCTACCGGCATCCGCTTGACATAGCCCTGATGGGAGATGGTGAATACACACTGCTCCTCTTCAATCAAGTCCTCAATGTCAATCTCGTCCTCGATATCCTGAATTTCCGTCTTTCTCTCATCGCCAAACTTGTCCCGAATGGCAATCAGTTCTTCCCGGAGCACACCCTTGAGCTTTTCAGGATTTGCCAACAAATCCTGATAGTAGGCGATTTTTTCCTGAAGCTCATCGTATTCTGCCTGTAGCTTTTCCCGGTCCAGACCCTGCAGGGCCTTCAGGCGCATATCCAAAATAGCCTGCGCCTGCACATCGGACAACCCAAAACGCTCACACAGACGCTCCTTGGCATCGTCGTAAGCACTGCGGATAATTTTAATGACCTCGTCAATATTATCCTGGGCAATGAGCAAGCCCTCCAACAAATGGGCACGCTCCTGAGCCTTTTTCAGGTCATACTGGGTGCGACGGGTCAAAACATCCATCTGGAATGTCAGATACTCGTCGATAATTTGCCGCAGGGACAAAATTCTGGGCTGCTTTTGGTCATCCACCAACGCCAGCATAATAATGCCGAAGCTAGACTGCAAAGCAGTCTGCTTAAACAGATTGTTCAGAACCACCTGAGGGGTAGCTTCCTTCCGAAGCTCAATGACGATACGCATACCGTTACGGTCGGTTTCATCCCGGAGGTCAGAAATATCGGTAAGCTTCTTGTCCTTTACCTGATCGGCAATATTTTTGATAAGCTGACGCTTATTGACCTGATAGGGAAGCTCCGTGACGATAATCCGCACTCGGTCCTTGTTATATTCTTCAAATTCCGTCCGTGCACGGATAACGACCTTGCCTCGGCCGGTGGCATAGGCGGCACGGATACCGCTTCTGCCCATAATGATACCGCCGGTGGGGAAGTCCGGACCGGAGATATATTCCATCAATTCCGTCATGGCAATTTCCGGGTCATCCAAAACCGCCACGCAAGCATTGATCACCTCAGTCAGATTGTGGGGCGGAATATTGGTAGCCATACCAACGGCAATACCGTTGGAGCCGTTTACCAGCAAATTGGGGAAACGGCTGGGCAGCACCCGGGGCTCTTTGCGGCTTTCGTCAAAGTTGGGGTCCCAGTTTACAGTTTCCTTATCAATATCCCGAAGCATTTGATTAGAAAGCTTAGAAAGTCTTGCCTCGGTATAACGGTAGGCAGCAGCCGGGTCGCCGTCCACAGAACCGAAGTTGCCGTGGCCGTCCACCAGCATATAGCGCATAGAGAAATCCTGGGCAAGACGCACCATAGCGTCATACACAGAGCCATCGCCGTGGGGATGGTATTTACCCAACACATCACCAACGCAGGTAGCAGACTTTTTGAAGGGCTTGTCAGAGGTCAGGCCGCTTTCGTACATTGTGTAGAGAATACGGCGATGCACAGGCTTCAAGCCGTCACGGACATCAGGAAGGGCACGGCCTACGATGACACTCATGGCGTATTCAATATAGGATTTTTCCATTTCGTCTACCAGATTGGAGCTAATAATATGCTGCTCCGGATAGGCGATATCCTCGGGTTTATAATTGCGGTTATGCTTAGCCAATTTGCGTCACCTCCTTAAATGTCAATATTGATTGCGTATTTTGCGTTACGCTCAATCCATTCCTTACGGGGTTCTACCTGCTCACCCATCAGCACCGTAAAAATTTCATCGGCACGACGGGCATCCTCCAGAGTAATCCGGCGGAGC
Source organism: Faecousia sp. (assembly GCA_045653685.1). GTDB lineage: Bacteria > Bacillota > Clostridia > Oscillospirales > Oscillospiraceae > Faecousia. The sequence goes on from JAZOME010000018.1 coordinate 28,866, forward strand.
GTCCGCTTTTCCGGGTCCATAGTAGTATCCCAAAGCTCATCCTTGTTCATTTCACCAAGGCCCTTGAACCGGGAAATTTCCACCTTGGCATTATTCTCACCACGAAGCTCTGCAGAGACCAAATCTCTTTCCTCATCGGAATATGCCACACGCACGGTTTTGCCCCTGGTCAGCTTATAAAGGGGCGGCACCGCAGAGTAAACAAAGCCGTTTTCAATCATCGGCCGCATATACCGGAAGAAGAAGGTCAGAAGCAGGGTACGGATATGGGCACCGTCCACATCCGCATCGGACATAATGATAACTTTGTGGTAACGGAGCTTGTTAATATCAAATTCCTCACCGATACCGGCGCCCAAGGCAGCAATCAGGGGGTAAAGCTTGTCGTTGCCGTAAATTTTATCGGCACGGGCTTTTTCCACATTGAGCATTTTACCCCACATTGCCAAAATTGCTTGGAAACGGGAGTCTCTACCCTGAATGGCAGAGCCTGCGGCAGAGTCACCCTCGACGATGTAAATTTCGCACAGCGCAGGGTCACGCTCATTACAGTCCTGCAGCTTATCCGGCATACCGCCGGATTCCAAGCCGGTCTTTTTCCGGGCATTGTCACTTGCTTCCCGAGCTGCTTCTCTTGCCCGGTTGGCAAGCATTGCCTTTTCCAAAATAATTTTGGCTGTAGCAGGATTTTCTTCAAAGTAGGTAGCCAACTGGTCATTGACCACCTGGTCCACCAAGGTACGGATATAGGCATTACCCAGCTTTGCTTTTGTCTGTCCTTCAAACTGGGCATCGGTCAGCTTTACAGAGATAATAGCGGTAATACCTTCCCGGCAATCCTCACCGGAAACCTTGTCGTCGCCTTTGATAATGCCGTTTTTGATACCGTAGTTGTTCAACACACGGGTCAGCGCCGCCTTAAAGCCGGTTTCGTGCATACCGCCTTCCGGGGTGCGCACATCATTGGCAAAGGACTGGATAGACTCCGTAAAACCGTCATTATACTGAATGGCGATTTCGGCACTGGCATCGTCCTTACTGCCGGACATATAAATTACATCTGTGTGCAAAACCGTTTTATGACGGTTTGTCCAGGTGGCAAACTGACGGATGCCGCCTTCGTAACACATGGTATCTGTCGAAGGCTCTGCTTCCCGGTTATCGGTAATGGTGATAGAAAGACCGGCATTCAAAAATGCCTCCTCACGCATACGCTCGTGAAGGGTCTCGTAGCTGTAAACCACCTCATCAAACATCTCCGGGTCAGGCTGGAAGGTCACCTCAGTACCGGTTTTGTCTGTATCGCCTACAATTTTCATCTGCTGGGTAATGTTACCCCGCGCAAATTTCATTTCGTAGATTTTTCCGTTTTTATAAACACGCACCTGCAGCCATTCGGATAAAGCATTGACAACAGAAGCACCCACACCGTGCAAACCGCCGGAGACCTTATAACCGCCGCCGCCAAACTTACCGCCGGCGTGGAGCACAGTAAACACAACCTCTAACGCAGGCTTCCCGGTCTGGGGCTGAATGTCCACAGGAATACCACGGCCGTCATCGGCAACGGTAATAGAGTTGCCGGGATTGATGGTCACTTGGATTTGCTTACAGTAACCAGCCAAGGCTTCATCAATGGAGTTATCCACAATTTCATACACCAAATGGTGTAGACCGGAAGCAGATGTGGAGCCGATATACATACCGGGGCGCTTCCGAACTGCCTCCAGGCCTTCCAAAACCTGGATTTGTTCACCGCCGTATTCTTCTAATACTTTTGTTTCGTCAGACATTTTCGTCCTCCTTAACTTCGCCTTGGCGAATAGTAATGGTCTTTCCTAATTTTGTAAATCTTCCCGGTTCACAGCAGGTGATAAACACCTGACCCTCGGTGATTTGATTTAGCACAAAGTCCTGCCGGCCAGGATCCAATTCCGATAGTACATCATCCAAAAGAAGCACAGGAATTTCTCCGGACTGGGTTTGCATCAATCGACGCTGTGCCAGCTTCAGACTAATCACGCTTGTCCGCAACTGACCTTGAGAACCAAAGGTTTTTGCATTCATTCCCGACAGAAAAACATCAAAATCATCCTTATGGGGGCCGGTCAGGCATTGATTACTTTCCAATTCCGCCCGATAGTGACTCTCCAAATGCTCCTGCAACTGTTGTACCAGCACATCCACAGAAGCAAAGGGATCTTCTACTGTGGAAACCGTGTGATATGTCAGATAAAATTCTTCTTTTCCGCCGGAAAATAAATCGTGATATTTTTTCGCGTGGGTATTCAAAACATCATAATACCTGGCACGGTAAGAAATCAGCAGAGCACCCACCTGGCACAGCCTTGCGTTATATTCCGGAAGAATTTCCAAAAGAGCAGGATTTTCATAGCGGTCCTTCAAAATTTTGCTTTTCTGCTCCAAAATCCGGTTATACTCGGTAAGCGCCGCCTCATAATTCGGGCGTAGCTGGCAAAGGCAGTTATCTGTCATTCTTCTTCTGGCAGAGGCACCGGTTTTCAGCACCATCAAATCCTCCGGACAGAATAAAACCGTTTGCAAAACACCGGAAATATCCCCTGCGGTTTTCATTTTTACACCGTTTTTATAAAGCTGCCGGGGACGGGAACCGGGAAACAGCACCCAGCGCAGGCTTTGCTCCCGTTCCTGAGAAAAAATATTTCCCTGCAAGTCTGCAAAATCTGCTCCGACTTTTACAAGCTCTGCTGTTTTTTGCGTGCGGAAGCTTTTTCCGCAGCTTACATAAACAACCGCCTCTAACAAATTGGTTTTCCCTTGGGCATTATCTCCCACAATCAGGTTTACGCCCGGGGAAAATTCCAGGTCTAAAGCTTCATAATTTCTAAAATTATGAAGGGAAATTTGGTCAAGCCTCATTGGCTTTTACCACATAAAGCTGGCCGTCATAGAAAAATTCATCCCCGGGATAAAGCTTTTTACCCCGCATGGTACAAACCTCTCCGTTGACTAGCACCAAGCCATCCTGAATCACTGCCTTCGCCATACCGCCGGACTCAGTGGCATTGACAAATTTTAATGCAGCTTCCAGTTTAATAAATTCTGTCCCAATTGCTACAGAAATTTTCTTATTCTCCATATATTCTCCTTAGGTGGTAATACGCACAGGCAGAACCATATAAGAAAAGTCCTGCTTATCGTCCACCGGGGTTAATACAATAGGACTTAAGCCGTTTGTCAGCTCCAAAACTACCTCTTCGCTGGGAACTGCCCGTAAAGCGTCACACAGATAGCGAACATTAAAGCCAATTTCAAGCTCTTTTCCGTCGCCGGCCAGACTGCAACGGTCTTCTGCTGCACCGATGGTGGTATTTGTCTTTAACAGCACAACCTGGTCGGAGAACACGCACCGAACCGGGCTCTTATACTTTTCGGAAACAATCAAACCGACACGCTCAATAGAGGAAGTCAGTTCTGCCACATTTGCAGTCATCTTAATAGGGCAGTTGGTAGGCACAACTCTGCGCCAATCCAAAAATTCACCTTCCAGCAGACGGCAAATTAAGGTAGCGTCTCCGATTGTGAACATAATGTGCTTAGTACCCAAAGCAAAAGAGGCATTTTCGTCGGAATCCTGCAGAATTTTTTCTACTTCCTTCAGACCCTGCGCCGGCACCACAAAGGAAAGCTCCCGGCCGGTGGGCTGCTGGGTGTGATAGGTACGGCGAGCCAAACGGAAGCCGTCCACTGCAATGCCAGAAACCGTATCGTTACCCACCTCAAATTTCACACCGGTGTGAATGGGTCTTCCCTGATTTTCGGAAACAGAGAAAATCGTTCCGGAAATCAAATTTTTCAGAGCATCCTGGGGAATTTGAATATTTCTGACCTCTCCCACATCCGGAAGCTCCGGATAATCCTCTGCACTTTCTGCGGAAATTGTGAAGGAAGCATAACCTGCACGGATGGAAACCTTGTAATTTTCATCCACAACCACAGTTACAGGACCTTCCGGCAAACGACGGATAATATCTCCAAACAGCTTGGCAGGTAATACACAAGCGCCCATATCGGAAACATCTGCATCAATTTTATAAGTGATGGCAGTTTCCATATTAAAACCGGTTAAGCTCAGACCATGTCCTGCCTGACAGAGAATACCTTCCAAAACGGACAGCGCACTTTTTTGCGCAACAGTACGGCTTGTAATATTCAGGCCGTTCATCAGCATACTTTTTTCACAGGTAAAACGCATTGGATATACTCCTTTTTCTAATAATTATGAATAAATATATATAAATAAATAATAAAAGGTAGTAATAATAGTATTAGGGAAATTTTATGTGGAAAACTGGTTTTTTTCTTACGCTCCCAATAACTTTTTATCCACAGGCAAACTGTTGAAAATGATAACTTTTTCACAGCCTTTGTGGAGAAATGTTGGATATGCAGTTTTCCACAGCTTACTTGTCCACTTTCCACAATTCCTGTGGATAATTTTACAGACAGGAATTGATGTTGGCGGTAATATCCTGAATGTGATTTTGTAATGTTTTATCTCCGGATTTTAAGGAAGCCTCCACTTTTTTGATGGAGTGGATAATGGTGGAATGGTCTTTATTCAGCTCTTTGCCAATATCCGGCGTACTGAGGTTCGTCAACTTGCGAATAAGATAAATTGCCATTTGACGGGCTTCTGCAGTACCCTTATTTCGCAAAGTGCCTCGCAAGGTGGCTTCGTCAATGGAGTAGAACTTACAAACCTGACTGATAATCAAGTTCGGCGTGGGCAAAGTATTTCCTTCGCTCTTATACATATCTGCTATAGCCCGTGATACATTTTCTAATGTCAGTTCCATAGCATTTAAGTCTACATATGCACGGAGCTTCTTTACCGTACCTTCAATCTGCCGAACATTATTGGTCACATTTTTAGCAATGTAATCGCAAATCTCCACACTTAAATCCAGCGCCAGGGAAATGGCCTTATTTTTAATAATGGCCATACGGGTTTCATAATCCGGGGGCTGAATATCTGCCAGAAGACCCCATTCAAAACGGGTACGCAGACGGTCCTCCAGGGTGAGCATATCTCCGGGTTTTCTATCGGAGGTCATCACAATCTGCTTATGCTCCTCGTAGAGCTTATTGAAGGTGTGGAAAAATTCCTCCTGTGTGGACTCCTTACCGGCAATAAACTGAATATCATCAATTAAGAACAAATCCGCTTCCCGGTATTTATTCCGGAACTCGATGTTCTTACCGCTTTGAATAGCAGAAATCAGCTCGTTGGTAAACTGGTCGCCCTTGATATATACCACATTGGTATCCGGATTATTTTTTCGGATTTCATTGGCGATAGCATACAAAAGGTGGGTTTTACCGATACCGGGAGGGCCGTAGATAAACAGGGGGTTATAGGTCTGACCCGGATTATTGCTGACGGCAATGGCTGCGCCGTGGGCAAATCTGTTGGAAGGACCCACGACAAAGTTGTCGAAGGTGAATTGGGGATTAAAGTCCATAGAGGTCTTTTGCGCACCTTTGGACCGGTAAGCTTCTAATTCCGCATCATTTAATACCACCAGCTTGGCATCGGAATTAAAAATCTCCTTCAGGGCATCCTGAATATGACCGGCATACCGGGATAGAATAATCTCCCGGTGGAATTCCAGGGGGGAGTAGATAATCAGTTGTTCCTCATTTAATTCCACAATTTCCACATCGTCAAACCAGGTGGAAACTGTGACAGCGTCCATATGTTCCTCTAAATAATTCAGGACCTTCGCCCAGACAAAATAGGCGGATGCAAACATAAAAAACGGCTCCTTTCTTCTTTTTACAGCCTAAAAAAATGTATAATTTCTCACCCTAAATTTTATCACATTTTTCAGAAAAAAACAAGTAAAATTATCCACAACTTCTGTGGATAATTCCATAGATTTTCCAACCATTTTTATACAAAAAAACAGGGTCACCGAAGTGACCCTGTTGTGGATATATTTACTCTGAAAATTACACAAGTGCGGCAGTGATAATTGCCATTTTGTAGACCTCGTCAGCGTTACAGCCACGGGACAGGTCGTTGATGGGAGCTGCCAAACCCTGCAGGATGGGGCCGTAGGCTTCAAAGCCACCCAAACGCTGGGCAATCTTGTAGCCAATGTTACCGGCTTCAATGCAGGGGAAGATAAAGGTGTTGGCATAGCCGGCAAGGGGGGAGCCGGGGAACTTCAACTGGCCAACCTCAGGAGCTACAGCAGCGTCAAACTGCATTTCGCCGTCGATCATCAATTCAGGATCCATTTCCTTGGCAACGATGGTGCCATCGTGGCTCAGCTGCACAGTGCCGCCCTTGCCGGAGCCGTTGGTGGAGAAGGAGAGCATAGCAACCTTGGGGTCAATACCGAACACCTTAGCGGTCTTTGCGGTCTCTACAGCCACTTCAGCCAGCTTACGGGCAGCAGTTACGGTCACATTGCCTTCCTTGTCTACGCTGTCCTCGTAGCTCAGGTTGATGGCGCAGTCGCCCATAGCGATCTTCTCATCGCCACGAACCATAATGAAACAGGAAGAAACCAGGTTTGCACCCTTCTTGGTCTTCACCAACTGCAAAGCAGGACGGACAGTATCGGCAGTGGAGTAGGTTGCGCCGCCCAGCAGGGAGTCAGCGTAGCCCATCTTAACCAGCATAGTGCCAAAATAGTTACCCTTGGACAGAGCCTTGCGGCAGTCCTCAGCGCTCATCTTACCTTTACGCAGCTCCACCATCTTTTCTACCATAGCATCCATGCCTTCGTAGGTAGCAGGGTCCAAAATCTCAACACCCTCGATGTTAAAGTTGCCCTTAGCGGCATTGGCCTTCACTTCTTCCACATTACCAATGAGAATGGGGGTCAGGAATTTACCCTCATTTAACCGGGCAGTGGCCTCAAGAATACGGGCATCGTGACCTTCGGTGAAGACAATCTTACGGGGATTGGCCTTCAAGGTTTCAATCATAGCATTAAACATATTCATATTCCTCCATTTACGGGCAGTTAGCCCAAAATTTTACAAATAGATTATACATCAAAAATCCCCGGTGCGCAACTGTTTTCCCGGGATAAATGTTACAAAAAAATAATTTGCAATTTATATTTGTTTTTGTTAAGATAAAAATAGAAAAAAGTGAAAGGAGAGGCGTTTATGAATTGGTATGCAATACTGTGGTTGGGACTTTTTATCCTGTTTTTAATGATGGAGGCATCCTCCGTGGCGGTGATATCTCTTTGGTTTGCCGCAGGTGCTTTGGTATCCATGGTTGCATCCTTGCTTGGAGCGCAGTTTTGGCTGCAGGGCGTGCTGTTTTTCGGCGTTTCCATTTTGCTTTTGTGTACCCTGCGTCCACTGGCAAGAAAATATTTCACTCCCAAGCTGGTACCCACCAATGTGGATGCGGTGGTTGGGTCTACCGGACGGGTGATAGAAGATATCCAAAATGACCTTTCCTGCGGCCGGGTAAAGCTGGGGGGACAAGAATGGACTGCCCGTTCCACCACCGGAGAAATTTTGGCAGAGGGCACCCAGGTAAAAGTAGATAAAGTGGAGGGCGTAAAGGTTTATGTCACCGCTTTAGTAGTAAATGAAAAACAGGAGGTAGTATTATGATTTGGATTTTGACAGTATTGGGAATTCTTCTTTTCTTGATTATTTCCAACATTTCTGTGGTACAGCAATCCCGGGCTTATGTGATTGAGCGCTTGGGTGCGTTCCACTCTGTTTGGGGCGTGGGTCTTCATTTCAAAATCCCGTTTTTGGACAGAATTGCCCGTCGTGTATCTCTGAAAGAGCAGGTTTTGGATTATCCGCCTCAGCCTGTGATTACCAAGGATAATGTTACCATGCAGATTGATACCGTTGTGTATTTCCAGATTACCGACCCCAAGCTTTACACCTACGGTGTGGAGCAGCCCATGGCGGCAATGGAAACGCTGACAGCAACCACCTTGCGTAATATTATCGGCGATTTGGAGCTGGATCAAACCTTGACCAGCCGTGATATTATCAATACCAAAATGCGTGCGATTTTGGATGAAGCGACTGACCCCTGGGGCATCAAGGTCAACCGTGTGGAGCTGAAAAACATTCTGCCCCCGCAGGACATCCAAAGCTCTATGGAAAAGCAGATGAAGGCTGAGCGTGACCGCCGTCAGGCAATCCTGCAGGCAGAAGGTCAGAAAAAATCCGCAATTTTGATTGCCGAGGGTGAAAAGGAGTCTGCAATTCTCCGTGCGGATGCGGAGAAGCAGGCAGCTATCCTGCGGGCAGAAGCAGAAAAGCAAGCCGCTATTTTGAAGGCTGACGGTGAAGCCCAGGCAATCCGTACTGTCCAGCAGGCTTTGGCAGACTCTATGGGAATGCTCAATGAAAAAGCGCCCAACGAGCAGGTAATTAAGCTCAAAGCCGTTCAGGCTATGGAAAAGGTGGCAGACGGTAAGGCAACCAAAATTATCATTCCCAGCCAAATGCAGGGTATGGTAGGCCTGGCCAACGGCCTTATAGAGGGTGTGAAGGAATAATGGCAAAGAAAGAAAACCGGTTCATTAAGATAAAAACCGAGGGCGGCGGCTTTATTATGCCCAGCACCACGATTTTTGTGGACCGGCAAACCGGTGTCAATTATCTGTATGCCAGCAGTGGTTACGGCGGCGGCCTGACACCGCTACTCAACCGGGACGGAACGCCCATTGTCACACCGGTGCCGAAAGAATATGACGAATAAGAAAAAGCTCCAGCCTTAGCGTGTTATCCGTTAAGGATAACACGCTGCGATATAAATCCCTTGCGGGATTTGCGATATACCCTTCGGGAGCGATATAAGGCTACGCCTTGCGATATGCCCTCTTGGGCGAGAAGGGATTGATATCATATCGCATTGGCGCAAAGCGACAATATATCGTACGAGCAAAGCGAGTATATCGCGTTTGCTTGCAAACATATCGCCTAATAGAAAAAAGAGAGAACATTTTGGTTATAAACCGATTTGTTCTCTCTTTCTGTTTGTAAATATGGGTTTGGGTACCGTCTAACTGTGTCTGTACTTACAAATACGATGCTGGTGCTTGTGCTTGGCTAATGTTAAAGGTCTTTCAATTTCTCCGATAAGGACATCACAGCTGCAGGTTGGAGCTTTTTTCGTAAACAATCCGTAAACAAAGTGAAAAAGCGGTTGAAATCTATGTGTTTTGCAATATAATAGGTTTATTAAATCAACAAAGGTGCGTTTATATGGGAAATTGGTTTCGAAACTTTTCTGCCCGGATGGGGGCAGCCTTCCGCCATTTTATGATGGGCCGGTACGGAACGGATAAGTTAAACACTGCGGTTTTGCTGGCAGGCTTAGTTGCATGTCTGCTCTCTATGTTTCTGCAACTGCCGATTTTGAATTTGTTCTTGACTTTGTTTTCCTATGTGTGTATGGGCTGGGCAATTTTCCGTATGCTCTCCCGGAACACCTACAAGCGCTACGAGGAAAACAGAAAATATCTGCGGTTTTTAGAGCAGTTGAAGGACAAAGAACATAAATATTATGCCTGCCCCCGTTGCCGCCAGACGGTTCGTGTGCCAAAGGGCAAGGGTAAAATTTCCATTACCTGTCCTAAGTGTAAAGAAAAGTTTATTAAGAAAACCTGAAAAAAGCTGCCCCGGTTTGTGTAAACCGGGGCAGTACTATTTTATATGCAGCTTAAAATCAAGGGGAATAAAACCACGGTTATCACACCGGCCACAGCTAAGGAAAGACTGCTCACCGCCCCTTGAATTTCTCCCAGCTCATTTGCCCGGGAGGTGCCCACCACATGGGAGGCTGTTCCCAACGCCACACCCTGGGCGATGGGGTGGGATATACGAAACAGCTTGCATAAGGCAGACCCGGTTAAGTTGCCTAAAATCCCGGTAACGATAATGGCGGCGGCGGTTAATGCCCCAATGCCGCCGCTTTGCTCCGACAGCACCATACCCATTGCCGTGGTAATGGATTTGGGAAGCAGGGACACCGTCAGGCTGCTATCCAGGGAAAACAGCTTGCACATTCCCAGTATGCACAAAAGACTGACCACTGTGCCGGAGAGAATACCCACAAAAATACCTGCCAAATGCTTTTTCAGCAGCCGTATTTGCTTATAAAGGGGCAACGCCAGGCACACGGTTGCCGGCGTCAGCAGCCAGGAGATACCTTGCATCCCGGTTTGGTACACCTGCAAGTCCATTCCGGAAATCAGCAAAAACCCTACCACCAGCACCACCGCAATCAAAATAGGGTTCAAAAGCGGACTTTTCCACTTCTTTTGGCACCACAGACCCAACTGATATGCGCCAAAGGTCAGCGCCAAGGGGAACAAAGAAATGCTTTCCAAAAGCTCAGTCATTTTTCTTGTCCTCCTTTTGGATAAACGCTTGGCTCACTAATCCGGAAACGCCAAAAACCAGAAAAGTGGAAACAACCACAATCACCACAATGGGCACTACCGCCGGAGCGATGATGCCATAAAAGGACAGAATATTTACCGCCGGCGCCACAAATAAAATACCCATTCCGGAAATCAGAAAATTGGCAGTTTGGTTGATATTCTCCTCCCGTACTACGCCTAAAAACAGCGCTGCGGTCAGCAGCACAAAGCCGTAAATTGCCGCAGGAATGGGAAGTGGGAGAATCTTTGCCAGCAGCTCTCCCAACAGGGAAAAGAGTAAAATGATTAATATTTGCTTTATATATTTCAAAAAATTCGCCCCCAAAGACATGGTTGTACCGATTATAGCACAATCTATCTTTGGGGGCAACATTTTTATTTTGCGTATTCTACAGCCTTGGTTTCCCGAATGACATTGATTTTAATCTGACCGGGGTATTCCAGCTCAGACTCAATTTGCATTGCAATGTCCCGGGCGAGAATAATCATATTATCCTCTGTAACCTCCTCGGGCTTCACCATAATCCGCACCTCACGGCCTGCCTGGATGGCATAAGCCTTTTCAACGCCGGGATAAGAGCCGGTAAGCTCTTCCAGCTTCTGCAGACGGCGGATATAGTTTTCCACATTCTCACGGCGAGCACCGGGGCGGGCAGCAGAAACAGCATCCGCAGCCTGCACCAACACCGCAATAATGGTCTTGGGCTCCACATCTCCGTGGTGTGCCTCAATGGCATTGACAATGACGGGGTTTTCCTTGTACTTCCGGGCCAAATCCGCACCCAACTGTACGTGGCTGCCCTCTACCTCGTGGTCAATGGACTTACCCAAGTCATGCAGAAGACCTGCACGCTTTGCCAGAGTCACATCCACGCCCAGCTCTGCAGCCATCAGGCCGGCGATATGGGCAACCTCCATAGAGTGGTTCAGCACATTCTGACCGTAAGAGGTACGGTACTTCTGCCGACCCAAAACCTTCACAAGCTCCGGGTTCAGGCCGTGGACACCGGTCTCCAGGCAAGCACGCTCGCCTTCTTCGCGGATGGTTCTGTCCACATCCTTACGGGCCTTTTCTACGCAGTCCTCAATACGGGTGGGGTGAATTCTGCCGTCTACAATCAGCTTCTCCAGGGCAAGACGGGCAATTTCCCGGCGCACCGGGTCAAAGCTGGAAACGGTAATGGCTTCCGGCGTATCGTCAATAATCAAATCAACGCCGGTGATGGTCTCCAGGGTGCGGATGTTCCGACCCTCACGGCCGATGATACGGCCCTTCATCTCATCGTTGGGCAGAGGCACCACGGAAACGGTAGCTTCCGCAGCGTGGTCTGCGGCACAACGCTGAATAGCCAGGGAAATAATTTCCCGTGCCTTTTCGTCTGCCTCGTCCTTCACCTGCTGCTCGATTTCCTTGATTTTCATTGCGGTTTCGTGGCGGATGTCCTCCTCCACGGTTTTCAGAAGGAACTGCTTTGCCTGCTCCTGGGACAAACCGGAAATCTGCTCCAGGGTTGCCAAATGTGCCTTCTTTACAGCCTCGGCTTCCTCCTTGGCGGCGGCCACCTCGGTCATACGACGGGCCAGCTCCTCTTCCTTCTTTTCAAAGGCTTCGGATTTCTTATCCAGGGTTTCTTCCTTCTGCTGCAGTCGACGCTCTTGCTTAGTCAGCTCAGCGCGACGTTCTTTCGCTTCTTTCTCGTACTCTGTGCGGGATTTATGGATTTCGTCCTTTGCTTCCAGAAGCAGCTCCTTCTTGCGGTTCTCACCGCTACGGATAGCTTCGTTAATCAGCCGGGTGGCCTCCTGCTCTGCGTTGCCAATCTCACGCTCTGCAAAGCGCTTACGCATAGCATTGCCAACTGCAATACCAATGACCAGACCCAAAACTGCACCAAGGACAATGAAGAGAATATGATACAATTCAAATTCCATAATCTTTTTGCACACCTCCTTGTTTGAATTCTCATAGCATAAGAGGTGAGCGCAACAGCCTCATGTGTTCAGTTGTAGAATATTTTGCACAAATAAACGCCATCAGGCGATAAACGCAAACCTCGGTTCATGCCGGGTTATAAAATGAAACACGCCAATTTTGGCAGTGTACACTATACCAAAATCTATTTTACTCATAAGAACGAGGAAAGTCAAGGAAAAATGCAGAAAAAAATTACGGCCCGGCACAATTCGCATTGACAGTTTTTTGCTCTCGTGCTAGAATAACACCAATGCAGACATAGTCGCAGAAAAATTTCCTGAAATTTCATAAAATGCGGGCGTGGCCGCGTTGCTCTGCGCTGCCGGTGGCAGAAGAAGCAGAGCAAAAGCGTGTGCTGCGGTCGGCAGGAAACGAGCCTGCTTCGTCAGGCGATGTTTCAGCCGGGCACCGCAAACGGAGGAATTGGCAGACATACAAGTCTGCCACAGTAAACTTAATAAATGCGGGCGTGGTGGAATTGGCAGACACGTTGGATTTAGGTTCCAATGGGTAACCGTGCAGGTTCAAGTCCTGTCGCCCGTACCAAAACTTGGCGTTCTTTTATGAAAGGACGCCAAGTTTATTTCTATCCCAATCTTCAGGACAGACTGAGAGGTAGGCAAATGGAAGAACTTACCGCTTGATAAATAGTTACAAATCGGTTACAATCCAATTGTCCTCGCGAGACAAATTCTGAAAAGGAGGTCAGCAAGATGTTCTTCTTCTCTTGTAATACCAATTGCAACACCGGTTGTAACTCCATCTGGCAGATTCTCAGCCAGATTTGCGGTTTCGGCTGCTAATTAAAAATGTTCGGCCCTGCTTTATGCAGGGCCGTTTCTTTTTATTGTTTTTCAAAGTCTTGTGCACCGTGCTTGCACCAGGGGCAGATGAAATCTGCCGGTAATTCCTCTCCTTCGTAGACATAGCCGCAAATTTTGCACACCCAGCTTGTCTTTTTTTCAGGCTGGGGCTTGGGCTTGATGTGGTCGAAGTAATACTGATAGGTCACGCTGGGCACATCGGAAAGAATTTTTGCATCGGTGACCTCTGCCACAAACAAAGTGTGGGTATTGCAATCCACCGTGGAAATCACCTTGCCGCTAATGACTGCATTGGAACAGCCCTCTGTGTAGCGAATGCCGTTTTCCGTGCGGACCTCCGGCAAGTTCTCAAACTTATTGACATCCCAACCGGACTGGAAGCCGTAATGCTGGAAAATCCAGAACACGGCATCCTGAGACAGCACAGAAAGATTGAAAATCCCGGTGTTTTTCACCATATCGTGGGTACGGTTCTGCTTATTGATACCAATGATAATTTGCACAGGATTGTCGGTAATTTGCATAGCTGTGTTGATAATACAGCCGTTGTCGAAGCCGTCTTCCCGGGCGGTAAGCACAAAAAGACCGTAGCTAAGCTTAAACAGTGCGCTATAATCCATAATTTACTCCTTATCCAAAATCAACCGGAAAGCACCGTAGGCGCCGGCATCATTTCCCAAGGTTGCCAGCAGGAATTTTACCGGCTGCACAGCGTGGAACACATATTGGGAGAATGCTTTTTCCGCACCTTCCAAAAGGGGCTGTCCTGCCTTGCTGACGCCGCCGCCCAGCACGACAGCCTCTGGGTCTACTACATTACATACATTGGCCAAAAATTGGCCTAAATAGTCATAAATCTGCTGTAAAATTTTCTCTGCCGCCACATCTTTGGCTTTGGCTGCATCAAATACATCCTTGCAGGTAAAATCCGGGAGCTCCAAAAGGGAAGAGGCGCAACCGGTTTCTGCCAGGTAGCTTTTTGCCAGGCGAACAATACCGGTGGCAGAGCAGTACTGCTCCACACAGCCTTTTTTGCCACAGTTACAGCGTTCCGTTTCCTTAGGATTTAATACCATATGGCCGATTTCGCCGCCGGCACCGTGTGCGCCAAGAATAGCCTTGCCGCCCACAATAACACCGCCGCCAACACCGGTACCCAAGGTGATAAACACCATATTTTGGCATCCGGCGCCGCCGCCCTTCCAGTATTCGCCCAAAGCCGCCACAGTAGCGTCATTTCCGGCTTTTACGGAAAGGCCGGTTAAACCCTCCAGCTCTTTTTCAATATTCAATACGCCCCAGCCCAGGTTAATACATTTATTTACCGTACCATCCGGGCGCACCGGGCCGGGCACACCGATGCCGATGCCCAGCACATCCGTTTTGGGGATGTTGTTTTCTTTCAGATAAGCAAGCAGGGAATTGGCGATATCCGGCAAAATTCGTTTTCCCGCATTTTCTGTTACTGTAGGGATTTCCCATTTGTCAAGCATGGTACCATCTTCCCGGAACCAGGCAATTTTTACCGTCGTGCCGCCCAAATCCACACCGAAACCGTATTTCATCTTTTTCCCTCCCTTTATTTTCTTACATTATACATATAGTTACCTAAAATTGCTATAAGTTTTTTCTTTTCTTCTCTTGCGTTTCTGCCAATTTTGCTGTAACATATAACTTACATATCAAGAAAGGATTGACAATTATGATTAAAGTTGACATTTCTCATGTTTGGGGAGAACTCTCCCTGCCTAACCTGCTGGCCACAGAGAAAGAGGTTTTTGATGCCCATATGACGCTGTCCGAAGGCAGTGGCGAGGGTAATGATTTTCTGGGCTGGCTGGATCTGCCTGTGGCGGAGGAGACCGAGGAAATCCGCCGCATTCGTGCCGCCGCAAAGCGCATCCGTGAGACCTCCGATGTGTTTGTGGTGATCGGTATCGGCGGAAGCTACTTAGGCCCCCGTGCTGCTATTGAGCTGATGCAGGGAGCAAATCACAACATTGGCAAGGGCAAGGGCAATCCCCAGATTTACTACGCCGGAAACACTTTGTCCACCCGGCATTGGAACGAGCTGCAGCGTCTTTTGGAGGGCAAGGATTTCTCCATCGCCATTATCTCCAAGTCCGGCACGACCACCGAGCCTGCCATCGCTACCCGGGCACTGCGCTGGCTGCTTGAGCGCAAATACGGCACAGAAGGCGCAAAGGCTCGCACCTACGCCATTACCGACCCTGCCAAGGGTGCTCTGCGGCAGATGGCAGACGAGGAAGGCTGGGAAACCTTTGTTATCCCCCCCAATGTGGGGGGCCCCTACAGCGTGCTGACTGCAGTAGGCCTTCTGCCTATGGCTGTGGCCGGTATTGACCCTATGGAGGTTGTGGCCGGTGCCATGGTAGCAAAGAAGATTTCCGATATCCGTTTCTTTGAGAACCCGGTGTGGCTGTATGTGGCAGCCCGGAATTTGCTGTACCGCCGGGGCAAGTGTTTGGAAATTCTGGAGTCCTTCGAGCCGGGCTTTAAGATGATGGGCGGCTGGTGGCAGCAGCTCTTTGGCGAAAGCGAAGGCAAGGACGGTAAGGGCATTTTCCCGGTGACCGCAGAATTTACTCCCGACCTGCACTCTCTGGGTCAGATGATTCAGCAGGGCGAACGGAATATTTTTGAGACAATGGTTCGCTTTGACGCTCCGGAAACAAAGCTCACCATCGGCGGTGACTACAAGAACCTGGACGGCCTGAACTACCTGGAGGGCAAGACTCTGGACTTTGTGGACGAGAAGGCCTTCCTTGGCACATTGGCTGCCCATGTAGACGGCGGCGTGCCGGTTATCACTATGGATATGGGTGAGCTTACAAATCAGAAGCTGGGCGAGATGTTCTACTTCTTTGAGCTGGCCTGCGGTGTTTCCGCATATATGCTGGGCGTAAATCCCTTTAACCAGCCCGGTGTGGAATTCTATAAGCGTAATATGTTCCAGCTTTTGGGCAAACCCGGCTACGAAGTGTAAAAAATATTTATTTTTTACAAATAGTTGTTGAAAAATCCAGCAAGAACTGATAAAATTATAGTACAGCTAAGAGCTGGAGAGCAAAGGAGGAGTTTCCTATGATTCAAATTATTATGGGCCTGAAGGGTTCGGGCAAAACCAAGAGACTGATCAACGCCATCAACGAGGCTGTAGCCAATGCTCAGGGCGATGTGGTTTGCATTGAATACGGCAAGAAGCTGGGTGAAATGTTCTATTTCTTCGAGCTTGCATGCGGTGTTTCCGCCTATATGCTGGGTGTTAACCCCTTTAATCAGCCCGGTGTGGAGTTCTATAAGCGCAATATGTTCCAGCTTTTGGGCAAGCCCGGCTACGAAATTTAAAAAAGATTGATTTAGGTGTTGAAAAAGCGGCAGTTATCTGTTAGTATATTTATAAAGAAATTTTTACGCCTCGTAACCAGGCTTGCCCAAAAGCTGGAACATATTGCGCTTATAGAACTCCACGCCGGGCTGATTGAAGGGGTTGACACCCAGCATATAGGCAGAAACGCCACAGGCCAGCTCAAAGAAATAGAACATTTCGCCCAGCTTTTCATTGGTCAGCTCGCC
>JAZOME010000019.1:0-51181 GCA_045653685.1 Faecousia sp.
CTGAAGAATGATAAACCGCGTCGAATCCAGCCAGCCCCTTGGGTTATGCAGTTGCTGAGAGACAGAAAGCTCCAGCAGTATGAGCACAAGGAGAAAGCAGGAGCAGCTTGGTCCAATCCTCTTAATTTGGTTTTTACAAATGAGTTGGGGGGAAATCTGATTCCGCAGACCGTGGTAAGACATTTCAAAGAAATTGTCACAGCCATTGGCAGGCCAGATGCAAGATTCCACGATCTCCGGCATAGTTACGCAGTAGCTTCTCTGCGTTCTGGAGATGACATTAAAACCGTTCAAGGCAACCTTGGCCATGCCACCGCAGCCTTTACTTTGGATGTTTATGGCCACGTGACCAACCAAATGCAGGAGGCCAGTGCAATCCGAATGGAGGCCTATATCAAGGGTATTTTGGAGCTATAAGGGAAAATGTAAGGGAAAAAGAAAAACCACCTCAAGGCATTCCTAACTTTTATCCCTCAAAAGTGCCGAAAACAAAGAAGAAATCCGGTCAGGACTAATTTCCTAACCGGATTTCGTTGGCGGAGTGAGAGGGATTTGAACCCTCGCGCGGCTTTTGACCGCCTACTCCCTTAGCAGGGGAGCCCCTTCGGCCTCTTGGGTATCACTCCGAATAAAAGAATTATTTACTTACGCCAAAGTATTCTAGCATAGCTACACCTGTTTGTCAAGGGTAAATGCGATTTTTGAAAACGGAAAAAAGCACTTGCCGAGGCAAGTGCTTTTTTGG
Organism: Faecousia sp.; assembly: GCA_045653685.1. Lineage (GTDB taxonomy): Bacteria > Bacillota > Clostridia > Oscillospirales > Oscillospiraceae > Faecousia. The sequence goes on from JAZOME010000019.1 coordinate 746, forward strand.
CGGAGAGTGTGAGATTCGAACTCACGGTACCTTGCGGTATCACTAGTTTTCAAGACTAGCTCCTTAAACCACTCGGACAACTCTCCGTGCAGGGGTAATCATAGCATTTCCTCGGGGAAATGTCAAGACTTGGGCTTTCTCTCCAGCTTTTCCTTGGAGCCATCGGGATTAACCAAATAGGTGTTATCCAGTTGACCGGTCAGACTGGCTTTGACAGAGTCAATATAAATTCTTCTGAGCTTATCTCTTTCTGCAAGTTCTTCCTTGTTAAGACCCTGGGTTTTTGCTTTCTTTGCCAGTTCGTTAATTCTGGCGATAACTGCATTCATATCCATTACAATACCTCACACATAGCGGTCTATGACCACGGAAATACGGCCTTTTCTCGTCTGACCGTTGACGGATTTTAGACAAATTTTTCCCAAACCCCGAACGCTGATAGTGGCGCCTTCCTCCACAAGCTTATCCGGCTTTTCCCAGGGAAGCCCATTAACAGCGACTTTTCCTGCGGCAATATGCCCGGAGGCCACTGTGCGGCTGACACGAAATCCGGAGGAAATCACACTATCCAGCCGTAACGATGCCAAAGTGTCCCGGATTTCCTTTGTTTCCGGAGTGGGCACTGCCACATCCGGCAAAGAAATTTGCTGTAGCTTAACCTTGGTACGCCCGGCACCTTCAAAGCTTTGCAGAATATAGGGGGTAATTTCTTCTGTGATGAAGAAATCGCAGGTGCCCTTGCCCACCAAAATATCACCCACAGCTTCCCGGGCGATACCTGCGCCCATCAAAGCGCCTAGAAAATCCCGGTGAGTGGAGCTGTCTCCTTCATAAAAGGTGGCCCGGATACAGACGGCCGGGGCTTCCTCCAAATAGCTCTTATCCAGATAATCCGGAAGATACACCAGCATTTTTCGTTCAGCAAGAGAGTAACCGCCCCAAAAGTGCAGACCCTCCACATCGCCAAAAAGAAACCGAGCCAATTCCTGCTCACGCAGGGAGAGGTAACAGGTGTTGGCAGGAATATTTTTCCGGATGCCGGTTTGGATTTTATCCCAAAGTTTGGCAAGCAAAACCTTGTCCTCCGGCGTTTGGGCAATTTTGTCGATATTTTGTCTATCCATTTTCTTCACCTATGGTATTATATCATAGGATTTTTTCTTTGCAAGGAAGTTTTTCTTGTTTCAGTGAGGATTATCGGTTATAATGGGCGCAGAAAGTAGGTGACAGGTATGATTATCGGTATTATCGGTGCAGGTGCATCCGGAATGGCGGCGGCTTTGGCTGCTTCGGAAAATCGCAATCACCGCATTGAAATTTTTGAACGGCAGTCCCGGGTGGGAAAAAAGCTTTTGGCAACCGGCAACGGGCGATGTAATTTAACAAACCTTCACGCAGGGATAAAGGGCTATCACGGAGAGGATGCGTCTTTTGGCCAATATGCTTTGGAGCAGATGAGCCCTGAAAAGACATTGCAATGGTTTTCGGATTTGGGACTTTATACCGTTGCCGAAGAATCCGGACGGGTGTATCCCTACTCGGATCAGGCAAATTCTGTGGTGGATGTGCTGCGTTTTGCGCTGGATAAGGAAAATATCACCCTGCATACTGGCTTTGATGTGCAGAAAATCCGGAAGGACCGGGAGGGTTTCCTGGTAGACAACGGGGAAACGGCTGTCTATTGCGATAAGCTGATTATTGCTTGTGGCGGTTTGGCAGGTACAAAACTGGGCGGTTCTATGGCAGGCTATAAGCTTTTGGGAAAGCTTGGTCATAAATCCACCCGTCTGCGCCCGGCTCTTGTGCAACTGAAAACCAACTGGAACGGGGTCGCCGCCCTGAAAGGCGTGCGGTGTAATTGCTTAGTGGAGATTTTGCGGGATGATTCTGTCTTTTCTCAAAGCACCGGTGAAATCCAGTTTACCGATTACGGTCTGTCCGGACCTGTGATTTTTGAGGTGTCCCGGGATGCCTGCTACGGTGCTGGCTTGTGGTGTGCCCGGTTGGACTTTTTGCCGGATATCTCCTGTGAGGGGCTGCTGGCACTGCTGACAAAAAGAACCAACACAAACCTTCCGGCAGAGGAACTGCTGACCGGAATTCTCCATAACCGTTTGGGCAAGGTGCTGACAAGAGCTGCCGGTGTCCGGGATAAAAAGCTGGCAAGGGAACTGACCCAAGAGGAATTGAAGGCAGTTTGCCTGGCTGTGAAGAAGTTTGAAATTTCTTTGGATGAGCCTATGGGAATGGACAGCGCCCAGGTTACAGCCGGAGGCGTCTATACAAGAGAGTTTGACGAGAAAACAATGGAAAGCAAGCTGATCCCCGGCCTGTATGCCTGCGGTGAGGTGCTGGATATTGACGGAGATTGTGGCGGATATAATCTGCAGTGGGCTTGGAGCTCCGGTTATTTAGCTGGACGCAGTGCCGGAAAGGAAGGCCTATGATTCAAATTCGTGAAATCTCTCTGCCTCCGGAGCATAATGTGGCACAGCTGGGATATGAGGCCTCTAAGCTTCTGAAGCTTCCCAATTCTAAAATCCATAATCTGAAAATTGTAAAGCGCAGTGTGGATGCCCGGAAAAAACCGGATGTGCGGATTGTCTATACCGTGGATGTGGCGGTAGAGGGTTGTGAGGAGAAGATTATCCGCCGAAGCGGTTGTAAAAAGGCGGAGATTGCCCCGGTATCCTTTTATCGGCTTCCAAAGCCGGTGGCAGCACAAGAAAACCGTCCGGTAGTTGTGGTCTTTGGCCCTGCCGGAATGTTTGCTGCTTTGGTGCTGGCAAAGGCCGGAATGAAGCCCTTGGTGCTGGAACGGGGAGAGGAAGCTCAAACCAGACACCAAAAGGTGGAGAAATTTTTTGCTACCGGTAATTTGGATCCGAAAAGTAATGTGCAATTTGGGGAAGGGGGCGCCGGTACATTTTCCGACGGAAAATTAAATACCGGAGTGAACAATCCCCGTATCGGCTGGATATTGGAGCAGTTCGTAGCCCACGGCGCCCGGGAGGATATTCTTTTTGATGCCAAGCCCCATGTGGGAACGGATGTGCTTTTGCAGGTGGTACAAAATATCCGCAAAACGATTATAGACTTAGGCGGAGAAGTTCGGTTTAACTCCCAGGTTACGGGAATTTGCTGTGAAGATCAAAAAATTTGCGGTGTAATGGTGGCAGATGAAACGATTTCCTGCCGCCAGGTAATTCTTGCCATTGGTCACAGTGCAAGAGATACCTTCCGAATGCTGGAAAATGCAGGCATTCCTATGGAGCCCAAGCCATTTTCCATGGGCGTGCGGATTGAACATTTGCAGGAAAATATCAATATAGCCCAATACGGCGCAGAAAATCCTGTGTTACCCCCGGCGGACTATAAGCTGGTGACGCACCTGGACAACGAAACGGTATATACCTTCTGTATGTGCCCCGGTGGATATGTGGTGGCCGCAGCCTCGGAAGAGGGAAGATTGGTGACCAACGGTATGAGCTACGCTGACCGGGAGGGAATAAATGCCAATTCTGCACTGCTGGTCACCCTCAATCCCAAAGATTTTCCCTATGAAGGCGCTTTGGGCGGTGTGAAATGGCAGGAGGAATTGGAAGAAAAAGCATTTCTTGCAGGCGGTGGCAATTATTTTGCCCCGGCGCAAAGGGTAGGGGATTTCCTGAAGGGAAAGCCCAGTGACGGCCCCGGTCAGGTACAGCCTACCTACCGTCCCGGTGTAACCTGGTGCGACCTGCACGGGGTTCTGCCGGAAAAAATTACCACACCTCTTAAAGAAGCCATTACCCAACTGGATAACCGGCTAAAAGGCTTTGCAAACCCGGATGCGGTGCTGACTGCGCCGGAAACACGCAGCTCCTCACCGGTACGCATTTTGCGCAATGACCAAATGCAATCGGTTAATCTATCCGGGCTTTACCCTGCAGGAGAGGGTGCCGGATATGCCGGCGGCATTATGTCTGCCGCCATTGACGGTATGCTCTGCGCTGAAGAACTGATAAAAGGCAGATAATGTGACAACACCCCATTTGTGCGAACAAATGGGGTGTAATTTATTTCCAAATCAACAGAAGTAAAACACTGTGTATCAGCAGAAACACAGGAATTAGAAGATTAAAGACCAGGTGCTTTGTCTTGTGCCGAGCAATATACATTCCCAAAAGACTACCCAAACTGCCGCCGAAAAATGCTACCCAAAGCAGTACCCGTTCCGGAATGCGCCATAAATTATTTTTTGCCTTATGCTTATCTGTAAGCATAAGCACAAGCCCAACAGCATTGATTAGTAACAGGTAAATAAGAAGCGGCTTCATGGGAAGCTCCTTTCAGGAGGGATGAATATGAAAAAACTCATATGTATTTTAGCGATTATTCTGCTGTTATCCGGTTGCTCCGGTCAAAGGATGCTGGAGACAGTCTCTGACACGATGGACACACCGGTGATGGCAAATATGCAACAAGTTGAACTGACGCTGCCGAAAGGCGCGGCCGTGGCCACAATGGAAAACAGCGACGGAGGAAAGCTGTACCTTTGCGACGGCTACTGCGTCACGGTCCAGACGTTGCCCGGAGGCAGTTTGGATCAGACGCTGCAGACCGTAACCGGATTCACCCGGGAACAGCTAACCCTTATGGAAAGGGAGGTAGAGCAGCTAAAGCAGTATGACTGCGTGTGGGCTTCTGCCGGAGAAGGGGAAGACCAGGTTGCCAGAGGCACGATACTGGACGACGGGGTGTATCATTATGCGGTGACAGTTATGGCACCGTTTAGCACAGCCGGCGATTTGGCACAAACCTGGCAAAGTATTTTATCCTCTGTGCGTCTTAGTACTGACTAAGGGTTGCCTGACATAGCTTTTTACATTCGTCAATCACGGATTGGGGGTAAAGAATTTTAGCTTTATTGCCAAATCCGATGACCCAGCTTAAAAACATAGGGGAGACAGCCACCGGCACGGTAAAGTTGAAATGCTCTTCACCGTCAGGAATAAGCATCGTGTCTTTTCCGAAGCGGTCAATGACAACATTGATAAGACTTCTGTGGAATTGCATTTTCACATCCACAGTATTACCGGAATACATCTGGAACAGCCGATTTGCGTGCTGTGTCAAGGCCTTTCCGGTAAGCTCGGTGCAGGGTATCCGATTGTCCTTTGTCAGACGGATATCCGTCATTCTGTCCACCCGGTAGGAGGTTACACCGTGACGCTCCGAGAAAGCAAGTAAATAACAGTTTTCGTTATCCTGGCAAAGCCCATAGGGACTTGCCAGGTATTCTTTTTCTCTGTAACGGCGCTGGCCACCTAAATCCCAGTCGAAATACCGGAAAGAAATTTGTTTGTTTTGCGTAATGGCCTCCTGAATGGCATCCACAGAATAGTAAATGGTTTCATTCATACTCTTGACCCGGCCGGAGATAAGTATATTTCTGCGCATCAGCTTTCCGTCCTGTTCGTTACACTGCTGACACAGTTTTTCAATTAGTTCTCTGGACTTTTTCTCAGTCAGGTACCGACTGGACTGCACCGCATCAATCAACAGCTTCAGCTCCGGAAGCTCAAAATTTCGTGTGCCAATGTAATAGCCGCCGTTTTTGCCGGGCACAGCGATGATATCTACACCGTAATCCTGCAAGGCGGCAATATCGGAGTAGATGGTTTTTCGTTCACAGGCAATGTTGTGCTCCCTGTCCAGCATAGCAATCAGCTCATTGGCCCGGATAGGATGGTCCTCCCGGGAATTTCGCTCCAAATAATCCAAAATATAAAGAATTTTCAACTTTTGGTTGTCTGATTTCGGCATATCCAGCACCTCCTGTATGTTTTATAAAATTATACCATATTTTGGACAGAAAAGGAAAGAGAAAATTTGCATTCTTGGTAAAAATATGATATGATACCCACAAAAAAGGAGGCGCAGACTATGCTCTATCTTGGATGTCACTTGTCTGCCAGTGGCGGCAACCTGGAAATGGTAAAAACAGCACAGTCTATCGGAGCAAACACCTTTGCATTTTTCACCCGGAATCCCCGGGGCAGTCAGGCAAGAAAGGAAGACCCGATAGACAGCGAAAAGGCAGTGAAAGCCTTGCAGGATGCGTCCTTTGGAAAGCTGGTTGCTCACGGTGCTTATACTATGAATTTATGTACAGCCCAGCCTGAGGCAAGGGACTTTGCCTGCAGTGTGCTTTGTGACGATTTGCGCCGGATGGCGGCTCTGCCCGGTAACTTTTATAATTTTCACCCCGGAAGCCATGTAGGACAAGGTGTGGACACCGGTATCTCCCAAATTTGCGATGCTCTGAAAAAAGCCTTGGAACCCGGCTACCCGGTGACGGTTCTTTTGGAGACGATGGCAGGTAAGGGCAGTGAAATTGGCGGAAAATTTGAGGAATTGAAAGCAATTATTGATGGCGTGGGTAGTGATAATGTGGGTGTGTGCCTGGATAGCTGTCATGTTCACGATGGTGGCTATGATATTATCAATGACCTGGACGGTGTCTTGGCTGAGTTTGACCGGGTTGTGGGACTTTCCAGACTGAAAGCCCTCCACCTAAACGATTCTAAAAATCCTTTCTCCAGCCATAAGGACAGACACGAGCTGATTGGCCAGGGCAATTTGGGCTTGGCAGCCTTTGAACGGATTGTCAACCACCCTTATCTAAAAACCCTGCCTATGATTTTGGAGACTCCCAACGAACTTCCCGGCTACGCTGAGGAAATTGCACTGCTTCGCAGCTTGGAAAAATAATCTGACAAAATTAGGATAAAGGAGGTGACTGTGTTGGATTTTGTTTCTGCGCTTTTTTATGCAGATCCCGTCTACATCCGTGTGTTTACGGCTTGTTTGCGGTATGTTGCGCCTGTTTTGGTTTTTGTGTTGCTGTTTCGGTGCATGAAGCCACTGCTTACCTTTCGCAGAGAACCGGAAATTTGGGCGTGGCTACGCTTAGAAGATGACCGGAAGCTTCCTGTGACCCACTGGGAGAATGTGATTGGCAGAAGCAAACGCAGTGACATTGTCATCGACTTTCCCACTGTATCCCGCAGTCACGGTGTTTTAACCCGATATGATGACGGGAGCTGGTCTATCGCAGACGCCTCCTCCAAAGACGGTGTGTATGTCAACGGAAAACGGGTAAAAATTCGGGCGCTGGAGAATGAGGATGTAATTTCCATCGGCGGCGTAAAAATGACCCTGCAGCCCATATCCCATCGGCAGGAGCAAAAGCTGGCGAAGCTGCGCACAAAGGCCTCTACCATTTTTTGCAGCTTCTCCAATCTGTTCCTTTTGACCGTGTTTCAAATTCTCTGCTCCGTAGGCTTTTTGCTGGGAAACGGCGGCGAAAATGCCAAAGAAATCCTGATAGGCTTTGGCGGCGTTATGGCTTGCCAGTGGGCATTGCTTCTTTTCTATGTCTGTATTCGCCGCACCTCCTTCGAGGTGGAGACCATAGCGTTTTTCCTAACCACTATGGGTATGGCGGTAATTGCCACCGTAGACCCTGGCGAAACCCTGAAACAGATGATCGCTCTGATTATGGGTATTGTGCTGTTTTTGGTTGTTGGCTGGTCCTTGCGGGATTTGGAACGGGCAAAGAAATTCCGGTATTTTGCAGCCGTTGCCGGTGTTGGCTTTTTGCTCATTACCCTGGTATTTGGCAGAGAGTACTACGGCGCAAAGAACTGGCTGGTCATCGGCTCACTTTCCATTCAGCCCTCTGAATTGTCTAAGGTTTGCTTTGTATATGTGGGCGCTTCTGCTATGGACAGAATTGTGAGCCGTCGTAACCTGTTTTCTTTTATTGCCTATTCTGCCTTTATCTGCGGTTGTTTGGCGCTGATGAACGATTTTGGTACAGCGCTGATTTTCTTCTGTGCCTTTTTGGTGATTGCCTATATGCGTTCCGGCAGTGTGGGCACCATTGCCCTTGCCTGCACATCCTTGGGCTTTGCCGGTGTGGTGGCATTAAAAATTGCCCCTCACGCTATGCGAAGATTTGCCACCTGGCGGCACATTTGGGAAGTACCCCTGGAGGGAGGCTACCAACAGACAAGGTCGCTGATGTGTATGGCATCCGGCGGTCTTTTGGGTTTGGGTGCCGGCAAGGGGTGGATGAAGCACGTTTTTGCAGCAGATTCCGATGTGGCCATTGCTACGGTGTGCGAGGAATGGGGCCTGATTTTAGCAATCCTTATTATTTTGTCTGTAGTGGCACTGGCGCTTTTTTGCGTTCGTTCTGCGGCAGTGGGCCGTAGCAGCTTCTATACCATCAGCGCCTGCACAGCCGCTAGCATTATGCTGGTGCAGGTAATTCTCAATGCACTGGGCACAGTGGATGTAGTTCCGCTAACCGGTGTGACCTTCCCATTTTTATCCAACGGAGGTTCCAGTATGCTCTGCTCCTGGGGACTTCTGGCCTTTATCAAGGCCGCCGACACCCGGCAGAACGCCAGCTTTGCTGTCCGCTTGGCGAAAAAAGGAGGGGATGAGGATGAATAGAATTGCAGGCCGTGCCTATATTGCGATATTGCTTGCTCTGCTTCTTTTAATCGGCTTGGGCTTTTTCCTGTTTGAGTACATCACCCAGGCAGGGGATTGGGCAATCTTTGCCGGCTCTCCGCATGTGTATAATGGCGGAAACATTGGATGCGGTGTGATATGTGACAGGGATGGGAATCTGCTTTTGGATTTGAGCAACAGCAGAACCTATGCTCAGGCAGAGGCTGTCCGCCTTTCTACGGTGCACTGGTTAGGTGACCGGGGAGGTAGTATTTCAGCACCGGCGTTGTCCTATTATGCCGGTGAGTTAGCCGGTTTTGACCTGTTAAACGGTGTATATGCCTATGGCACAACCGGAGGAACAGCAGAACTGACTCTTTCTTCTTATGTTCAGACAGTTGCCTTGGAGGCGATGGGAGATTATAAGGGAACGGTTGGTGTGTATAACTATAAAACCGGCGCTCTGCTGTGCGCAGTGACAACCCCTACCTTTGACCCTGATAATGTACCCCAAACGCCTTTGGAGGGTATGTATATCAATCGTTTTACCCAATCTGCCTATATTCCCGGCTCTATTTTCAAAATTGTGACGCTGGCGGCGGCATTGGAATCCATTCCCGATATTCTGGAGCAGAAATTCTCTTGCACCGGAAGTTACGCCATTGGCGCAGACAAGGTGACCTGTGAGGACAAGCACGGAAAGCAGGATGTAAAAAAAGCCTTTCGCAACTCCTGCAACTGCGCCTTTGCCCAAATTGCCCAGCAGCTTGGCGAGGAGACGATGACCCGGTATGTAGAGCAGTTTCGTGTGACCCAAAGCCTCAGCTTTGACGGAATTACCACGGGTAAGGGTAATTTCAATTTGGAGGATGCCTCCACCTACAGCATTGCCTGGAGTGGTGTGGGACAATACACAAATCTGGTGAACCCCTGCGCCTTTATGACCTTTGTGGGGGCAATTGCCGGAGACGGCAGAGGTGTAGCGCCTTATTTGGTGAGTAAGATTTCTTCTGATGGGATTCCGTCCTATCAGGCACGGACAACCAAATTAGACCGGATTATGTCCGCATCCACAGCAAAAAAGCTTCAGGAATTTATGGGCTTTAATGTGAAGGATAAATACGGAAGCAAGAACTTTCCGGGTCTAACGGTATGCGCAAAAACCGGCACTGCTGAGGTCGGTGGCGACAAAAAGCCCAATGCTATGCTGGCAGGCTTTGTCTGCGATGAGGAATATCCTCTTGCATTTATTGCTTCTGTGGAGGATGCCGGCTACGGTCGGGAGGTCTGTATTCCCATTATTTCTAAAGTTTTGGCGGCGTGTAAGGATGTTTTGGGTGGGAAAACCCCCTGATTTTTATACACTTTGTACGGATTATACAAAAAAGAAATTTCAAGGAGAGTTGAAATTGGTGTATTTTTGTGGTTGACAAATGTGCGCGCAAGAGATACAATGAGCACATCCAAAATAATAGGTAAGCTGGAAAGCTTACGAAGGGAGATTTTTAATTATGAAAAAATTTGTTGCAATGACATTGGCTGTCATGATGGCAATCGGCCTGTTTGCAGGCTGCGATGCCGGTACGAACTATGCAGCCAACAACACAGAATTTGTGATTGGTGTTTCCGGTCCTTTGACTGGCGAGGCTGCCATTTACGGCACTGCAGTTGCAAACGCTGCGCAGATGGCTGTTGATGAGATCAACGCTGCCGGCGGCTTCAACGGTGTGAAGTTTAAGCTGGTGGCTATGGATGATAAGCACGGTGCAACTTTGGTTGCCGGTAACTACTCCGCTATGCTGGAGCAGGGAATGCAGCTGTCTTTGGGCACTGTTACTACCGGCCCGGGTATGGAATTTAAGAACCTGTCTAAAGAAGATAATGTCTTCTTCCTGACTCCCTCTGCCTCTGGCGATAAGATTCCCGAATTTGACAATGCTTACCAGATGTGCTTCGCTGACGGCAACCAGGGCGCAGTTGCGGCTAAGTTCGTCAACGAGAACATGGCAGGCCAGAGCATCGGTGCTTTCTACAAGTCCGATGAAGACTACTCCAAGGGCATCTTCCAGCAGTTTATGAAGAATCTGGATGCTTCCGTCACTGTCATCGAGACCTCCTTCACCAATGCCGGTGCTACTGACTTCAGCACCCAGATCGACACCCTGAAGGACTGCAAATTTATCTTTATGCCTACTTATTATCAGCCCGCATCCATCTTTATGGATCAGGCAAAGTCCATTTTGGCCTCTGATGCCGTTTACTACGGCTGCGACGGCTTTGATGGTATTGACAGCCAGGAAGGTTTCGATATCACCACAATTCCTCAGAAGGTGACTATGCTGTCTCACTTCAACTCCAAGGCCACCGAAGGCAAGGCTAAGGAATTTATCGACAAGTATGTTGAAAAGTTCGGTGCAGACACTTTGAACCAGTTTGGCGCATCTGCTTATGACTGCGTTTACGCCTTGGTTGGCGCAATGCAAAAGGCAGTGGATGCCGGCAAGAAGATCGATGTGACCATCAGTGCTTCTGATATGTGCGACATCCTGAAGGAGCAGTTCTCCGGCGGTTACACGGTTACCGATGCTGTTACCGGTGCTGAAATCAAGTGGGAAGCTACCGGCTATGTTAATAAGTCTGCTATCCAGTACGTCATTAAGGAAGTAAACTAAATAGAGCCCGTATTTTATGCTGCACATACCGGCATTTTGCCGGTATGTGCAGTTGTCGTGCTAAGAAAAATATTGTTTTAAGAAAAACTGAGGACTATTATGGAAGTTATCTTGTCAACCCTGATCAATGGCCTGAGTCTTGGCGGCATCTACGCGATGATCGCTTTGGGCTACACCATGGTGTACGGCATTGCAAAAATGCTGAACTTTGCCCATGGTGATGTCATTATGATCGGCGGCTATTTGATCTATGTCTTTATGGCGACAAAAAACCCCTTGCTGGCAATTTTGATTGCGGTGGTGGGCTGTGTCATTTTGGGCATTACCATTGAAAAAATCGCATACAAACCTCTGCGTGGCGCATCGCCTTTGGCAGTGCTGATCACCGCCATTGGAGTCAGTTACCTGCTGCAGAGCATTGCCCAAATTATTTTCGGCTCCGCAACCAAGATGGTTACTGTTTATGAGTTCGGCGCCATTAAGATTTGGGGCGCAACCGTGCAGATTTCTGCATTGGTTACTTTGGCGGTTACCATTGTTGTAATGGTGATTTTAACACTGTTTGTCAAATATACCCGTTTGGGCAGAGCGATGATCGCTGTTTCCGAGGATAAGGCTGCTGCGCAGCTTATGGGCATCAATGTGGACGGTATTATTACCGTAACTTTTGCCATTGGCTCTGCGTTGGCAGCTCTGGCAGGCCTTTTCTATCTGCTGAAAGCCCCCTCTGTATCCACAACAATGGGTGCTATGCCCGGTATCAAGGCGTTTACTGCGGCAGTTATCGGCGGTATCGGCTCTATTCCCGGTGCTATGCTGGGCGGTATTTTGCTGGGTGTGGTGGAAAGTATTTCCTATAAGATTTCCGCTATTGCACCCTACACCGATGCAATCGAATTCTCTATCCTCATTATTATTCTTTTGGTCCGACCCACAGGATTCCTTGGTAAGAAGAGGAGGGAGAAGGTATGAGACTGGGAAAATTTAAGCTTAACCACTATATCAATTACATAGTGTTCGCTGCACTTTTCGTTGTGTTTGGCGGTATGACCTTGACGGGTAACCGTTTTGACAATTCTCTGCTGTTTATGATGGAGAAGATGTCTATTAGCATTATTCTTGCAGTTTCTCTGTCTCTGGTAGTTGGTTTCTTGGGAGAACTGTCTCTGGGTCACGCCGGCTTTATGTGCGTTGGTGCATATTTGGGAGGCAAGGTCGCGGCTATTCTGCAGCCCGTTATGGGAAATGACCTTTTGGTTTTTGTAATTGCGCTGTTGGCTGGCGCTGCTGCTGCGGCTGCTTGCGGTGTGATTATTGGCATTCCGGCGCTTCGGCTGAGAGGTGACTATTTGGCAATCGTCACCTTGGCTTTTGGCGAGATTGTCAAATCTCTGTTTTTGAATACTTCGGATGAAACCTTCGGTGGCACTTTGGGTCTGTCGACCCCTCGTTATGACAAGCGGTATTTGTTTTTGATTGCTTTTGTGCTGGTTCTGATTACCTTGGCGGTTGTGCAGAACTTTATCCGTTCCAAGCACGGCAGAGCAGTTACGGCAATCCGTGATAACGAAATTGCGGCAAAAGCAACCGGTGTGAATGTTACCAAGTACAAGCTGATTGCGTTCATTATGTCTGCAGCTTTGGCCGGTGTTGCAGGCGTGCTTTACAGCTACAGCAACTATACGGTTCAGAGCTTGAAATTTGATTACAACTATTCCATTGAGATTTTGGTAATGGTTGTCCTGGGCGGTATGGGTAGCGTAAACGGAGCAATTATCTCTGCGGCACTGATTACCTGGCTGAATACCTGGCTGCCCACCAAGCTGACTGGCGAGATGGCGGTGCTACAGGATCTGCTGTATGCGTTGATTTTGATTACGATTGTTATCTACAACAATGCGCCTGCATTGGCAGGAGCTCGTGAAAAATACAATATCAGCGCACTGCTGAACAAGGTATTCAAGCCGAAACACGACCCTGCCCATAGACGGGATGACAAGGCAAAGTGGGATGTGGTTCCCACTAAAATCAGTATGGATGAGATTTTGTCTGTGGATGTGACACCTCAGAATATTAACCCCGACAAAGAGACAGGAGGGAAAGACTGATGGCAGAATTCATTTTGGAAACCAAAGGCCTGGGTATTTCCTTCGGTGGCTTAAAGGCGGTTCAGAATGTAGATATTCAGATCCGTAAGAATCAAATATACGGTTTGATTGGCCCCAACGGCGCCGGAAAGACGACGGTTTTTAATCTGCTTACCGGCGTGTACAAGCCTACAGTAGGCACATTCTATTTGGACGGCGAGGAGCTTAAGGGACTTTCTCAGGAGACCATCAATCACAAGGGTATTGCCCGCACCTTCCAAAATATCCGGCTGTTTAACAATATGACTGTTATCCGCAATGTGATGGTGGGATTGCACAACCGTCCTGAGTTTCGATGCTCCGTGCTGGAATCTTTGCTTCGTCTGCCTCGCTATTTCAAGACAGAAAAGGCAATGCGTGAAAAAGCGAAGGAACTGCTTCGTATCTTTGATTTGGAAGAGGAACGAAATGCGCTTGCCTGTAATCTGCCTTACGGCAAACAGCGAAAGCTGGAGATTGCCCGTGCCCTTGCCACCAATCCGAAAATTTTGTTATTGGACGAGCCGGCAGCCGGTATGAATCCCCAGGAAACGGAGGACTTGGCTAAGACAATCCGTTCCATCCGGGATGATTTTGACATGACGATTTTGCTCATTGAGCACGATATGAAATTTGTGTCCGGTCTTTGTGATGAGCTGACCGTTTTGAATTTTGGTACAATGCTTGCACAGGGCGATACAAAGACAGCTTTGCAAGACCCGGAAGTTATCCGGGCGTACATCGGAGGTTAAGTTATGGCATTATTGGAAGTAAATAACCTTACGGTATACTATGGTGTTATCTGCGCCTTAAAGGGCATCAGCTTTGAAGTAAACGAAGGAGAAATCGTATCTCTGATTGGTGCAAACGGCGCCGGAAAGACAACCACAATGCAAAGCACTGTAGGCCTGATACCCAAGAAAAGCGGCAGCGTTATCTTTAACGGACAGGATATCACAAAAACTCCTTGCCATAAAATTGTGCATATGGGTATGACCCAGGTGCCGGAAGGCCGCCGAATATTCCAGGAGCTGTCAGTCTATGAGAATTTGATGATGGGCGCTTACAGTATGAAGGATAGCAGTAAGTTCAAAGACGATTTGGAGTCTATTTATTCCCGCTTTCCTCGACTGGCAGAGCGCCGCAACCAGATTGCGGGAACGCTTTCCGGTGGTGAACAGCAAATGCTGGCAATGTCCCGTGCACTGATGAGCCATCCCAAGCTGTTGATGCTGGATGAGCCGTCTATGGGCTTGTCCCCACTGCTGGTTGACCAGGTTTTTGAGATTATTAAGGACATCAACCGTGACGGTACTACCGTCTTGTTGGTGGAGCAGAATGCAGGTAAATCCCTTGCAATTTCTGACCGTGCTTATGTTCTGGAAAATGGCAGCATTGTGTTGTCCGGTACGGGCAAGGAGCTGGCCGCCAGCGAGCAGGTACAGAAGGCCTATTTAGGCGGTTAATAATCAAATACCCCTTGCATACACTGTATGCAGGGGGTGTTTTTATGTACCGACCAAACTGTTTTTGGGCGGCGATAATGATGGCATTTGGATTGGGTCTGCTGGTGGGTATTTGGTTGGAGGGTGGCTTTTTCTCCCACTGCTTTGGCTTTGGCATCATTATCTGCGGTTGGAGTATTTGGAAAAAAAGATAGGCATAAACTTGTCCTACTTTGCATAGGCTCTATTAGCAAAGGAGTGACAGCTATGGAAATTCAGTTTCAAAAAACGGTAATCCCGTGCTTAAAAAAACTATGCCACCAATACCTCAGCCAAGAGCAGACGCAGGAGATTCGATTGCCGGAGGGAATGCCGGATATCGGCACTGTGCTATCCGCATGGGGGCAGGTAATCATCCGAAGTAAGGAGTGGCACAACGGCAGTGCCGGCGTAACCGGCGGTGTAATGGTGTGGGTGCTCTATTTGCCAGAGGACGGCTCTGGGGTTCAGCAGATAGAAAGCTGGCTGCCCTTTCAGCAGTCCTGGGATATTCCGGACACCGGCCGGGACGGGAATTTAGAGGTGATCCCTATGCTGCGCAGTGTGGATGCAAGAACCCTGACAGCCAGAAAGATGATGATCCGGGCTTCGATTGGAATGCTTGGCAATGCAACTGTGCCGGACGAGATGGAGTTTTATACCCCAAGTGAGCTGCCGAAGGATGTTCAGGTGTTAAAAAATACATACCCGGTACGCCTGCCGGTGGAAGCGGGGGAGAAATCCTTTTATTTAGAGGAGAAAATACCGTTCTCAAATACGGAAGTGCCCCCTGAGAAAATCCTGCGTTTTTGGTTGCTTCCCACGCTTTCGGAGTGGAAGGTAGTGTCAGATAAATTGGTTCTGCGAGGGGTTGCCAATATCGGTGTGTTGTACTTAGGTGCTGACGGCCAACTTCATAGCTGGAATTTCGATTTACCCTTCTCTCAATACGCCCAAATAAGCCGGGACTACGAGCCCAACACCCAAGCCGATATTACCTTTGCAGTGACCAATTTAGAATTGGAGCCCGGTGAAGAAAATACTTGGAGCTTAAAGGCAGGAATTAGCGGTCAATATACACTCTACGATACCCACCTGCTGGAGCTCACAGAGGATGCCTATTCCGTCCGCAGGGAGGTAACACCAAAGGTGGATACGCTCCGCTTGCCTGCAGTGCTGGAAAGTCAGAAAGAGGCGGTGCTTGCCCAACAGAGTGCATCAGAGGATATGCTTCGGGTAGTGGATGTCAGCTTCTATCCGGAAAGTCCCACAGTGCGCCGTCAGGAGGATAAGCTGATTGCCGAACTTGCCGGAAATTTCCAAATCTTGGGGTACAGCCCGGATGGGGAACTGCAGACTGCTACAGCTCGCTGGCAGTCCGATATGCCTATGAATGCAGATGCGTCTGTAGCGCTTGAAATGCTGCTACAGCCCGACGGAGCGCCTACAGCCGCACCTGGTGCCGGTGGGGTAAGCCTGCAATCTCCATTAAGCCTGAAATCCAATGTGACAATGGAAAAAGGGCTGGAAATGGTTACTGCTTTGGAGCTAGGTGAAATTTCCGAGCCGGACCCGACTCGTCCCAGTCTGATTTTGCGCCGGGCAGGCGAGGACAGCTTATGGGATATTGCCAAGGATACCGGTTCGTCGGTGGAGGCCATTCAAGCTGCTAATGGAATAGATGGTGAACCGACTGGAAGTAAAATGCTGCTAATTCCCATTCTGTAAACTTAAAATTAAACTGCATAAAATGGAAAACCGTCGCTGCAAAGCCTGCAGCGACGGTTTTTGGCGGTTGTCGCATTCGGGGAGAATATCCGCCTGAACATAGAATACCGCGAACTTACGGAGGATAAAAGGAAAATGTGTCGAAGATAATTTTTTGACTTGTACAACAGAAAATATAATGCTATAATATGAGAAATATTATTTTATTCAGAAGGTGTTTTTATGACAAAGATTGATATCTATTCCGGGTTTCTTGGCGCAGGTAAAACTACGCTGATTAAGAAGATGATTTCTGAAAGCTATGCTGGGCAGAAATTGGTGCTGATTGAGAACGAATTTGGCGAAATTGGCATCGACGGCGGTTTTTTGCGAGATGCCGGTGTGAATATTACGGAAATGAACTCCGGTTGTATTTGCTGCAGTCTGGTAGGTGATTTTGGAAAGGCGCTGACCCAGGTAATTGCCCAGTACAATCCGGATAGAATTCTCATTGAGCCTTCCGGTGTGGGCAAGCTGTCTGATGTGATTGGCGCTGTCAAAAAAGTAACCAATGACCAAGTGACCTTGGGTTTCACCGTAGCGGTTGTGGATGCCGGCAAGGTCAAAATCTATATGAAAAACTTTGGTGAGTTCTATAATGACCAAATTGAAACTGCTTCTACGATCATTCTCTCCCGTACTGGGAATATCCCTCAGCAGAAGCTGGATAATGCTGTTGCTATGCTCCGGGAGCATAACGAAAATGCTACGATTATTACAACCCCTTGGGAAGATTTGACCGGCGCACAAATTGTGGAGGCGCTGGAGGGTAAGGCTACTTTGGCAGCAGCATTGGCAGAACTGGAGAAGGAGCATCACCACCACGACCATTGTTCTTGCGGTCACGACCACCACGAGCACCATCATCACGACGAGCACTGCACCTGTGGTCACGACCACCACGACCACGAGCATCATCACCACGATGAGCACTGCACCTGCGGTCACGACCACCACGACCACGAGCACCATCATCACGACGAGCACTGCACCTGCGGTCACGACCACCACGACCACGAGCATCATCACCACCACGATGAGCATTGCACCAGCGGTCACGACCACCACGACCACGAACACCATCACCACCACGATGAGCACTGCACCTGCGGTCATGACCACCACGACCACCACCATCACCACGCCGACGAGGTCTTTACCTCTTGGGGTGTGGAAACTGCACGGAAATTCACTGTGGAAGAAATTGAAAATGCTCTGCAGAAGTTGGACAGCCGGGAGTATGGCTTTGTCCTCCGTGCCAAAGGCATTGTGGCTGACCAAAATGGTAAGTGGATTCACTTTGATTATGTGCCCGGTGAGCGCAATGTGCGCTACGGTGGTGCGGAGATTACCGGCAAGCTGTGCGTGATCGGCTCCGGGCTGGATGAGCAGGACATTGCCGAGCTGTTTGGAGTGTAAGCTATGACACAAATTCCTGTGTATGCGTTTACCGGCTTTTTGGATTCCGGTAAGACCAAATTTATCCAGGAAACCCTGGAAGATCCTCGCTTTAACGCCGGAGAGCGCACTCTGCTTTTGGTGTTTGAGGAAGGGGAAGAGGAGTACGATTTATCTGCTTATCCCGTTTCCAATGTGTTTTTGGAGGTTTTGGATCAGCAGAAGGTCACGACAAAGGAATTGCAAGCCCTTGCAAAAAAACACCACGCCCAGCGTGTGGTTGCGGAATTAAACGGAATGCAGCTGGTTGGCGACCTATACAGCCGTTTTCCCGAGGAATGGGTGGTTGCCCAAGAGGTAATGTTTGCTGATGCCACAACCTTTGAAGCGTACAATGCCAATATGCGTAACTTGGTAATGGACAAGCTGGTAGGTGGTCAGATGGTGGTGTTTAACCGTCTGCAGCCCGGTGCGGATACAATGCCGCTACATAAAATCGTTCGTGCCGCCAACCGCCGAATGGATATTTTATATGACTATTTAGATGGTACAACTGCCTTTGACGAGATTGAAGACCCTCTGCCTTTTGATATTAACGCACCCATTATTGATGTAGAGGACAAGGATTATGCCCTTTGGTATCGGGATGTGACGGAGGAAGCCACCAAATACGACGGAAAGACCGTCCGCTTTAAGGGTCAGGTTGCCCTTCTGCGCCGTAGCAAGGAGAATATGTTTGCGCCCGGCCGTTTTGTGATGACCTGCTGTGCAGACGATATTCAGTTTTGCGGTATTCCCTGTAACTATGTGGGCGCTTCCCAATTAGAGCCCCGGTCCTGGGTGATGGTCACTGCGAAAATTGCCGCAGAGAAGCATCCCCTTTATAAGGGCGAAATCGGCCCGGTGCTGTATGCCCAATCAGTGCAGATGGGTGTACCGGAAGCCAAGCCGGATGTTGCCACATTCTAAAAGAAAGGAAGACGGTGTATGTATCAGCCTCTTGCGGACCTAATGCGTCCCCAAAGCTTGGACGAGGTGTACGGTCAGGAGCATATCCTGGGTGAAAACGGCATTCTGCGCCGTCTTGTAACCTCTGGGAATATCCCAAATATGATTTTCTACGGCCCCAGTGGCACTGGAAAAACCACCGTTGCCAATATCATTGCCAAGCAGACCAATCGAACGCTCTACCAGTTAAACGCCACCACGGCATCCACTGCGGATATTAAAAACATTGTTGCCCAGTTGGATACCTTTATGGCGCCCAATGGTGTGCTGCTGTATTTGGATGAGATTCAGTCCTTCAACAAAAAGCAGCAGCAGTCTTTGCTGGAGTATATTGAAAACGGAAAAATTACGCTGATTGCCTCCACCACGGAAAATCCCTATTTTTATGTTTTCAACGCCATTTTAAGCCGTTCCACTGTGTTTGAATTCAAACAGATTACAGCCGATGCCGCATTGCAGGCGGTAAAGCGTGCTGTGACTTTTTTGGAAGAACGAAACGGTGTAACCGCAGTGGCGGAAGAAGGGGCTTTGGAGTATATTGCCGGGGCTTGCGGAGGCGATTTACGAAAAGCCATGAATGCGGTAGAGGTTCTGTTCTCTGCCTCTGTTACCAAGGACAATGTGATGAACTTGTCCTTGGAGGATGCCAAAACCGTTACCCAAAAAAGCGCTATGCGTGCAGACCGGGATGGGGACAATTATTATGACCTGCTGTCTGCATTGCAGAAAAGCATCCGAGGTTCCGACCCAGATGCGGCTGTCCATTATTTGGCACGGCTTTTGGAAGCCGGACAAATGCAGTCTGCCTGCCGTCGGCTCATGGTGGTGGCGGCGGAGGATGTGGGACTGGCTTATCCTATGATTATTCCTATTGTGAACGCCTGCGTGGATATAGCGTTAAAAATCGGTATGCCGGAAGCCAGAATTCCCTTGGGAGATGCAGCAGTGTTAATGGCCACCTCGCCTAAGTCCAACACAGGTCATTTGGCGCTGGATATGGCGCTTTCCGATGTACGCAAGGGAAAGGGTGGCGATTTTCCCCGTCACCTGCAAAATGTCCACGCTGACACCTATACCCAGGAAAGAGAGCAGGGGTATAAATACCCCCACGATTACCCCGGACGCTGGGTAGCGCAGCAATATTTGCCGGATGAATTGGTGGGAACCCACTATTATTCCTACGGCGAAAACAAGCTGGAGCAGGCGGCGAAGCAGTACTGGGATGCGATTAAGGGGGAAAAGTGATGGATGTTCGGTTAAATGATATCCTCGTTATGAAAAAGGCGCACCCCTGCGGAGAAAAACGCTGGAAGGTACTGCGTACCGGGGCGGATTTTCGCTTAAAATGTTTAGGATGCGGACATGAAGTTATGACGCCCCGTTTCAAGGCGGAAAAAAATATTCGCTCAATTGAAAGAGAAACCTCGACAGAAATAAACGGCAGATGAGAAAATCATCTGCCGTATTTTTTGTGCGGGAAGATACTCCTTGCCAAATGTATGCGCACACAGCCGTTTTGTGGGAGCAAATCCGGGAAAAACTTTGACGCATTTTTCTTCGTAGACAAGATATACTGGACCTACATCTTCACGGAAGGGGCGGTACTGTGACAGTATATTTGGATGTTGTGGTTCTTCTGAATTTTCTGGTGGACTATCTCCTGCTTTTGGGTACGATCCGACTATGTGGTTATCCATTAGCTTGGGGTCGCTGTGCAGTTGGCGCACTTTTCGGCAGCGTGTATGGAGGCGTCTGCCTGTTACCGGGCTTTTCCTTTTTAGGAAATCTGCTTTGGCGGATTGTCAGTTTGTTGGCTATGGGATTTCTTTCCTTTGGTGTATCCGTCAGCAGTGTCCGCAGAACCTTGGTGTTTTTGCTGCTGTCTATGGCATTAGGTGGAATCGCCGTAGGAATGGGCAGTGGCGGTGTAGGCGGTATGATATGGGCATCGTTGGGACTTGCGGCCATTTGCTTTTTTGGATTTCGCAGTCATATCGGCGCTTGTCGATATGTGCCTGTGGAGCTGGAATATGGTCAAAAGCATATTCGCCTCACCGCTTTGTGGGATACGGGTAATTGTTTGCAAGACCCGGTTACGGGCAGACCGGTTTTGGTGGTTTGCGGAGATGTTGCCCAAAAGCTGACGGGACTGACACCACAAGAGCTCTCCCAACCGGTACAGACGATGTCGCTTGGCAATTATCCCGGCTTGCGACTAATTCCCTATAGCTCTGTGGGTCAGCCGGGAGGTTTGCTTCTTGCATTAAGACTTCCCAATGTAAAAATCGGAAAATGGACAGGTAGCTCCCTGGTAGCGTTTGCACCGGATGCGTTAAGCAGGGAAGGGGCCTATGAAGCATTAACAGGAGGAATGGTATCTTGAATATTCTGAATTTGATCAAAAATCTATTTTTACCCCGGGAAATCCACTATATCGGCGGCAGTGATGTATTGCCGCCACCGTTGAAAGGACAGCAGGAGCAGGATGCCCTCATGCAAATGGAGCAGGGCAGTGAGGATGCAAAAAAACTGTTGATAGAACGAAATCTGCGTCTGGTGGTATTTATATCCCGTCGTTTTGAAAACACGGGTGTAAATTTAGAAGACTTAATTTCCATTGGTACGATTGGACTGATAAAAGCAGTGGATACCTACCGCTTGGATAGAAATATTAAGCTGGCCACCTACGCATCCCGTTGTATCGAAAACGAAATTTTAATGCACATCCGTAAAATTTCCAACCAAAAAACAGAGGTCTCTCTGGATGAGCCCATCAATATGGACTATGACGGAAATGAACTGCTCTTATCCGATATTCTGGGTACAGATGAGGATATGATTGAACGGCCAATGGAGGACGAGCTGGACCTACAGCTTCTTCGGCAGGCGGTGAGGGGATTGCCGGAACGGGAACGGAAAATTGTGGTAATGCGCTTTGGCTTGGAGGGACATCCGGAGCAAACCCAAAAGGATGTGGCGCAGATGATGGGAATCTCCCAATCTTATATCTCCCGTTTGGAAAAACGGATTATGCTAAAGCTTCGCAAAGAGATACTAAGGCAGACCAGTTTTGTATAAAATTTTATCGACTACTTGAAATTTCTGTACAGATTTGTTATAATCGATACAGTTTTATATCGATTAATCCTTTCTGAAAGGAAGACAATTATGGTACATAAGGAAATTTCAAAAGCGGTTTTGAAGAGATTGCCCGGCTATTTGGCATATTTGAAGAGTCTGCCTGCAAATGCATCTCCCTATATGTCTGCCACCACCCTGGCCAATGCCCTTGGAATGGGTGAGGTGCTGGTGCGAAAGGATTTGGCGCTGGTTTCCTCAGGTGGCCGTCCTAAAATCGGTTACCTCCGGGAGAGCCTGATTGAGGACATCAGCCAGTTTTTGGGTTACGATAATACCACCGATGCTATTTTGGTAGGTGCCGGAAAGTTGGGTCAGGCACTTTTGGATTACAGTGGCTTTGACGCTTACGGCTTGAATATCCGGGCAGCCTTTGATATCCTGCCTCCGGAGGAGAATATCGAGGGTAAGCCTGTTTATTCTATGGATAAGCTCCGTAGCTTCTGTGCCTCCAATAAGGTTCTGATGGGCATTATTACTGTGCCTGCGTCCTGTGCCCAGCAGGTGTGCGATGAGATGATTGACTGCGGCATAAAGGCAATCTGGAACTTTGCGCCTACTCATTTGGATGTACCGTCCAATATTTTGGTGCAAAATGAAAATATGGCCACATCTCTGGCAGTACTTTCTATGCACCTGCAGGCGCAGATTAAAGACAAAAAATAATAGGAAAAGCGGTGTAAAACCTTTGTTTTACACCGCTTATTTATAGATTGGGGAAATCTTATTTGCTGGGATTAAAGCTGTCCTTCAGGCTGACGCTGCGGTTAAACACCAAATGCTCCGGCGTGCAGTCCTTGCTGTCCGGGCAGAAATAACCCAAACGCATAAACTGATAGGAAGCAGGTGCTTTGGCGTCACAAAGACTTGCTTCCAGCTTACATCCGGTAAGCACTTCCAAGGAATTGGGGTTTAAGCAGGCCAGGAAGTCCTTACCTGCAGCATCGGGGTTCTCATCGCCAAACAGATTGCTGTACTGCCGCACCTCTGCTTCTACGCAGGTCTTGGCATCTACCCAGTGAATGGTAGCGCCCTTAATCTTCCGGCCGTCGGCAGGGTCGCCGCCCTTGGAGTCAGGGTCGTAGGTGGCAAGCACTTCCACTACATTACCGTTTTCATCTGTGTTGTAGCCGGTGCACTGGATCACATAAGCGCCCTTTAAGCGGCACTCCGGACCATCCGGATACAACCGCTTGAATTTAGGCACAGGTTCCGTCAGGAAATCGTCTGCTTCAATCCATAAATTCCGGGAGAAGGTGACCTGACGGGTACCTGCCTCAGGATCGTTGGGGTTGTTTTCCACCTCAAATGTTTCGGCTTGATCCTCCGGGTAGTTGGTGATGGTCAGCTTAATGGGCTTCAGCACCGCCATTACACGCTGAGCAGTTTCGTTCAAATCCTCTCTTAAGCAGTACTCCAGGAAGGCGTACTCAATGGTATTGGGGGATTTGGCAACGCCAACACGGTCACAGAAATTGCGGATCGCCTTGGGTGTGTAGCCACGGCGGCGCAAACCGCACAAGGTGGGCATCCGAGGGTCGTCCCAACCGGAAACATAGTTATTTTCCACCAGCGCTCTTAATTTACGCTTACTCAGCACAGTATGGTCGATACCCAAACGGGCAAACTCAATCTGCCGGGGGTGATGGGGAACGGAAACATTTTCTACCACCCAGTTGTAAAGGGGACGGTGGTTCTCAAATTCCAGAGAACAAAGGCTGTGGGTGATACCTTCCAGAGCGTCCTGAATGGGGTGGGCAAAGTCATACATCGGATAGATGCACCACTTATCACCCTGACGGTGATGGTGCATATGACGGATCCGGTAAATCACCGGGTCACGCATATTGAAGTTGCCGGAGGCCAGGTCAATTTTGGCACGGAGGGTGTACTGATTGTCCTCGAATTCGCCGGCACGCATCCGTGCAAACAAATCCAGGCTCTCTTCAATGGGTCTGTCCC
This sequence comes from Faecousia sp., assembly GCA_045653685.1. Lineage (GTDB taxonomy): Bacteria > Bacillota > Clostridia > Oscillospirales > Oscillospiraceae > Faecousia. The sequence continues at coordinate 24,809 of JAZOME010000019.1, forward strand.
GGAAAGGGGAGGTGGCAGGCGTGTTCAAATCGCCACGCATTTCTTTAGCCTGTTCGGGGGTCAGCTCGCAGACATAGGCCAGACCCTTCTTAATCAGCTCAACGGCAAACTCGTAATCCTTCTCAAAATAGTCGGAGCCATAGTAGAACCGGTCGCCCCAGTCAAAGCCCAGCCAACGGATATCCTCCTGAATAGCCTCCACAAACTCCACATCTTCCTTGGTGGGGTTGGTGTCATCCATACGGAGGTTGCACATACCGCCGAACTTCTCTGCAGTACCAAAGTCGATAATCAGTGCCTTGCAGTGACCGATATGCAAATATCCGTTGGGCTCCGGCGGAAAACGGGTATGCACAGTCTGTCCGGAAAAGCGGCCGCCTTCTGCAATATCCTCTTCAATAAAGCTATGGATGAAATTTTTGCTTTCCGTGATTTCAGCCATGATTACTCTTCCTCTCTTCGTGAAAAATTTGGAAATATTATAACCCATTTACTCTAAATTTGCAACTGAAAATCAGAAATCTTCCAAAGAAAAAATGAAGCTTGTAGAAGATTATAAAATTTCTAAAAACATTTTCTTGAAAATTAGAAATTATAGTTGTCAATTTGCAATATTTATTATAAAATAGGATGAGTTAGAGAGGAGCTGTTAATCATGTCTCAAATTAAGTATAAGCGCATCTTGTTAAAAGTAAGCGGAGAAGCCCTTGCTGGGGAAGCTCATCGTGGCTTGGACTTTACCGTGATTAACTCCGTGTGTGAGGTAATTGCCAAGTGTATCCGGGAGGGTGTACAAATCGGACTGGTCATCGGCGGCGGCAATTTTTGGCGTGGCGTGAAGGACGGTGCGGACAAAATGCAGCGTTCCCATGGCGATGCGATGGGTATGCTGGCAACGGTGATGAACTCTATTGCCGTGGCAGATGCTTTGGGAAAACACGGTGTAGATGCCCGTGTGCTCAGCGCAGTGGAAATGAATAAGTTTTGCGAGTACTTTACCCGGGACACTGCAGACCGCTACTTAAACGAGGGCAAGGTGGTTATTTTTGCTGCCGGCACCGGCAACCCCTATTTCTCCACCGACACCGGTGCTGTGCTTCGTGGTGTGGAAATTGAAGCCGATGCTATTTTGATGGCAAAGAATGTGGACGGAATTTACTCTGCAGACCCGGCGGTTGACCCCACTGCAGTAAAATTTGACGCCCTGACCTATGATGAGGTTTTGGCCCGTCACCTGAAGGCAACGGATACCACCGCTATGACTTTGGCGATGGACAACCATATGACTCTGGTATGCTTTGCCTTGGCAGATCCTGAAAATATTTACCGTGTTGCCTGCGGTGAAAAAATTGGCACAATTGTGAAGGAGGACTAAATTATGAGCATTGATTTTTCTGAATACAGCAAGAGAATGGATAAGTCTCTTGCCCACTTGGATGAGGAGTTTGGCGCTGTCCGTGCAGGCCGTGCCAACGCAAACGTTCTGGATAGAATTACTGTGGAATACTATGGTAGTGAAACACCTCTCAACGGTGTAGCAACCATCTCCACCCCGGATGCCCGTACCCTGGTTATTCAGCCCTGGGACACCACCTTGTTGAAGGAAATTCAGAAATCCATTCAGGCCAGCGATTTGGGCATTAACCCTCAAAATGACGGAAAGGTTGTCCGCCTGGTATTTCCTCAACTGACTGAGGAGCGCCGTAAGGAGCTGACCAAGCAGGTGAAAAAGTACGCAGAGGACGCCAAGGTAGCTATGCGTAATATCCGTCGTGACGGTATGGACTATGTGAAGAAGCTGAAGAAGGATTCCGAGATTACCGAGGACGAGCAGAAGAAGGCAGAGAAGGACCTGCAGGATTTGCTGGATAAGTATATCAAAAAGGCCGATGAAGCACTGGCTGCTAAGGAAAAAGAACTGATGTCCATTTGATTTTTGATTGGGGGCGCTTGCGCCCCCAATATGCTACTATAAAGAGGTATTTATATGGCAAATATTCAGCCTGTGCCTAAGCACATTGCCATTATTATGGATGGCAATGGCCGTTGGGCGAAAAAGCGAGGTCTGCCCCGGACCGCAGGCCATGCGGTGGGAGCAGAGACCTTCCGTAAAATCGCCACCTATTGCCGGGATATTGGCGTAAAATATCTGACGGTCTACGCCTTTTCGACGGAAAATTGGAAACGCTCCCAAGAAGAAATTTCAGCAATTATGAAGCTTTTGGGCAAGTATTTGCAGGAAGCGCTTCGGGATATGGAAAAGAACCGGATACGCATTAAGATTTTCGGTGACATTTCCAGACTGACTCCGGATTTGCAGAAGCTTTGCCGGGAAGCAGAGGAGAAATCCAGCGCATATTGCGATGTTCAGGCGAATTTTTGCCTGAACTACGGTGGCAGAGATGAGCTTGTAAGGGCGAGCCGTGATTTTGCTGCCGATGTAGCCCAGGGCAAATATGCCCCAGAGGATTTAACGGAGGAGCTACTTTCCTCTTACCTATATTCCAAGGATGTGCCCGACCCGGAGCTAATCATCCGACCCTCCGGTGAAATGCGCACCAGTAATTTCCTTTTGTGGCAGTCTGCCTATTCAGAATTTGTATTTATGGATGTATTATGGCCGGACTTTTCCCCGGCGGATTTGGATAAGGCCATAGAAGAATATCATTGTAGAAATCGTCGATTTGGAGGAGTATAGAGAGATGAAAACTCGTATTATCGCCGCTGTTGCTTTGCTGCCCTTGCTGCTTTTGATTGTGTTGGCAGCCCCTAAGTTTTGTACCGGTATTTTGTTCGGCCTGATGTCTGCGATTGCAGCCTATGAGCTGCTTCAGGGTACAAAGCTGGTAACCCATCCCAGACTGACCGTTTATGCCATGGTCAGCGCCTTGTGGTGCGCTCTGTGGGCAAGCCTTGGCATTGGCTACGGTTGGCTGCTTTTGGGTATACTTATTTTCTGGATTGCTCTGTTTGCAGAAATGATGATTTCCCAAATGAAGTTGGAGTTTACAAAAATTGCGCTGAGCCTGGTAGCCGGTGTAGTAATTCCTATGCTGTTTTCCTCTTTGGTGCGGATTCACGCTTGGGAGAAGGGAAGATTCTTTATTTTGATTCCCTTTGTTATGGCATTTATGTCCGACACCGGGGCTTATTTTGCAGGTCTTAACTTCGGTAAGCATAAGTTGGCGCCGACTATCAGCCCCAAGAAAACAGTGGAGGGTGTGATTGGCGGTGTTGCATGTACTGTGATGGCAATGATTGTTTACGGCTTGATTCTTAATGTGTTTTTTGATATGACCGTGAATTTCGTTTTTGCTGCGCTTTACGGTATTTTCGGTGCCTTGGCTGGTGTGTTTGGGGATCTGTGCTTCAGTGTGATTAAGCGCCAGACCGACATTAAGGACTACGGAAATTTAATCCCTGGCCACGGTGGTATTTTAGACAGATTTGATTCTATGATGGTAGTAGGACCTTTGGCAGAAATTCTGTTGCTCTTGCTGCCCCTTGCGGTGTAAGTTATGGTGAAATGCATTAGTATTTTAGGGTCTACCGGCTCTATCGGCCGGCAAACTCTGGATATTATCGAAAATTTGCATATCCCTGTTTGTGCCCTGACTGCCGGCTCCAATGTGGAGCGAATGGCGCAGCAGTGCCGTAAGTATAAGCCGCAGTTGGCGGTAATGGCCACCCGGGACAGCGCAGAAGCCTTGCAAAAGGAGCTTTCCGATTTGGAAATAGAAATATCCTGGGGAGAGGAAGGGCTCATACAGGCCGCTACTATGCCCCAGGCAGACTGTGTGATTACTGCTGTGGTGGGGATGGTAGGCCTAAAGCCTACATTGGCGGCAATTCGCAGTCAAAAGCGGATTGGTCTTGCCAATAAAGAGACCCTTGTCTGTGCCGGTGAGCTGGTAATGGCAGAGGCGAAGAAATACAAAGCAGAGATTATTCCGGTGGATTCGGAGCATTCTGCCATATTCCAGTGTTTGATGGGTAGCCACAGTAAAAGCGAGGTAAAAAAGATTATTCTTACCTGCTCCGGAGGCCCTTTCTTTGGGAAGAACCCTGAGGAGCTGAAGAAGGTGACCAAAGCAGATGCCTTGCGTCACCCGAACTGGAAGATGGGTGCAAAAATTACCATTGGCTGTGCTACTTTAATGAATAAGGGCTTGGAGGTCATTGAGGCAATGCGCCTTTATGATTTGCCCTTGTCTCAGGTAGATGTGGTTATTCACCGGCAAAGCATTGTTCACAGTCTGGTGGAATTTACCGACGGCGCAGTGATGGCACAGATGGGAAGTCCGGATATGCGTCTTCCCATACAGCTTGCCATGACCTATCCGGATAGAAAACCCTGTCCGGTGGAGCCGTTGGACTTAACTTCTTGCACAGATTTGTCCTTTTGCAAGCCGGATATGCAGGCGTTTCCCTGTTTGGCGCTGGCTAGAGAGTGCGCCCAGCTTGGCGGTACAGCCTGCCCGGTAATGAACGGTGCCAATGAAGAAGCGGTTGCTCTGTATTTGCAGGATAAAATCGGCTTCTATGATATCTACCGTCTTGTCAAACAAGCGGTGGATACCGTTCCCTTTATCCAAAACCCCAGCCTTGAGGAAATTCTTGAGGCAGACCGCTTGGCTCGTCAAGTGGTGTTAAATGCTATGTAAGCGAGGAATTTTATGAGCATAGTTTTTGCAATTTTACTGTTCAGTCTATTGATCTTTGTCCATGAACTGGGCCACTTTTTGGCGGCAAAGGCCTCTGGCGTTCAGGTAAACGAGTTTTCTATGTTTATGGGCCCTGCCATCTTCAAAAAGCAAGTTGGGGAGACGCTGTACTCCATTCGCTGCATTCCAATTGGCGGCTTTTGCGCTATGGAAGGAGAGGATGGACAGTCGGATAATCCCCGTGCCTTTGGCGCTGTAGCCTGGTGGAAGCGATTGATCATTTTGGTGGCAGGCTCTTTTATGAATTTAGTGGCCGGGTTGCTGATTATGCTCATTGTGTTTGCCCCGGCAAAGCAGTTTGTTGCCCCGATCATTGATAGTTTTGAGCCATTCAGCACGGTCAATGCGGCGGGAGGCTTGCAGGAGGGTGACGAAATTGTAAAGGTGGACGGGGAGAATATTTATCTTCAGTCCGACTTTGCTATGATACTGGCCCTGAATCCTGGGGATAACCACGATTTGGTGGTACGCAGAAACGGTCAAAAGGTATTCTTAACTGACTTTTTGATGGAACAGCACGAAACCACCGATGAGCAGGGGAATAAAACTATGCTCTACGGTATCAATTTCACACTGGAAAACGCCACCTTTGGTAATAAAATCAGCTATGCGCTGAAAAGCGTGATCAATACCGTCCGTACTACCCGGCTGAGCCTGCAAATGCTCTTTACCGGACAGGCAGGACTTTCGGATATGACCGGCCCTGTGGGTATTGTGCAGATGATGTCCGATACTGCAGAGGCTTCGGACACCTCTCAGGATGCGATTATGAATATGCTGTACTTTGGCGGCTTTATTGCAGTCAATCTGGCAGTAATGAATATGCTGCCTATTCCGGCGCTGGATGGTGGCAGAGTGCTGGCGCTGGTTTTGACCACTGCCGTGGAAGCTGTTACCAAAAAGAAAATCAATCCCAAAATCGAAGGATATATACACGGCGTAGGTATGGTAATTTTGCTTGGCCTGATGGGGTTGATTATGTTTAAGGATATCTTTACAATTTTCAAGGGGTGACAACAGTTGACAAAACAGATAAAAGTAGGCGGTATCCCCATCGGTGGCGGTGCGCCGGTAGTCATCCAGTCTATGCTCAATACGAAAACCACGGATATAGAAGGCTCTTTGATGCAGTTAAAGGCGCTGAAAACAGCCGGCTGTCAAATTGCTCGCTTGGCTGTGCCCAATAGGTCGGCGGCAGAAGCCTTTTCTGAAATCTGCAAGCAGTCACCTTTGCCCTTGGTGGCGGATATTCACTTTGACTATAAGCTGGCAATCGCAGCGGCAGAGGGCGGAGCTGCCAAAATCCGGATTAACCCCGGCAACATCGGTGGGGAAGACCGGGTAGAAGCAGTGGTTTCTGCCTGCAAGGAGCGTCAGATTCCCATTCGTATCGGCGTCAACGGCGGAAGCCTTGACAAAAAGCTCTTGGAAAAATACGGCCATCCCACGGCAGAAGCCTTGGTGGAAAGTGCCTTTGAACATCTGGCACTGTTGGAGAAATTCGGCTATTCCGATAGCTGTGTGTCTATGAAATCCACCACAGTGCCCACAATGGTGCAGGCGGCACGGCTGTTCCGGGCAAAGTGTGATTATCCTCTGCACATTGGAGTAACGGAAACCGGCCCTGTTCGTATGGGACTTATGAAATCCGCTATGGGTATCGGTAGTCTTTTATTGGACGGTATCGGTGATACAATCCGGGTGAGCCTGACGGATGACCCTGTGGAAGAGGTTTATGCGGCCAAGGATATCCTGAAGGCGGCCGGGCTGCGTAAGGAGGGTGTAAACATCATTTCCTGCCCCACCTGCGGCAGAACGCAAATTGACCTGATTGGGCTTGTAAACAGTGTAGACGAGGCCTTGAAGGACTGCCAAAAGGCCATTACCGTTGCGGTTATGGGCTGCATTGTCAATGGTCCGGGAGAGGCACGGGAAGCAGATATCGGCATAGCCGGCGGTGACGGCTGCGGAATGCTGTTTGAAAAGGGTCAACAGATTGCAAGACTGCCCTATGACGAATTACTGCCGGCACTATTAAAGAGAATTGAGGAATTATAATTACCTATGAGCGAGCAAGTCCGTTTTTTGCAAATGTTTTCCCAGTATTCTCCGGACAAGGAATTGGAAGCGCTTCTTTCGGAAGCGACGATCACCAATGCAGATATTGACCCTGAAACCCGGAAGATTACGGTGGAAATCCACAATAATGCTTATATCCCTCACAGACAGCTAGATCGTGTCTGTGAGGGCATTTGTGCTGCCTACGGACTGCGTGCGCTTACTATTCAACCAACCTACCCGGCAACAGAGCTTTTCAAGCTGGAAGCGGAAGAAATTATGGCAATGTTTGTGGGTGTCAATACGATGTGCCGGGGAAGCCTTGCCGGCGCCGGTTATCGGTGGGAGGAAAACCGACTGCATATCGACCTGATGGCCAATGGCAAGAAGGATTTGGAGGAATGTGTTCCCACTGTGCGCAATTTACTGCGCAGTCGGTTTGGTACTGCGGTGGAAATTGAAATTCACGCCGGTCAGATCCTGGAGGGTCAGGCGCTTTTTGAAGCGATGGAGAAAATGCGCTCCGGTATGCTTACTCAAATTCCCAGAAATATTCCTCAGGAGCAAAAGGCGAAGCCTGCCCAGGAAAACGGTGCCATTTACGGCAGACCCTTCAAGGGAAAAGTAACACCTATGCAGGAGCTTTCTCTGGATATGGGGAATGTGATTGTAGAGGGCAAAGTGTTTGCTGTGGAGCATAAGGAGCTGAAGAAGCGCAATGCCTGGGTCATCAACTTTGATATGACTGACAATCAGGGCTCTGTCCGAGTTAATCGCTTTATGGAGAATAACGAAGCAAAGCCTATTTTGGATAGCATTCGAGTGGGTTCTGTAATTCAGGTACAGGGCAGATTGATGGAAAATCGTTTCGATAATGAAATGGTGCTCAAGCCCAACGCCATTATGCCCGGTGCAATGCCCACCCGGCAGGATACTGCCCAAAACGGCAAGCGTGTAGAGCTGCACCTGCATACCATTATGAGTAATATGGATGCCCTGACCAATACCGATGCGGCAATTCGTCAGGCTGCAGCCTGGGGTCATAAGGCTATCGCCATTACAGACCACGGCTGCGTTCAGTCCTTTACCGATGCGATGCACACGGTGGAGGCGAAAAAGCCGCCCATTGTAGCCGGTACCGACGAGAAGATTAAAATTCTCTATGGCTGTGAGGGCTACTATGTCAACGATGTGGATGACAGAATTGTTGTCCACGGAGAAGGGGATATGCCCCTGGATGGGGAGTATGTTGCATTCGATTTGGAGACCACCGGCCTTTCTTCTCGCACGGATACCATTATCGAAATCGGCGCAGTGCGGATGTGCGAAGGCAAGGAGATTGCCCGGTATCAGACCTTTGTGGACCCAGGTCGAAAGCTGGATAAAAAAATCGTAGAACTAACGGGCATTACTGACGAAATGCTGTCAGGTGCGCCCAAGCTGGAACAGGTACTGCCGGAATTTTTAGAGTTTGTAGGTGACAGTGTGCTGGTTGCCCACAATGCAGATTTTGATGTTGGATTTATTCGTGCAGCCTGTGCAAAGCTGGGATATCCCTATCAATATACCTCTGCAGATACCCTGATACTTTCCCAAAACCTGATGCCCCAGCTGGGAAAATTCAAGCTGGACATTGTGGCAAATGCTTTGTCACTGCCGGAATTCAATCATCACAGAGCTGCGGACGATGCGGCAATTTGCGGCCTGATTATGGCAAAATTTCTGGAAATGCTCCGGGAAAGAGGGCTTTCCAATTTGCAGGAAATTAACCCGGCTATGGAGAGCCTGCGCAGTCAAAGCCGCATTGGCGAGCGTCAGGCACGGCATATTATTCTCTTTGCCAAGAACCAAACCGGCCTGCGTAATTTATATCACTTGATTTCCGATTCCAACCTGAAATACTTTAAGCGTGTTCCCAGAATCCCAAAGTCCGAGCTGATAAAGCTCCGGGAGGGACTGATTATCGGCTCTGCTTGTGAAGCCGGCGAACTGTTCCAGGCAATCCTAAGCAAAAAGAGCGATGAGGAGTTAAAGCGCATTGCGTCTTTTTATGATTTTCTGGAAATCCAGCCCCTTTCCAACAACCGGTTTATGCTGGAAAGTAAAAATGGAAAAGCTCCCCTCGCAGAAAGTGTGGAGCAGCTTCAGGAGTATAACCGTACCATTGTCCGCTTGGGCCAGGAGATGGGGAAGCTGGTGGTGGCTACCGGAGATGTCCATTTCCTGAACCCTGAGGATGAAATCTTCCGCCATATCCTGCTTGCAACCAAAGGATTTGACGACTGCGATAAGCCCAATCCCTTATATTTCCGCACAACCGACGAAATGCTGGACGAATTCTCCTATCTGGGTGCGGATAAGGCCTATGAGGTGGTAGTGACCAACCCTAATCTGATTGCGGATATGTGCGATGTTGTCCGTCCTGTACCCCATAACCTGTTTGCTCCCGTAATCGAAAACTCCGTGGAAGACCTGAAAAAATTGGTGTATGGAAAAATGCACCGTTTGTATGGCGAGAATCCTCCGGAGCTGATAACGAAGCGTGTAGAGCAGGAGCTTCACGACATTATCTCCTGTCACTATGATGTGATTTATATGTCTGCCCAAAAGCTGGTGCAAAACTCCTTGGAGCACGGCTACCTGGTGGGCTCTCGTGGTTCCGTAGGTTCTTCTATTGTGGCTTTTATGTCCGGAATTACCGAGGTTAATTCCTTCCCACCTCACTACCGTTGTCCTAATCCTGACTGCAAATACACCACCTTTGATGTGCCAAAGGGTTATGCCTGTGGCGCAGACCTTCCTGACGATGTGTGCCCCAAATGCGGCACTGCCTATGAAAAGGACGGCTTTAATATTCCTTTTGAAACATTCCTGGGCTTTGGCGGCGATAAGGTTCCGGATATCGACCTGAACTTCTCCGGTGAGTATCAATCTCGTGCCCATGCCTATTGTACGGAGCTCTTTGGTCGTTCTCATGTGTTCCGCGCCGGTACGGTTGGTACGGTTGCTGAGAAAACTGCATTCGGCTATGTGAAAAAGTACTTGTCCGAGCGTGGCAAAACTGTGGGTAAGGCTGAGGAGGCTCGTCTGGCCAGTGGCTGTGTCGGTGTGCGCCGAACTACCGGACAGCATCCCGGCGGCCTGGTGGTTATCCCTCAGGAAAATGAAATTTGGGATTTCTGTCCGGTACAGCATCCGGCAGATGACCCTACTTCCGATCAGATTACCACCCATTTTGAATATCACTCTATGGAAGAAAACCTGCTGAAACTGGATATGCTGGGTCACGATGATCCTACTATGATCCGGATGATGGAGGATTTAACCGGAGTGGATGCCAAAACCATCCCACTGGATGATAAAAAGACTATGTCTATCTTTACATCCTCGGAGGTGTTGGGTTATGTGGATGATCCCATTTTAGGCCCTACCGGTGCTGTTGCAATCCCGGAATTTAACACCCGTTTTACCCGAGGAATGCTGATGGATACAATGCCTACCCGGTTTGATACTCTGGTGCGGCTTTCCGGCTTCTCTCACGGTACGGATGTGTGGCTGGGAAATGCCAAGGATTTGATTGTTTCCGGTACGGCAACGGTTGACGGCACCATCGGCTGTCGTGATGACATTATGGTGTATCTGATTTCCTGTGGAATGAATGAAAAGCGTGCCTTCAAAATCATGGAGATGGTGCGTAAAGGTAAGGGTCTTCCTGACGGAGCAGAAGAGGAAATGAAGGCGGCAGGTGTACCGGATTGGTATATCGGCTCTTGTAAGAAAATCCAGTATCTGTTCCCCAAGGCCCACGCAGTTGCCTATGTTATGATGGCTTTCCGTATCGCCTGGTTCAAGGTATATCATCCTCTGGCGTTCTATTCGGCTTATTTCTACCGCAGAAGCCAAAAGGGAGGCTTTGATGCGATGCTGATGACCGGAGGCAAGGATTGTGTTGTGGCAAACATCAAGGCTATAGAGAACAATGAAGAGGCTACCAGCAAGGATGAGGATTTGCTCACAACCTTAGAGGTAGTTTATGAGTACTATATCCGTGGCTTTGATTTCCTGCCCATAGATATTTATAAGAGCAGTGCTACCAAATTCCTGGTAGAGGATGGCAAAATCCGTCCGCCCTTTGTGTCCATTTCCGGATTGGGTGAAAGCGCCGCTTTTGATATTGAAGAGGGTAGAAAAGGCAAGAAATTCTTGTCTGTTGAGGAATTCTCTGCCGCTTGTCCCAAGGTTTCCAAGACCCATATTCAAATGCTGAAGGATGCCGGCGCATTTGGTGATTTGCCGGATACCAGCCAGGTCAGCTTGTTCTGAGGAGGTTCTATTATGCAGGATATCGGTATGCAGTTTCACATTCGCTGTAAAGAAGGAGATGTGGGAAAGTATTGCTTCCTGCCCGGTGACCCCGGGCGTTGTGCGGCAATTGCTGCGCATTTTGAAAACCCTGTCCATATTGCCCAAAATCGGGAGTATAACATCTATACCGGCACACTTTTAGGGCAAAAGGTTTCCGTCTGCTCCACCGGCATTGGCGGACCTTCTGCATCCATTGCTATGGAGGAGCTGACAGCCATCGGTGCGGACACCTTTATTCGGATAGGTACCTGCGGCGGTATTGCGATGGATATTCTTCCCGGAGATGTGGTGGTGGCCACCGGTGCAATTCGTTATGAGCATACTTCTTTGGAATACGCACCCATTGAATTTCCTGCTGTGCCGGACTTTGGTATTACCACGGCACTGAAAAATGCAGGCGAAGCTTTGGGATTCCGTACCCACACCGGTATTGTCCAGTGTAAAGATGCCTTCTACGGCCAGCACGCCCCTGAGAAAAGTCCGGTTTCCTATGAGCTTTTGCAGAAATGGGAAAGCTGGAAGCGCCTGGGTGTAAAGGGCAGTGAAATGGAATCTGCAGCACTTTTTGTAGTGGCTTCTGCCTTAGGTGTTCGTTGCGGCAGTTGTTTCCATGTGGTTTGGGATCAAGAACGGGGAAAGGCAGGCCTAACAATGCCTATGACGGAGGACACCTCCGGAGCAATCTGTGTAGGCATTGAGGCGATGAAGCAGATTATTCGGCAAGATTTGAAAGAAGTATAATAATCAGGAGGATTTGCAAGTCTTGCAAATCCTCCTGAATTTTATATCTTTTGTTGTTCAGCGTGACGAATGGGAATTTGGGATAGAATAACAGCCAAAAAAACAAGGCCGCAACCCAGGCCCTCCCAAAATGTCATAGTTTCCTTCAGAACCAATGCTCCGAAAATTGCGGCAAATACCGCCTCCAGACTCATAATCAGCGAAGCGGCAGTGGGTTCTAAATCCTTCTGCCCTATTATTTGCAGAGAATAGGCGACGCCCATAGAAAGAAGTCCGGTTTGCAGCAGGGGAATGGTGCAGTCAGTAATGCCTTTCCAGGTGGGAGATTCTGTAAAAGTCACTACAGCAAAGGACAGCACAGAGCAAACCAGCGACTGGATGGTATTCAGACGCAGCGCATCCGTATCGGATGCAAACCGGTCAACAAATGTAATTTGCACAGCGAACATAAATGCGCAACCTAGGGTCAAAAGGTCACCTAAGTTCATTTGTGTAACGCCCACACAGCTTAGGCAGTAAAGTCCTGCTACTGCCACGGCGACGCTGATGGGAATCATAACAGTAGGTTTTTTCTTCAAGAAGATTCCAATGATGGGAACAATCACAATATACATAGCGGTGACGAAACCGGATTTGCCGGCATCGGTATTCACCAAACCCACTTGTTGCAGGTTGCAGGCAAGGAATAAAGGAATGCCGCATAAAATGCCGGCAGTCCAAAGTTTTTTATCTGCCCATTTTTTCAGGAAGTATTTTCCTTCGCCTTTTGTTACATCAAACAGATAAACTACCGGGATTAAGCCAATTACGGCAATGAGACACCGCACTGCCTGAAAAGTAAAAGGACCAATGTGGACCATACCCATACTTTGAAAGACAAAAGCAGAGCCCCAAATGATGGTAGCAAATATTAATAAAGCACTGCCACGCAATTTCTTTTTCATTTTTATCACCTTGCCATATTCTATCATAAACGGTGACTTTTCACAAGGGGATGATTGCTTTTTCTGCGTAGTGTGGTATAATATAAAAAATATCACGGAGGAGTAATATGTCAGATATTTATATTCCAACCCTGCACACCATCGCCAGGAACAACAGCTTTACCGGTTCGTATGGTGATTTTCGATTTAAGATTATACCCCAATTGGTTATGGCAACACCCAAAGAGGTGGATTTTGAACAAAGTGCAATCTTTGCCCAGTTTTGGCACGGCCCGTATTGCTACGAAAAAAGCGAAATGGAAGGGGAGAACACCTTTGCGCTGTCAGAGGAAGGCTATTCATCGTTAAAAGCCTGGCTGGAGGAAAATATTTGAACGGGGCAGCCTTGCCCCGTTTTTCTAAAACAGTTGACATTTTTTGCATTTGTGGTAAAATAGCAAAGGATATGTAAAGGCAATGCGGAAACAAAGCTTTGTTTGCAAATCGGTAGCGAGAGGGGAATGGTGAAAGCCCTTGGTTGCATCTTAGCAGGCCACTTCCAAGCCGTCCGGGATGACCGGGACGGGTGCTCCCGTTACAGAGCGACTAAGATATCCGCATAGCGGATGAATTAGGGTGGTACCGCGACGAAACTCGCCCCTATGGTAAGGGACGGGTATTTTTATTTTTATGGAGGTTTTTCTATGGCAACCAAAGCATATGGCGTAAATGAACTGCGTGAGATGTTTTTGTCCTTCTTTGAAAGCAAAGACCATCTGCGTCTTCCCAGTTTCTCTCTGATTCCCCAAAATGATGCATCTTTATTGTTGATTAACTCCGGTATGGCACCGATGAAGCCCTATTTTAAGGGCGAAGTGGAGCCTCCCCGGCGCCGGGTGTGTACCTGCCAGAAGTGCATCCGTACCGGTGACATTGAGAACATCGGTAAAACTGCCCGTCACGGCACTTATTTTGAAATGCTGGGAAACTTCTCCTTTGGTGACTATTTTAAGCACGAGGCTATTGCCTGGTGCTGGGAGTTTTTGACCAAGGTGGTAGGCCTGGAGCCCAGCCGTCTATATCCCTCTATTTATGAAAATGATGATGAGGCCTTTGAAATTTGGAATAAGGAAATCGGGATTCCTGCAGAGAATATCTTCCGTTTCGGCAAAGAGGATAACTTCTGGGAGCACGGCTCCGGCCCCTGCGGTCCCTGTAGCGAGGTTTACTACGACCGTGGCGAAAAATACGGCTGTGGCAAGCCGGGCTGTACGGTAGGCTGTGATTGCGACCGCTATATGGAAGTTTGGAACAATGTGTTCTCCCAGTTTGATAATGACGGCAACGGCAACTACACCGAGCTGGTACAGAAAAATATCGACACCGGTATGGGCTTGGGGCGTTTGGCAGTTGTGTGCCAGGATGTAAACTCCCTGTTCGATGTGGACACGGTTATGAATATCACCAACCACGTTACAAAAATTACCGGTGCATCCTACGGCCAGAGTACAAAGACCGATGTGAGCCTTCGTGTGATTACCGACCATATCCGGGCATCTACCTTTATGATTGCCGACGGAGTTCAGCCCACCAATGAGGGCCGTGGCTATGTGCTGCGCCGCCTTTTGCGCCGTGCTGCCCGTCACGGAAAGCTGCTGGGCGTGAATAAGCCTTTCCTGTATCAGGTGGTGGAAACCGTTATTCAGGAGAATGAAAATCACTATACCTACCTGCGTGAGCGCGCAGAGCACATTATTCGTGTGGTAAAGAATGAGGAAGAGAGCTTTGCCCGTACCATTGATACCGGTATGCGTATTTTTGGTGAAAAGCTATCTTCTCACAAGGCAAACGGCGAGACGGTTTTCTCCGGCGAGGATGCTTTCCTGCTGGCCGATACCTACGGCTTCCCCATTGACCTGACGGTGGAAATGCTGGAAGATGAGAGCATGACCGTGGATATGGAACGGTATAATGCCTGCCGGAAAAAAGCACAGGAGACTGCCCGTGAAGCCCGTAAGGCACTGGGCGACTTGGGCTGGGCCGGTATTGATTTCGGCTCTGAGGTCACCGCTACTGACTTTGTAGGCTATGATGTCTATAACTGCGAAGCAAAGGTTGTTGCTGTTTGCGTCGGTGAAGAAGTTACCGGCTCCATTGCCGGTGGCGAAAAGGGTGTTGTAGTTTTGGATAAGACACCTTTCTATGCCGAAATGGGTGGTCAGGCAGCAGACCACGGCGTTTTATTGCTGGGCGAGGGCCGGTTTAAGGTCACCGATGTCCAGAAGGACAAGGGCGGAAGATACCTGCATAGCGGTACAATGGAAAAGGGCATGCTGAAGGTAGATGATGCTGTTTGCGCCAGCATTGATGTTGAGCGCCGTAAGGCCATTATGCGTGCCCACTCTGCTACCCACCTGCTGCAGAAGGCTTTGAAGTCCGTCTTGGGTGACCACGTGCATCAGGCAGGTTCTCTGGTAGAGCCTGACCGTCTGCCCTTCGACTTCAGCCACTATTCCGCAGTGACCCCTGAGGAGCTGAGCAAGATTGATGCCATTGTCCAGGCGGCTGTTCTGGAGGGCTATGGCATTGATGTTCGGGAAATGCCCATTGAGGAAGCCAAGGCTATGGGCGCTATGGCTCTGTTCAGCGAAAAGTACGGTGATACTGTCCGTGTGGTCAATATGGGCGGTTATTCCATTGAGCTCTGCGGCGGTACACACCTGGATAATACTGCCAAGGTTGGTCCTTTCCGCATTGAAAGTGAAGGCAGTGTTGCCTCCGGTGTGCGTCGTATTGAAGCCATTACCGGTAAGGCCTGTTTGGAGGAAATGGAGACGGCACGGCAGAGAGTGTACAGTGCCTGTTCGATTTTGAAGGTTAAGCCTGCTGAGCTTGCTTCTAAGCTGGAAAACCAGGTAGAGGAGATTAAGCTCCTGAAGAAGACGATTGAGTCTTTCGAGGCTCGTCAGGCCGCCGGTGAAGCTGACCGCTTCCTGTTTGGCGCTCGGAATGTGGGTGGCTTCCATGTGATTACCGCCAATATGCCGGACGCTGATGCCGGAAAGCTGCGTCAAATGGGCGACACTCTGCGGGATAAGGATCCCAATGTGGTTGCAGTGCTGTCTTCTGTCAATGGCGATAAAATTACTTTCCTGGCAGTCTGTGGTAAAGAAGCTGTAGCCAAGGGCCTGAAGGCCGGCGATTTGGTAAAGCTGGTATGTACAACTTGCGGAGGTAGCGGTGGCGGTAAGCCGGACAGCGCAATGGGCGGCGGTAAGGATGTCAATAAGATTGACGACGCTTTGGCTCAGGTTGATGATTATGTAGCTTCCAAGGTATAAATAATTGGACGCTGCCGCAGTGGCAGCGTCCTTTTTTCAAAAAAGGAGGGAATGGCTGTGCGCATACTGATGTGGTTTACCGTTGGGTTTACGGTAGCCTGCGCTTTGGGCGTTTATGCAGGTGCCGGTCTGTGGCTGGGCCTGATAGGGCTATGCACGGCTATTACCTTTATTCTTTTCCGCAAGAAAAATTTACGCTTTCTTGCGGTGATTGGAATAGGAATAGCTGTGGGTGCATTATGGCAGTGGGGATATCACCAATTGTACCTGAAGCCTCTAGCCCCTTTTGACGGTCAAAAAATTACCTCTTCTGTTATTGTGTCGGATTATGGCTATGAAACGGGATATGGTGTTGCGTCCGACGGTGAGATTTCTTTGTGCAATAGAACCTATAAAATCCGTACCTATCTGACGGGAACAGCAGACCTTGCCCCGGGAGATACTTTGACAGGCACATTTCGCCTGCGCTTGACAACACCTGGATCTTTGCAGGGTTCTACCTACCATCAGGGCGAGGGCACATTTTTGCTTGCTTATGCAGAAGAAAATATGGTGCTGCAAAAGGCGGCGAATGTGCCGTTTCGCTTTTTCCCTGCAGCACTGCGCAGAGAAATCACGCAGATGATGGATAATATATTTTCCGGTGAGATTTTGGCATTTGTCCGGGCACTGTTATTGGGCGATGACAGCCTGTTGTCCTATGAAACAGACACCGCTTTCAAAATAAGCGGTATCCGTCATATGATTGCGGTATCCGGATTGCATATTTCTATTTTGTTTACTCTGATTTGTGTATTTTCAGGAAAACGCAGAGTGCTGACTGCTGTTTTAGGCTTGCCTGCGCTGTTTGTTTTTGCAGCAGTGGTCGGCTTTACACCCTCAGTGGTGCGAGCCTGCCTGATGCAGGGACTGATGATTTTAGCGCTGCTTTTGGATAAGGAATATGACCCACCAACATCTCTGGCCTTTGCAGTGCTGGTTATGCTGCTAGGCAATCCTTTGACGATTACATCTGTCAGCTTCCAATTATCGGTTGGTTGTATTATCGGTATTTTCCTTTTCTATCAGCCCCTGAACGCATATTTGCTCAGAATATTTCACCAGAGCAAAGGCTATACCCTGAGAACAAGACTGATACGCTGGTTTTGCGCATCTGTATCCGTATCCGCCAGCGCAACAGTTGCGGCAACACCTTTGAGTGCAGTCTATTTTGGCACGGTAAGCGTTGTAGGCATTATAACAAATCTTCTGACTATGTGGATAGTATCCTTTCTGTTTTATGGGATTATGCTCTGCTGTTTGTTGGGTGCTGTTTGGCTGCCGGGAGCGATATTTGTGGGAAAAATAATTTCCTGGCCTATTCGCTATGTATTAGGGATAGCTAAATGGATGTCAAGGCCTTGGTTTGCCGCAATTTATACTTGCAGTAGCTTTACGGTGCTGTTTTTGGTTTTTGCCTATGTATTATTAGCGGTTTTCCTTCTCCAAAAGAAGAGACGACCCTTGGTATTTATATGCGCCGTATCGATTTGCCTTCTTGCCACAATGTTAGCTTCCTATCTGGTGCCAAAGCTGGATCATTATCGGGTGACAGTGTTGGATGTGGGGCAGGGACAGTCGATTTTGTTCCAATCCGGTGGCAAAACCTATCTTGTAGATTGCGGCGGTGACCATAGCGAAAGTGCTGCAGACGCCGTAGCGGAGGAACTGCTTTCTCAGGGCATAACCAAGCTGGAAGGTGTACTTCTTACCCACTATGACGATGATCACGCCGGAGGCGTTTTGCCGCTTATGAGCAGAATTCCTGCGGAAAAATTATACCTTCCTGATATTTCGGATACGGGAACGATTAAAGAAGAGCTGACGCAAAAATATTCAGAGCGTATCCTGTGGGTCACGGAGCAGACTCATATCCGGGAAGAAACGATGGAATTTACGCTTTTTCCGGGGAAATCTCAGTCTCAGGACAATGAAAGCAGTATGTTCATCTTGTTTCAGAGGGAAAACTGTGCTATACTGTTAACAGGTGATGCCGGCGTAGCGGGGGAGAAGTACCTGCTGGAAAATACCCAGCTTCCTAAGCTGGATGTGCTGGTGGTGGGACACCACGGTTCTTCCTCTTCAACAGACCTTTTACTTTTACAGAAAACGAAGCCGGATGTGGCAGTCATCAGCGTTGGTGCAGATAATTTCTACGGACATCCTGCTCAGGAGGTTTTAGACCGGCTAAACCTATTCGGCTGTCATATATTCCGCACAGACCGGGACGGTACGATACTTTTCAGGGGGTGAAGCAATGGCAAAGGAGAAAATGTCTGCCCATACGGTGGCAGAGCTGAAAAAAGCATTACGGGAGGGACAGTATTCCAATCTGTATGTGTTCTTCGGCGAGGAAACCTTCCTTTTGAACCATTATTTGCAACAACTGAAAAAACAGCTTGTAGATGAGCTGACAGCATCCTTTAATTTCCACAAAATGAATCAGGAGAATTTTGATATCCGGAGTTTTTCTGATGCGGTGGAAAGTCTGCCGATGATGGCAGAGCATACCTTTGTTTGGGTAGATGATATTGATATCTTTAAGCTGAACGAGGACGAACGGGATAAAATGCAGCAAACATTATCCGATATCCCGGATTACTGCACGGTGCTGTTTTCTTATGAAACGGTAGATTGGAATCCGGATGGACGATTCCGCAAACTATATCAGGCGGTAATGGACAATGCCTTTATGGTGGAGTTTCCGAAACAAGAGGCTAGAGATTTGATTGCCTGGATTACCCGGCACTTTGCCGCCAACCAAAAAAAGATTGCACCGAATTTGTGTCAGTATCTGATTGAGCTTTCCGGTGGCACAATGACAGCGCTTGCCGGTGACATTGCGAAGATTTCCGCTTTTTCCGGTTCTGATACAATCGTGAAAAGCGACATAGATGCCGTTGTAGAGCCGATTTTGGATGTGATGGTATTCCAAATGACAGATATGCTGGGCGAGGGTAGATATGCAGATGCCTTGGTGAAATTGCAGGGGCTTTTGCAAATGCAGGAAAAGCCAATTTCTATTTTAGGCGCTATCAGTAACCATATTCGTCAGATGTCTGCGGCCCGGGTGCTTATGGATAGCGGCGAAAATTATGGCAGACTGACGAAGCTGTTTCCCAGGATGCCGGAATTTGCGGCACGGAAAATTTCCGGTGCCTGCAAACGGTTCTCTACCAGATTTTATAAAGCGGCTTCAGTACTGCTGATGGAAACAGACAGAAAAATGAAAACCTCTGCCGATGATTCCGGAAGACTTTTAGAAATGCTGATCATGGAGCTTGCCCAGGAGGCACGAAATGGTTAAGATTCAGGAAGCCATAGTGGTAGAGGGGCGCTATGATAAAAACACGCTTTCTCAAATTGTGGATGCCCCCATTTTTCAGACCAACGGCTTTTCCATCCATAAGGATAAAGCGCAGCTTTCACTGTTGCGCCGGGTAGCAGAAATAAGAGGGCTGATTGTGTTGACGGATTCCGATGGTGCAGGCTTTGTTATTCGTAATTTTCTGAAAGGAGCCATTCCTGCCCATCAGCTCAAGCACGCCTATATTCCGGATATTTACGGCAAGGAACGGCGAAAGACCGCACCGGGTAAAGAAGGGAAGCTGGGCGTAGAGGGAATGCCCCCGGAGACTATTTTGGAATCTCTACGCAATGCAGGTGCCACTATTCTGGGTGAGGATGCTCCCAAAACCAATGAAATTACCAAACAAGATTTTGTAGATTTAGGTCTGTCCGGCGGAGCAAACAGCAGTTTTCTGCGGCGAAAGCTATTGAAGGAATTGAAGTTACCGGAGCATATGAGCGCCAATGCTATGCTTCAGGCGTTAAATTTACTTTATTCTAAGGAAAAATTGGAAGAAAAGTTAAACCAAATTGGAGAAACAAGATGATTGACATTTCTGTCAAAAATTTAACAAAGTTCTTTGTGATCGGAGATAACCTGCTGGAGGATTTGTCCTTTGAGGTGCAGGAAGGGGAGCGTGTTGCCATTTTAGGCAGAAATGGCTGCGGAAAAACCACCCTTTTTAATATTCTCACCGGTCAAATGGACTATGATTCCGGAGAAGTGTATGTCAATCCCAACAAGCGGTTGGGCCTGATTTCTCAGATTCCGCATTTCCCTGCAGGCTATTGCGTGGAGGATGTTCTTCGTTCTGCTTTTTCCCAGTTAATGGCCTTTAAGAACAAAATGACCTTGTTGGAAAAACAGATGCAGGAAGGAGTATCCCAGGAGCTTTTACGCAGTTATGACGATTTGTGCAACCGTTTTCAAGCTGGTGGTGGCTACGATATGGATGTGCAGGTGGATAAAATCTGCAACGGCCTGGGTATCACTCCCAGTCAGCGTAGTCAGGAATTTGCCAGCTTGTCTGGTGGCGAGAAAACCCGGGTGAATTTGGGCAGACTCCTTTTGGAGCAGACGGACATTTTGCTGTTAGACGAGCCTACGAACCACCTGGATTTGCGCAGTGTGGAATGGTTGGAAGGATATATTAACAGCTTTAAGGGCACTGTTTTGACCATCTCCCACGACCGATATTTTTTGGACAGAGTGGCCCAGCGTGTCATTGAGATTACCGACGGCCACGCAGAGCTGTATTCCGGCAACTATTCTTTCTATATAGATGAAAAGCAAGCACGGTATAATCTGCAGATGAAGCAGTATACCCAGGAGCAAGCCAAGCTGAAGCAGTTGGGCTTTACCTTGGAGCGCATGAAGGGCTGGGGTATCAACAATCGCGTCCTATACCGACGTGCTATGTCCATTCAGCACCGTATGGACCGAATGAAAAAGACGGAAAAGCCCAAAACAGAAAAGACAATGAAGGCAAGCTTCGGTGAAAAGGATTTTTCCGGAGATATGGTATTTTCCATGCGTGGTGTGGAAAAATCCTATGGGGACAGAACGCTTTTCTCGGATGTGGAGCTGAAGGTAGAGGGTGGAGAGCGAATTGCCATTTTAGGAGATAACGGCACAGGAAAAACCACCTTTATCAACTGTCTTCTGGGTGAGGAAACATGCCAGGGAAAAATTCAGTTCGGGCCTACAGTGAAATGGGGATACCTGCCCCAAATTATTCGTTTTGAACATCCGGAGCGTACCTTGTACGATACAATGCTCTATGAGAAAAACTGCACCCCACAGGTCGCCCGTGACCGCCTGGGCGCTTTTCTGTTTCAGGGCGAAGATGTGTTCAAGACTGTGGGCAACTTGTCTGGCGGCGAGCAGTCCCGCCTGCGGCTGTGTATGCTGATGGATGAAAAAATCAACCTTTTGATTTTGGACGAGCCCACCAACCACTTAGACATTGCCTCCCGGGAATGGATAGAGGCAGCAATCGAGGAATTTGAGGGCGTGCTGCTTTTTGTTTCCCACGACCGGTATTTTATTGAAAAATTTGCAGAGCGCATTTGGCTTTTACAGGATAGTAAAATCCGGGACTTTCGTTGTGGTTATAGTAAATACCGTTCTATTTTGGAGCACGAGGCTGTTGCAAAACCTACGGTGGTATCTGAAGCGAAACCGAAAAAAGAGAAACCAAAAGGCGGTACCAAGGAACAGGAAAAGCTTGTGCGCCGTCTGGAGCGTGAAATCGAAAGACAAGAACAGCTTGTTGCCCAGTTGGATGATAAGATTGCCCAATCCGGCGCAGACTATCAGGAGCTGACAAGGCTTTTAGGTGAAAAAGAAAAAGAGGAAGCGATCCTGATGGAGCTGATGGAACAGTGGGAAAATGCCCAACAATAGATAGTTGACAGTGTGAACATTAAGCCGTATAATAGGCGAGGATTACGAGTAAGGAGCGAAGAAAATGGGTTCTTGTAGTGGAAATTGTTCTTCTTGCAGCAGTTCCGATTGCGGTGACCGCAAGAAGGAAAGCTTGATTGCCAAGCTCAATGAGAAGGCAAGTGTAAAAAAAGTAATTGCAGTCGTATCCGGTAAAGGTGGCGTGGGAAAATCCACAGTGACCTCTATGCTGGCTGTGGCAATGGCGAGAAAGGGCAAGCGTGTGGCTGTGCTGGATGCGGATATCACCGGCCCCTCTGCGCCTACAGCCTTTGGTGTCCAAGAGTGTCAGGGCGCTACGGAAGAGGGCCTGTACCCGGCGTTGACCACCACCGGTATTCAGGTGATGTCTATCAATCTGCTGCTGGATAATAACACAGACCCGGTGGTTTGGCGCGGTCCGGTGATTGCCGGTGCGGTTAAGCAGTTTTGGACGGATGTTATCTGGGAAGATGTAGACTATATGTTTGTGGATATGCCTCCCGGAACCGGTGATGTGCCGCTTACCGTGTTCCAGAGCCTTCCTGTTGACGGTGTTGTGATTGTAACCAGTCCTCAGGATTTGGTGTCTATGATTGTGGCCAAGGCTGTAAAGATGGCCAATATGATGCACATTCCCGTGTTGGGCTTTGTGGAGAATTATAGCTATCTGGAATGTCCGGACTGCGGCAAGAAAATCAATGTCTTTGGCGAGAGCCGTCTTGACGAGGTGGCTGAGGCTTTCAACCTGCCTGTTTTAGCGAGACTTCCCATTGACCCTATGGTGGCGCAGAGCTATGATAGCGGCCTGATGGAGACGGTAAAAACCGACAAGGTGGATGGCGTTATCGCCGCTATAGAAAATGCAGATTAAGAAAAAACCTCCGATGGTTACCCATCGGAGGTTAAATTTTGTGAACCTTAAAGTGTTGGTGTGCGGATTACAGGAAATGTCCTACCACATACCAAAGAACAATTAAGATAAGCAGTCCCGGAACATAGACCGGCAGTGCAGCAGCAGAAACGGCAAGGGATACAATACCGATTTTTTCCAAAGCAAAGACAAGCACGCCTAAAATAACAGTGGTCAAAGCGGCCTTCGTAATCATTTTACCAATCACATTGGCAAAGAAGAAGGTATATAATGCACCGATTATAGGATTGATTGTACTAATCGCTGCACCAACCAAAATCTTCAAAGCACCGGTCAAAAGCATAATCATCAGTACAGCCACTAATACAACCGGAGCATACATCGCCACGCCTTCCGGGACAAATTTGGCCAAAAGTCCGGTGACAACGAAATGAAGTACGAAGGCAATCAGCACAGTGAGAATTCGGAAAAACAGCCAAGCGAATACATTTTTGCACTTAGGCAGCCAACTGTCAGCCAAATTGACCAGGAAGGCCAAAATCAGCATATTCACAAGCTCAGTGCAGATTACGGTATAGTGTGTTCCTGTAAAAGAAAACAGCCTGAGTGTGTTTCCGGTAATGGAAATAAAGGGCAGGGGAGTGATCCATTTTGTAAGTTCTCCGCCATACAGCCGCAATGCAAGAACACCGGCATATAAAAAGAGAATGGCGAAGGCAGAGGACACAGCGCCGCTTAGGGTGGAGCGTCTGCCGAAAACTGCACGCCCCAAAAGACTGATGGCAAAAGAACCAATCAGCAGTATGAGAGCAGCCTGCCAAAAATTTCCAAAATCTATACCCAAACTGTCAAAATAGGTGAGTAATTTATCCATTGGAAACCTCCTGAATAAATAGCAGCCGTCAGCATTTGCGCTGACGGCTGTTGTTTGTGTATCAGGTGAAGTAAAATTACTTCATCTCTGCCTCTGCGCCAGCTTCCTTCAGCTCGGCAATCATCTTCTCGGCATCTTCCTTGGAAACAGCTTCCTTCAGGGTCTTGGGGCAGTTGTCAACCAGGTCCTTAGCGTCCTTCAGGCCCAGACCGGTAACAGCGCGGACAACCTTGATAACGTTCAGCTTGGAAGCACCAGCGTTCTTCAGGATAACGTCGAACTCAGTCTTCTCTTCAACAGCCTCAGCAGCACCGGCAGCGGGAGCAGCAACAGCAGCTGCAGCAGCGGAAACACCGAAAACTTCCTCCAGAGTGTGAACCAGCTCGGACAGCTCCAGAACGGTCAAACCCTTAACTTCCTCAACGAGAGCAGTGACTTTTTCACTAGCCATTGTAATTTCCTCCTAAAAATAAGTGTTTGTTTTGTTTGTTTACGTTTGATTAGGCTTCTGCGTTCTCAGCAGGAGCTTCTGCTGCGGGAGCCTCAGCTTCGGCAGCGGGTGCCTCTTCTACAGCAGGAGCTGCTTCAGCGGCGGGAGCCTCTTCTGCAGCAGGAGCTGCTTCAGCGGCAGGAACCTCTACACCGGACTCCTTCTGGATACGGATCTGATCCAAAACGAATGCCAGGCTGGAGATAGGAGCCAGGAAGGTACCCAGAACAGAAGCAACCAGTGCATTCTTGCTGGGCAATTCGCCAAAGCCGTTGAGCTGAGCAGCAGACAGAACGCTGCCTTCAACGACACCACCCTTGATAGTCAGGGGGAGCTTGTTCTTCTTGGCAAACTCGCATACGATACGAGCAGGAGCGATGGGGTCGCCTGTGGTGCTGGCCATAGCGGTAGTGCCGTTGAGAACCTCATCAAAATCGTAACCAATTTCCTTGGTTGCGAAACGAGTCAGAGTGTTCTTAACAACAGTGTACTCAACACCGGCGTCACGGAACTGCTTACGCAGATCGGTATCCTGAGCCACATTGATGCCCTTGTAATCCACGAAGACGATGGAAGTAGCTTCCTTGATCTTGCCGGACAGAGCTTCAACGACAGCCTTCTTGCTCTCAAGAACCTTTGCGTTGGGCATATGTTTCACCTCCGAAAAAAATGTCTTCCTGCCAAAAGACAGGAAGACACGCATAAAAACACATTTAGCGCACCTCGGCAGGATTTATGGCATAGCCACCTGCTGTCTCTGGCAACTTGAATATATTAGCAGGTGTGCGCTTATTTGTCAAGACTTTTTTTGAATTCTTTCTGTAATTTCTTCTAATACTTCGATTTTTTTGCGCAATTCACGGACATCATCAGATTCTTTTTCAAAATTTAATTCCAGAGCATCACACAATCCACGCAGGGCAATGGTTAAAATCAGGGAGCCCACCGTTGCGGTAATCAGCAAAAAGCCGATGGTGATTTTCATAGTAATAGACAAGCCGGAGGTGGGGAAGGAGAGAAAATATAAGAATGTGCAGAAGGCGTTGACTGCGCCCAAGAGGGCGGTAACGGTAGTCAGTCGTTTGGTAGCGTAGTACATAATGAAACCTCTCACATTTATTTTTCTGAATTTTAACACTAAATATAATACTTGTCAAGGAAGAGCGAGGTTATGACCTTTTAACTTATTTTTGTATTCTGTTGTTAAAATTGCTGAATAAAATAATTCTATACTTATTGGAGCGAACACCCCTTGTCTCTTGTCATACATTGGGTTATAATAAAAATGTAAAATACCCGTATGGATATAGAAAGGTCTGATCAATATGAAGCCTGAAAACCGTGACCCTTATATTATGTCCCCGGCAGCAGAGACTGGTAAAAAAATTACCTCTCGAGAAATCGGCGTGCCGTACCTCCCCATTGAAGGGGACGGCGTAGAGGGAATTTTAGAGCTGGTTGCCGGCAATGTAAAGCTGCGGAAAGCCTTGAAGGTTGCAGGTATTGTTGTCCTTGTGTTGTTATTTGTTGGTTTGGGTGTTGTTTGCCTGACCGATACACCCTCTGATTTATTCAAGATCCAACCGCCTGCCGGAAGCTGGTGATCGTGTATCATTTTTAGATTTCTGTCACAGGAAAGGAGAAAGAACTATGAAACGTGAAGTTAGTAATTTAGATTTTTTTCAGTGCCCCGTAGTTGAAGTAGGTGGCGACCCTCGAGGCTGTCGAGGTGTTCAGGAAACCGGATTGCCACTTATTCCCGCCGATAAGGGTGTTGAAAAGGAAAATGCTGAGCTTATCCCCCATGGAGAAAAGCTGAGAAAAGTGCTTAAAATGGCAGGCATTATCGCAGCTGTTGCCTTGTTTGTTGGTGTAACAATTGCTATATTTGTATTGGAATCTTAGATAGTAAAACAGCCCCAAAGCCTTCTGGCTTTGGGGCTGTTGTTCGTCATATACGATTAGGCGTACTTGGTAGTATTAACCTTAACGCCGGGGCCCATGGTGGAAACAACCACACAGGAACGGATATACTGACCCTTAGCTGCGGCAGGCTTAGCCTTCACAACAGCGTTCATCAGGGTATCCATATTCTCGGTCAGCTTCTCAGCGCCGAAGGAAACCTTGCCGATGGGGCAGTGGATGATGTTGGTCTTGTCCAGACGGTACTC
>JAZOME010000020.1:0-2428 GCA_045653685.1 Faecousia sp.
AAGGGCTTGGTCAGAAGGATGCACTATGCGTCCTTCCCCAGTATGTTCCGATCTAACCTTTACGAAGCGTTGGCCGTGGGAAATGCTCCCAAGCGGTGTCCTATCTGCAAAAAGTTCTTCCTGACCACCAATGCCCGGAGGCAGAAATACTGCAACGGTTACGCGCCGGAAGAATACGGGGGTCTGACCTGTGTGCAGGTCGGCAACCGGATGGGCCGGGAAGCGCGGGAACTGGCAGAGAATCATCCGGTGATCGTGCTGTGGCACAAAGCAGCGAACGCGATTGATAAGCGGGTTGAAAGAGGAACTTTGGAAAAAGATCTTGCAAAACGGGCAAAAGAGTTGGCGAGGGATCTCAAGGATGCTGCCCTAGCAGATAACGACTATGCTAATGGCAATTATAAAAACGATATGACTCCCGATGCGCTGATCGCTGCGGAGGCGAAGAAATAAATGAGTAAGGAGGTGCCGCCATGTCATACGAAGAAATCCAGTTTGAAGAAAAAACTGTACAGCTCATACCGGAAGATTTCGAGCTTCTTTCCGACTACTCCTGGGACATGACCGGCTACACCTCCCGGTTTGGATTCTTCTATTTGGGCAATGAAAAAGCAGATGTGGAGGGGTTGACCCGATGGCAGGCAGAGCATATCTTTCAGCTGACACCGCCTCCACCCGGAATGGAGGATGCGTTCCCCAACATAGAGAACGGCAAGCACATTGGCAAGGACAAACGGAAAGAAATCATCAAGAAAAACGAGGCGGTCGGTGATGCCTACATTGTCCAGGCTGTGCAGGAAAAGAATCTGCGGTATCTCAGTTTCTTCCTCCATGCCTATGAAAACCGTAACAACGCAAAGGTGTACTTCTTCCTCCGCAGAAATGGAATAGGCACCTACGATCCGGCGCAGTTCCTGGATATGAAGCTGGCTTGCCAGGAAGTAATTCTGAAGAAGCTGCCCACCTTTGACCCGTCCAAGGGTGCGAAATTTCTGACCTACATGTATGAGTTCATTTCGGATGCTTTCATCTCTTTCCGTATGCGGCAGGAGTGCTGGACGATAGATTCTCTGGACATCTACAAGGGTATCCGGCGCATGGCAGCAATCTACAATGCCTGCGGCGGTGAGGCTGCAAAAGCCATGGAGAAATTCTGCAAGGAAACCGGCTGCCAACCGAAAACGGCAGCGGAATATCTGGAGCAGGCCGTTGGGATTCGGGCAAGGCAAAGTGAGATCATCATTGACCGGGATGAAGACGAGGAAGCCGTCATCGAAGAAGTAATTCCGGATTCTATGGGCGATCTGTGCTACGAGGTCAGCAAACAATGGCTGGCGCAGGCAGTACAGAACTCCCTGGACAAATTGTCGTGGAGAGATCAGACCATTATCAAAGCCCGTAATGCAATCTGCTGGAACTGCGGCGGTATGCAGCCCATGAAAGAGCGGTATAGTTTCCAGAACATTTCCGTTCAGCTTATGAATGGCAGCTCCGACGGCGGCGCGGAGAAAGCTTACAATGCAGCCCTGGCTCGTTTTACCGCACAGTTGGCCGAGGATCATGTGATCCGCGTGGTAGATATAAAGCTTGAAAAAGTGACACGCAGAAAAAAGAAAATCGCCGCCGCAACCTACCGGTATCAGGCAGACTGCGACGGCGAATGGGGCGAGATTCAATTTGATTTTGAAAAGAGAAGTGCTAAGATCATTCAACTTGCGGACTGGGATACATCCCGCACAAAGCTTTACGCAAAGAAAGTGATTGACCATATCTTGCACATTAATGGTAACGATCTACCAAAGAAAGAGAGAATCGTTTTTGAAAGGTAACGAAGGATGCGTTGCTACGGCAAGACGGGGGTGTGATATACCGTTTTGCTCCCCCGGTGATGCTGCTCCGCTACAAGAATTTCTCACAAAATTCTTTCCGCTGCACCGCACCACCTACACCCGAACAGCCGGATTTCGCGTAAGCGAATCCACAAATTTCCCGTCCCGGGGGGACGCAAAATCCGCCAGTTCTGCTGTCACCGGAAATGGTATGCTCAGTAAGGCAGCATCCCCTTTCCGGCAACAGCGGTCGCAAAAGGTATAACACACTAGACTTATGCACTGCAAAGTCGTGTGCCAACAGGGCGCTTTCGCCCCTATTGGAAACCCAGAATCAAAGGAATCTGCCACCCCTTTGAAATCCCAGCCCGTTTTGAAATCTGTATATACAAACCGGAAAAACGGTGTTTGCATCTACACATCCCAAAACAAAAAATCCCCACAGTCGATCCGACCGTAAGGAGAGGAAAGACTGTGGGGATTTTTGAGGAAGCGGTCCGTTTATGAGGAATAATTGAAAAAGATTTATATGGCATGGTTCCGCCGCAAAATATAGACACGGACCGCTTCCCTGTGGCGACGAAACCATTTCGGTTTTG
>JAZOME010000021.1:0-49878 GCA_045653685.1 Faecousia sp.
ACCTCACATGCAGGCTCAGACGGCAGCGGGAATAGTCCAAATAGCCCACTCCCAAATCGGTAAAGCCTTCCGTTCCCGCACCCAGGGACAGCATATGGTTGGCATCATTGCCCAAAGAGTGTCCCAAGGTCAGAACTTTCAGAACCTTTGCCTCCTCAGGAGGCTGGGTCGCTACCGGCTCCGTTGTAGTAACAGGGGGGACATCCATATTGCCACAGCAGGGAAATGTGCCCAATAGCAACAGAACCGCCAAGCTCACGGCCAGGATTCTCTTAAGAATGTTTTGCATAATTTTTCACACTCCTATGTATTATTTACTTTTTTAGCATAGCAGAAAGCAATCATTTTGACAAGCATTTGTTTTTAATAGAATACGACAGCCCGGATAAAATTTTGAACGCCTACCGATTGCGGTAGGCGTTCTTGTTATTTTAGGTATTTATGGATTATTGAGCAGGAGCCTGTGTGTACTGAGACTGGGTCATCTTAAGCGGATTTGCCAGAGCGTTGTTTACAGCCTCCAAAATAATGTCTTTCTGTGCGTCAGTCAGTTCAAGGTCCAGGAGGGCATCCCCCACGAGGAAGTGCTTGGGAACGGTGTTCAGCTTGATTTCCTCCAGCTTGTCGATACCTGCCAGCTTGCAGTACCACACATAGGAAACCATCACACGGGCCAAGTTGGAAGCATGGACATAGTCACGGTGAATATCCTTTTCCTCCAGATAGCTGGACAGAGCATTTTCCATAACTGTTCCGGAGGGAATCACAAACTTGATGGTATCATCTGTGAGGATGGTGTTTTCCACAGCCTTGCAGACAGCATTATACATGGTTGCGCGGTCGTGGCCATAAGGCTCATACCACTTCTTGTAATTAGCTCTGTTCTGCTCGCTGGAGGTGTTACGAAGGTCATTATCCACGGGAGGTACCCAAGTCATATTCCAGGCAAAGTAAGCCGTGGGATTCATCTTGTACTCATTGACAAATTCCTGAACCTTCTGACGATTGCCGTTTTTATAGGAATTCTCATCAGCAATTTCAAACACACCGTCTTGCATAATAATGATATCCCAATAATCCGCACGAAGGGCATCCTTCATAGTGACGTTTTTGGTCTCCTGAGGGGCCACATTGGGTTTTTCGGCGCTGCTGCGATACAGGGTGTACACTTTGCTGTCTTCGTTCATGAAATTTATATGCTGGCTCAGACGGCAGCCGGAATAGTACAAATAGCCCACTTCCAGATCGGTAAAGCCTTCCGTTCCCGCAACCAGGGACAGCATATGGTTGGCGTCATTGCCCAAAGAGTGACCCAAGGTCAGAATTTTCAGAACCTTTGCCTCCTCAGGGGGCTGGGTCACTACCGGCTCCGTTGTGGTAGCAGGGGTATCCTCTGTGTTGCCACAGCCGGCAAATGCGCCCAATACCAACAGAACCGCCAAGCTCAGGGTCAGGATTCTCTTAAAAATGTTTTGCATAATTTTTCACACTCCTATGTATTATTTGCTTTCTCAGTATAGCAAAGAACCATCACATTGGCAAGCATTTATTTTCTTTTTTATACATAATTATTCCATCACAATGGGTTTTCTTGGCTTTATAGGTACACAAACTCGTCTCAGACTGCACCGATTGGGATCAAAATTTACATTTTGTTCATTTCTTCGTTGAAAAATTATTTTTTCTCTGTTATAATGACAGCGTTATGAAAAACAGAGTACATTTCTATGCCAGCCGGAAGAACCTGCTGACATGGCTGATGGCGCTTTGTATGGTTTGCTCGGCAGTGACCCGCATTGTGTTTGTCGGTATGAAAGGGCCTGACAGCACGGTTCCAGTGTGGAGTCAAATCGTTCTGCCAATTGTAGCGACCCTGCTTTTTGCGCTCATCGTTCTGCTCGCCGGTAAAGAGCAGTATTACAAATCCGCTATTCCCGTTTGGATGATTTGCCTTTACTATCTCTTCGTGTTCCAGGGCTATCATTTCGGCTCCTTCCACACAATGATTGTGGCATTATATGGCATTGCCCTTTTGTTTATTGGCGTGCTATACACCCAAATTACCTCCGGCAAGTTGCCATACCCCTGGCTGATTTGGCCTCTGCTGGGCTTCCCCTTGGCCGCACAGCTCTACTTGGAGCGAACCATTCTGTTAAGCCGGGAATATACCTACCTGCTTCCGGATATCCTAATGATTGCCGGTTGCCTGATTACAACCTTAGCTTTGGCTGTCCATCCGGCAAACGAGTATCATCCCACTTGGGGCGACCGTCCTGACGGACGCAGAATTCGCACCTTGGCACCTATGGCGCAGATTACCGCCTATTTCCAGGTAGAACGGAACACCTGTACCAATTTGTTCAGCGAGGCTTTTGAAATCACCCACGTGGAGCGCTACATTCGCCAAAAGCGCAGAGAGGGCTACACGGATTTCGGTCTGACCCACATTCTGCTGGCAGCCTATGTCCGTGGCCTTTGCAAATATCCCCAGCTGAACCGCTTTATCTCCGGTCAGAAGGTTTACTCCCGGGGTGAGGACATTCAGTACTGTATGGTGATTAAGAAGGAAATGACCGTGGATTCTCCGGACACCTCCATTAAAGTACACCTGCGCCGTACTGACACCGCTATTGATGTTTACGAAAAGCTCAATGCCGCAGTTGCCGATGTGAAGAAATCCCAGGAGCTGGACGGTAATATCGACAATGTGATTGCCTACTTCAATCTCATCCCCGGTGTGGTGCTGAAATTTGTCGTGTGGCTGTTAAAGCTTTTGGACTACTTCGGTCTGCTGCCAGCATTTTTGACAGAGGTTAGTCCCTTCCACGGCAGCTTGTTCTTCACCTCTATGGGTTCTTTGGGTATTCCTCCCATTTATCACCACCTGTACGATTTCGGCAACCTGCCTGTTTTCGGTGCTTTTGGTTGTAAGCGTCGGGCATTGGAGGTGCAGGAGGACGGCTCTGTTGTGCAGAAAAAGTATATTGATGTGAAATTTACATTGGATGAGCGTATTGTGGACGGTTACTACTATGCCGCCTTCTTCAAGCACTACCGCAGCATCCTTCGCCACCCGGAAATTTTGGATTTGCCCCCTGAGGAAATCCTTCCCGACATTGATTGATTTATGAAAACTCGTATTCAAAACGCTATCGGTGCAGAGTGTCCCTGGAGGGACACTCTGCATTGGTTTTCCCAAGTGACCTCCACCAATATCCTGGCCAAAGAAATGGCTTCTCAGGGCGCGCCCCACGGAACCGTGGTACTGGCCGGAAGCCAAACCGCCGGCAGAGGCCGTATGGGGCGGAGCTTTTCCTCCCCGGAAGGAAAGGGTATTTATCTGTCCCTGATTTTACGCCCCGGCTGCCCTGCCCATAAACTGATGCACCTGACCTGCGCTGTGGGCGTGGCAATGTGCGATGCCATAGAGAAAGTCTATAGGATACGGCCGCGTATCAAATGGATTAACGATTTGGTGCTGGGCAAGAAAAAGCTGGGCGGTATTTTAACAGAGCTTTGTGTCTCGGAAGGTATTGTTCAATATGCCATTATCGGCATCGGTATCAACTGCACGCAGACTTCCCAGGATTTCCCCCCGGAAATCCGAGATATTGCCGTTTCCCTTCAGGAATTTACCGGAAAAGCTGTGGACACCGCCGCCCTGACCGGTGCGATGATAGACGCCCTTTACGAAATGGACCGGGAGCTTTTCACACGGGACTTTATAACAACCTATCAAGCAGACTGTATTACTTTAGGGCAGGAAATTTCAGTTGTCCGAGGGGACACAGTGCGTCACGGAAAAGCTATTGGCATTACCCCAAACGGCGGCCTTTTGGTAGAATTCCCTCACGGTGAGCAGGAAATTGTAGAATCCGGAGAAGTGAGCATTCGGGGAATGTACGGTTATATTTGATTTTTCTATTGCTTTTTCCCCTTTTATTGGTTATACTGAATATAGAAATATATATAGGAGGCGTTTTATTATGAAAGCTTTTACTACTGTCTTGAAAATTTTAGCTGCGTTGGCCGCCATTGCCGGTGCAATCTATGTGCTTGCTACCTACGGTGAAAAGATTACTGCTTGGGCAAAGAAGCTGCTGGAAAAGTTCAATTGCTGTTGCTGCTGCGACTGCCAGTGTGAGTGCTGCGAAGAGGACGTCGCGGAAGAGATTATTGAAGCAGACGAGAAGGATTTTGAAGGCTAAAAGTATTGGGATGTTGCTTAGCAACATCCCATTTTTTATTGGTTTAACGCTTGCAAAAGCTCTCTGCGAAGAATTAGAATTTGATTGACATGGTAGTTTCTTACCACATCTTTTTCATCCGGCGCTTGCAGAATTTCTGTGTCCCGGATATTGGCCCCAGCAGATAAAAGTTGCTGACGGTTTTCCTCGGTCAGGTGACCTGGCTGTCCCATATGGCGCAGCACCTCCATTTGGGCCAGCAGTGCCCGGGCCTTTTGCTGGCATAAGCGGAAAATTTCCAACTGGCGATGTTGCTTACGCAAGCGCATAATCAGCTTCTGGTTGGCAAAGACCTGCAGTTGATTTGCCAAATCGTCAATTTTTTCCGCCATATTTTGAGAATTGGGTAAACATTTGTCTCCGTCAAACAGCTCCTCCAAAAAGTGCAGCACTTCCCTATCCAAGCTCTCCACTGTTGCACGAATTCTACGGCTGTTATCATAGGGAAACACCAGCATATTCATAGCCATACCCACAGCAATGCCAATGGCAGTATCCCAAATTCTGCCCAATCCGTATTGGATGGGCGCAACACCATCTGTCGTACAAAGAATCACCACCAGCAAGCAGGGAACGCCGGGAGAAAAGCTGATATGCAGAGCATTATACAAGGTGATAACCAAAAGGATGCCAATCCCTGCAATCAACAGGCTATGCACCGGCAGAAGAAGCAACAGCACACTCACACCTACCCCGAAGATAACACCTACAATTTGGGTCAGGCTGGCCTGCACCGACTCCTTAAAGGTGGGCTGTATGGCATTCATTGCCCCCAGCATCGCAAAGATCATCCGGGAATCTGAAGTGCCAAATGCACCTACAATGGCCATAGCAGAAATCACTGCAACCACAGTTTTTGCAGTGCGCAAACCAATATGAAATCGAATGTGTTTTTTGAACATAATACCTCTTTTAACATCTGGGTACAGATAGTCTTCTTGTTTTTATGATGCCACAAATGCGGCAAAATAACGCAGGATACAAAAGCAGAGGGCTCTTTTGCAAGAGACCTCTGCTTTTTACGAAAAATCAATTATTCTTGTAGGCTTCGTAGTAAAGCACCTTGGTAGTTTCGTGATAGGGAGCAACCCACAGTGTACCAATTCCCAAGCACAAAGAGCCCACAAAATACCAGCCGATGAAGCTTAAATCCAGCACAAACAGCTCCATCTTATGACCGTCTGTAATCCGCATACTCTCCTGCAGGCACTGCTTCCAGTTATATTCCGGATGGTCAGCTCTTACATAGAAAGCCATGGAGTAGGCATAAGCCTTAATGATACCGGGAATCACAAACAGCAATGACCACAAGGCCACAAAAAGGCCGGTCATAATACCCAGACCCAAATTCTGACCAAAACCTTCGTTAAAGCCCTTGAGAATGCTTTCAAATTCCACCTTCTCACGGCTGCGGACTAGCTTCAGCAGAACAATACTGACACCAACGGCAAGAGGTCCCATGATAATCAGGCTGCCCACACCGGATAGGATAGACCCGGCGATAGATAAGGCAGCAGTCTGCACCAGTAGCACTACCAAAACCATCAGCCAGTTATTACAGAAAATACTAGCGCCCAGAATTGATTTTGCCTGTTCTTTCATTTGTGCACGATCCATAAAATGACCACCTTTCTTTCTTTTTTGGGGTAATTATATCGTATCAAATTTCCAGCAGAATTGCAAGATTTTTTCATAGAAAAAGACCTTGTCTTACGACAAGGTCTTTTTCTGGCAGAGGATGAGGGATTCGAACCCCCGCAAACGGAGTCAGAGTCCGGTGTGCTACCGTTACACTAATCCTCTATGTGACAAGCACGAACTTTATTATACTCAAACAGGGCGAAAAGTCAAGAACTTTTTTCCATTTTTCTATGTTTTTTCCCGGCTGAAATTAGCTTGCCCGTTTTTTTGCCATTCATTCATACTTCCCATGGGAAAGGCTTACCTTTTAGTACCTCATTTTTCAAGTACCGGAAGGTCTTTTCCTCCCCCTCATCCCGGAGCATTGTCAGGATGTAGGTCAGCTCTTTTTTGGTACTAGAGTGCATCAAATCCTTCTCCCGGCTTTGCAGCAGATAGTTCAGCGCAGAATCCGGGGCATAATTTTCGCCCTGATAAACCCGGCAGGCGGCAATTCGGTCCATAACCATCTCCACCAAATATTTCCGGGGCATAGGCACAGACTCATAACACTTGGTCTGCAAATTCATATCCGTCCAGTACTCATAATGATGCCGGTTGCGACCCTTATGGTGAATCCAAGCCTCACTAAAGCCCTTATCCTCACGCTCTGCGTTGTTGGGACTGCGGGTGCCTTGGTAATATCTGATGCCGTTAAAAAACTCCGTAGGAGAATACTTGGACATATCGTGTGTCAGCCCCTGCCAGTAGAGCCCTACCCGAAAACAGCCCTGACATACCAGTAAGCGGTGACGGGTTATGGTCTTAAAATGCTGCCAAGCCTTCATTGCTACTCCACCTGCCTAACTATCACTGTATTTTTATTATAACCCTCCGGAAGCTTTTTTGCAAGCATATCCCTACCGGTTTTCTTCCCGGAATTGGCGGTAAAATTCCTGCAGAAAGTCATACCGGGGCTTGGCAAGCTCCCGGGCCTCGGGGGTAGATAGCAAATCATAGAGCTTCAGGAGCTTCTCGTCGAAATGGGCAAGGCTTTCTTCCAAGACTCTTCCCTTTGCACCGCCGTAGGCAAAGGTCCGGGCAATCCCCACCGCACCCATGGCATCTATCCGGTCTGCATCCTGGACTATCCGGATTTCCAAAGGCAATTCTTGGGATAGACGAGGGTGCTTCCGATAAGAAATATAAGGAATGCCCATACAAAGAAAGTCTATCATCTCTTGCGGCAGATTTTCCGCCTGCAAAAAGGCCGCCACCGCTTCCACACCTATCTGTGAGCTGAGCTTATCATCATCCAGCTCATGAAGGATGGCCAGCATTTGGGTGCGGAACTGGTCTGCGCCGGTCTGCTGTGCCAAAATTGTTGCCAAGTTTACCACACGGGCAAGGTGGCCCTTATCGTGAGCCGAATCGTTATTTGCCATTGCCCGTTCCGCAAACGCCCAAGTCTTTTCCAAAATGTTCTTCTTGTCCACAAAACCACTTCCTTTGGAAAAAGTATATCATATTGTCCCCGGTTTGACAAATGAAAAGCGGTTTGACTTTTTGTGCATCTCTTTTTATAATAATTATGGATAAAATTAACACGCAGGAGGGCTTATGATGACAGATGCGTCTTTGCAGGTGCTTTCTTTTGCATATTTTGATAACTTATCTCAATTTATCTCCCCCCGGGAGGTCTTTGATAACACAGTGCTTTTCTGCGTGAAAAGCGGTGCTTTCCGGTATCAATTCAATGACGGTCCTTGGTACACCGCCCAAGAAAATGCCATCGTGCTTTGCCCGCCGGGGGTGTCCTTTTTTAAGGAAACTTTAGGGCCCATATCTCTTTTAATGGCAAAACTGAATGTTGCGCCGGAACTTCCCCTGCCCCAAATGCCATTTTATTCTGCCTCCAGCCGGGTGCAGGAGGATATCGCCGCTTTGACCGGCGACGGCTTCACGATTACCTACTCCCCCAGCGACAAGCATTGTCACTACATTTTGGATTTATGGTACACCGCCACCGAAAATTTGCCCTCCAAAAAAGCCCCCTTGCAGGAGGCCTATGACTATATCTGCACCCATTTCTGTCAGGATATCTCTATCAACGATATGGCGCAACACTACGGCTACACCACCCCACGGCTGATTGCCCTTTTCAACAAGCACTACGGTGCGCCGCCAAAAAATATCATCCTGCGCAACCGCATTACCAAAGCCCAGGGTCTTTTGCTGCAGACGAATTTATCTGTGGGAGAAATTTCTCTGGAATGCGGATATGAAGATACCTTATATTTCTCCCGAATTTTCTCCAAGTACTGCGGCTGCTCCCCCTCCCAGTTCCGCAAGCAGGAATGCATATAAAAAGGCTTGACCAAATCGAAATCGATTTGGTCAAGCCTTTTCTTATGCTTTCTCTTTCGTGCCTTTTGCATCAAACAACGGAATCAGAACGCAGGCCAAAATTACTACCATAGAGCCCAACCCCGTACCCAGGGTGACTTCCTCGTGGAAGACAAGCATTCCCAGCAAAACACCTGTCAGTGGCTCTACGGTGCTCAAAACAGAGGCCCGTTCACCACCGATGAGCATTGTTCCCTTTTGGAACATTACCACGGCTCCCACTCCAATAAGCACAGACAGCGCTGCGCACAGCAGCCAGCCTTTGGCTGTTGCAGGCAGGGTCAGGCGATTGCCAATCAGGCACACCGCCAGCATTACAACGGTGCACACCGCAGAAATATAGAAGCTCAGCTTGAAGCCGGAAATTTCCTTATACCGGAATACCGACAGCAGGATTACATAGACAGCATAGGTGATGCCGGAGGCCAAGGCAAGACCGCAGCCGGTCCAGTCCAGTGGCTCATTCGGATTATAAAACAGGCAGATACCGCCCACGCAGAGAAGGCTTGCCAAAATTGTGCCTTTATTGCACTTTTTCCGCAAAAATACCAAGCCAATCAAAACCACCACAGCCGGATACACAAAGTGGAATACGGTTGCTGCACCGGTGGCAATATGCTGATAAGCGCCGTATAGCAGCAATGGCGTTACGCAACAACCCATGAGGGCAATACCACTGATGGCAGGCAGCGCCTTCATAGGAATGCGCAAGGATTTATTCTGCCACAGCGCCAGTACACCCAGCACCGGTAACGCCATAAGATTCCTTAATAGCACCACGCTTTCACGGTTGATACCGTCATCATAAATATAGCGTGTAATCAGTGGCATACAGCCAAACAAAAAGGCGCTGACAAGCACCAATATATAGCCTTTCAGCCGATCCTGTTTCTTCATTGCTTACTCCTTCATCGTCCATATAGAAAGAGGCTTGCCCATAGGCAAGCCTCTCTTTGGGGCAAATAAATGGAAAATTTACAACTTAATCCTGATAACCGTTCATAACGAACTCACGCATCTGCTGGGCATTCATACCCTCCAGGCCAACCTTCTCCAAGGTACGGCCGGTAACCCAGTAATCCTCGTTACGCAGAGCAGAAGCCAGATAAGTGACAGAATCCATAAGCGGTGTCTTTACACCCAGAGCACGGGCCAGGTTTGCACAGAATACCAAGGAGCAAGGTGCATCCTCAGTCAGATAACGGCCGGACAAATCATTGGGGCCGGAGATATCCATAAAGATACCCACAGAGCCACGGTATGCGGTGTAAAGGTCGTCTGCCTTGGGGCAGTAACCGGTCATTGCCAAACGCTCCAGAATGTGGATGGGCTTATAACCCAGAGCCTCACAAACGGACATACGCTCACGGCTGATCTTCTCAACAACCTGCGCAACAGCAGGAGAAATGCCGTCCTTATAGTGATAGTGAACCTCGCCGGGCTTCAGGTGGTCAATTTTACCGGCATTGAGGACAACGGGTGTGGGGTGACTGTCAATATTGCCATTGTTCAGCGCAGTCTCCAGCACGTCGGTCATAGGAGTGATGCCGGGGAACAGGGGGTCTACCAGTGCGTGCAGTTCCTGGGTGTACTTTGCAGGGAAAGCAGAGAACCACAACAGAGGTGTGCGGAGCATAATGTTTACAGAGTCACCGTCCTTACGGGTTGCGTAAGGCAGAGTGCTGATCTCGCAGATCTTAACCAGGTTATGTACGCCAGCATCGTGGAAAATCTTAGCGTAAACCAGGCCGCCGCCACAGCTGCCGGGGCACAGGAAGATAATCATACCTTCTCTCAGGTGGGGGATCAGAGATTTTGCAACAGCCTCCTGAGCAAATGCAGGAGAAATGGGCATAATCAAATCTACATCGGACAGAGCGTCTGCCAAGTCGGTTGTAACCTTATGCAACTCCACCTGACCCCTGGGATTACCATTTTCCTTCAGGTTGATGCACTTGGTCTTTGCGATGTCGGCAATGCTTGCGGCAAACTTGGGATCTTCATACAGTGTGATTTCGTAGCCACGCTGGGTCAGGTCAGCTGCTGCAGCAAAGCCACCGTTGCCGCCACCCATAATACAAATTTTCTTGATAGCCATAATAGACCTCCAGTTTAAAACAAAATTGTCGTTCAATTTCCATTAAATTGTCCGACAATTAGAGTATAGTTTTTCTCACTCTCATTGTCAAGATTTTTTTGCTTTTTCAAAAAAATATTCCTATTGCATAAATATGTGCTATAATAATAACAAACCATCACAGGAGAAAAACAAATGAATGTATTAAAACCGGGCACACCGGCAACGGAAGCCTATTTGAAAATAAAAAAAGCCATTGCCCAGCAAGCCTTGAAGCCGGGTCAAGTGCTCACCGAAGGCAAACTTTGCAAGGAGCTGAACCTGGGCCGTAGTCCAATCCGGTCTGCACTGCAGCAGCTATCGTTGGACGGGTTTGTGGAATTACCACCTAACCGAAGTGCTCGGGTATCTCAGTTTACACAAACCCAAGTCCGTCAGCTATACTCCCTTCGGGGTATGCTGCTCTCTTACGCTTTGGACAGAACCATTGACACATACACGCAAAAAGACATAGCAGCACTGACCGACTGTTTGCAACAGCAGGAAACAGCCTTTTGCAGCCG
Organism: Faecousia sp.; assembly: GCA_045653685.1. Classification (GTDB taxonomy): domain Bacteria; phylum Bacillota; class Clostridia; order Oscillospirales; family Oscillospiraceae; genus Faecousia. The sequence goes on from JAZOME010000021.1 coordinate 10,914, forward strand.
TATGTTTGAAGACTACCTGTCTGCCATTTACGACTTTTTCTTCTACATTATACACAAGGCCAACAATCCGTATCTGGACGAAATTGCAGACGGCATTTTGCGGCGTATCAATGTGTTTCTGTGCTTATATGATAATTTCTACTCTGTGGAAAAACTAAAGACATTACCTTTACACGGAAAAATTCTAAAGGCCATTGAACAGAAAAAGGCAAAAACCGTTATACAAGTTCACGAGGAGCTGAACAATCGCATTCTCAACGCCTATGACTATATGATCCTGTCCAATGTTGACTGAGCTACTGCCGTCAACTTAAGACCAATCATTTGGAATTGTTTATAGAAAAACATTGACTCCAGAAATTAACATGGTATAATTAGTTTGAAATCAATTGTGGTAAATAAACGGTGATTTTATAGAAAATTTTTAATTCTTCTGAAAGGCGTGAATAAATTGGAAAAGTATTTAAAACTTGTTGACAAACACAAAAAGCTGATAGCTGATGCCTTTGATTATCTCTGGGCAAATCCCGAAACAGGCTACAGAGAATGGAAAACTCATAAATATCTGAAGGATATTTTTATTTCCCTTGGCTATACCCTTACCGAAGCTGAAAACATTCCCGGCTTCTATGCGGACATTGACACCGGACGGGCAGGTCCTACACTGGGCGTTTTTGCCGAAATGGATGGACTGATCGTCCCCACCCACCCCGACGCCGACAAAGAAACAGGCGCTGTGCATGCTTGCGGACACTGTGCGCAATCCGCCGCTTTGGTTGGTCTTGCCGCCGCGCTGAAAGAGCCCAATGCTCTGGATGGTTTATGCGGCAAAATCCGGCTGATTGTCGTTCCTGCCGAAGAAGGCGTAGAGCTTGAATTCCGTCGCTCGCTTATGGACCAGGGTATTATTCGGTCACCAAGCGGCAAGAGCGAATTTCTCCAGCGTGGTATGTTAGATGGTGTTGACCTTTCGTTTATGATGCATACCAATGTCGCTAATCCAAACAGCGCATCTATGAACAGTGGCTCCAACGGTTATATTGCAAAAAATGTTTGTTTTAAAGGTTTTTCTGCCCACGCTGCTGTTCCAGACGAGGGTATTAACGCACTTTATGCCGCAAATACCGCCCTTTGTGCCATTAACGCTCTCCGGGAAACCTTTAGGGACGACGAGCACATAAGAGTACATCCCATTATTTCAAAAGGCGGTGCCTCGGTGAATGCAATTCCCGACACTGTCAAAATGGAAAGCTATGTAAGAGGTGCAAACCTAGACGCTATGGTGAACGCAAACAGCAAGGTGAACCGTGCCATTGCCGCATCCGCCGCAGCTATCGGCACTAAGGTTAAGATCGTGGATGTCGCAGGTGCCTGGCCGAGATGGAATGACCGCAATATGATGAAGCCCTTCTACGAAGCTATGGATGCTGTGGTTGACGAAGCCATTTGCGATATATCCAAATGGAATTACGGCTGCTCTGATATGGGCGATATGGCTAGCGTAATGCCTACCATTCAAGGTTATATAGGCGGTGCTATAGGCACAGAGCACGGCTCCAATTACTTTATCACCGATCCGGCAACCACCTGTTTGAAGGCAGCACAGATTGAGTTGATTGCGGCAGTCAAGTTGCTTGAAAATGATGCCAAGGAAGCCAAAAAGGCTGTGGCAGAGTACGATCCCTATTTCAAGTCCAAGGAAGAATACATCGCATTCCAAAACAAAATCAACAAAACATTTGACGCTGTTACCTACCTGGAAAACGGCGATATTGTCCTTGAAATCGGAGAATAAGTGCAAAACACTTGATAAGCTTACTTATAAAAGGCTTGACCTATTCGGTCAAGCCTTTTTGCGTAGGGAACGGATTTATCCGTTCCGTTTATATTTTTTCAATAAGGAATTTCCTATACACCGAAGGGGAACAACCTATAATATCCTTAAAAGCTCTGTTAAAATATGTTGGAGAAGAAAACCCACTATCAACAACCGAAGATTTAACATTTACTATGAAAAATCAAAGCTGTATTTTGATTAAAGAGTTATAAGAAGATGCACCGAGACAATCTCGGTGCATCTTCTTATAAAACATTAAATAACCCCATACACCACACTTACAGACACGCCGTAGACGATGACGGGCACTACTATTGTGAACATCTTTGCGCCCACGCCTAATATAAAACCCTCTGCTTGTGTCCACTTAGGACCCATACATTCGCGTTCTATTAGGACTAAATGTTGTGCGGTGCCGATTTAGGTTTATCATCTATCATACCGTTATATTCTTTCAAAACCTACCAGCAAACCACCTTTTTCTGCGTAGTAACTACAAAGGCCAAGATTCTTGCCGATTTTAACAGTTACATCCGGGAATGCTGTTTCGATCATGTTTTTCAGTGTGCCGGCAGCAGACTCATTCAGACAATGAGCCAGCCAAACTTTACCGGATTTCAATCCACTTTCCTTCAAATGTTTCAAAATTGCACTCAAGGATTTTGCTTCGCCTCTGCACTTATCTGTAGGCTCCAAGGTGCCTGCATCACTGGCTTTGCCCACGATGCGGATACCGAGCACACCAGCGATCTTAGCAACAGCAGGAGATACCCGCCCGTTGGCAGCAAAGTTATTCAGGGACTCCAGCATAAACAGCAGTCCCGTCTTCTTTTGATACTCCGGTATGTAGGAACAGATCTCTTCGTAAGACTCTCCTGCGAGGATCATTTCTTCCAACTTCTCCACGATGAGAGTCAGCTCCGGACCTGCGGAAAGAGAATCGATCACAAAAACCCGTCTGCCGGGATGCTCTGACTCGTACATATCCTTCGCAATACAGGCAGCATTATAGCTGCCGGACAATCCGCTGGTGATAGTAACGCAGAAAATATCTTCAGCTTCACCGAATGCAGTCAGCCAATCCTCGGGATTGGGGCAAGAGGTCTGGGATCTGCCTTTGTAGGACTTAAAGAAGTGAATCATCTCTTCCAAGTCCAATTCCCGGTTATCTACGAACTCACGCTCAGCAGTAATGATCTTCAGCGGTGCTGCATCAAAAGGAACCGTTTTCAGTTCCATCAGGTTTGCAGAAGAATCCGCAACGATTTTTACATTTCTCATAGGTGATATACCTGCCTTTCTATTTCACTCTAAAGCATACCATTTAAGCAGGCAGTTTTCTACCTACTTTTGGTGTTATCACTCTCCGGTGTGTAGAATTACATATCTACTGCCAGTTTAGATAGCAATGCACAAAAGGCTTGACCGATTGGTCAAGCCTTTTGCGTTAGAATAATGTGGTTATCCAATAAATCAGTCCATACACTACACTTGCAGAAACGCCGTACACAATCACCGGGCCGGCGATGGGGAGCAATGGGAGCGCCGCCGGTGGCGGATGAAGCGACCTGAGCGAGTGGCCGCGGTCGGCAGATGACGCAGACGCTTCGACGGCAAGGAAGATGCCGGGCACCGCAACAGGAGAACATCTTTGCTCCAACCCCTAATATGAACCCCTCTGCTTGTGTCAACTTAGGACCCATATATTCGTGTTCTATTGGAGGTAAATTTTCACTAAATTGTTGCATTGTTTAAAATATCATGCTAAAATAACCTTGCGACACAGTTTAATATTTCTTATCGATAGGCATACTTTTTGTGTAAAAATGTATGCTTTGTCGTCATTGCCTATTGGTAGGAATGAACTGTGTCGCAGCAGGATGAAGCTGCATTTTTCGTGCGCAGCTTCGGCTGCGCACTTTTTATTAAGGGGATATGGAAATGAAGATAGGATTTCGAACTCCAAGCCTAAAAAAATCTTTTCGAGCAAGAACTACTGGTAAATTAAAAAGAACAATTAAAAAATCAATAAATCCCTTCTACGGAAAGAAAGGTATGGGTTTTATTAAAAATCCCAGCAGATCTGTCAAAAATAAAATTTATCATAAAACAACCTTTGGCATTGGGGATATTTTAAAATGGTTTTCAAAATATTGATTATAGGAGAAAGAATATGAAAAAAGGATGTTTAGCCGCAATCGCTATTTTCTTTGGCATATGTGTACTACTAGGTATGTGTTCAACAGACACAGATGCCGAAAACGCCGGCACAACGCAAGGCACTAATGTAGAAACTTCACTTATTGAAGCTTCCACAACCGAGACCGAATCTCCTCACGAGCATAGTTATATGGACGCAACCTGTCTCATACCTAAAACTTGTAGTATTTGTGGTTTTACGGAAGGCGGCACACTTGAACATACATGGAATGATCCAACATGTTCAATACCTAAAACCTGTTCAGTTTGCGGAACAACAGAGGGAGATACACTAGAACACAACTGGTTAGATGCAACCTGTACTAAGAAAAAGACATGTTCTGTTTGCGAGGAAACTACCGGAGAACTCGCACCACACACATATTCCAACGGAAAATGTAAAGTTTGTAAGGATCTCGATCCTACTGATCCAAGAAATATCACCGTTTGGATTCCTAGAAATGGTGGAAAGAAATATCATTCATATTCCGGATGTAGTAATATGAAAAATCCAAAAAAGACCACACAAGCCAAGGCTGAGAAATCCGGTTTTGATGCATGTGCTAGGTGTCATTAAAACTGTAAAAAGGCTTGACCGATTGGTCAAGCCTTTTGTGTTAGAATAATGTGGTTATCCAATATATTACGCCATAAACTACGGATGCCGAAACGCCATAGACGATCACAGGTCCTGCTATTGTAAACATCTTAGCGCCGACGCCTAAGATAAAGCCCTCGGTTTTGAATTCTACGGCAGGGGCGGCGACAGAGTTGGCAAAGCCGGTAATGGGCACCAAGGTTCCTGCCCCGGCAATTTTGGCAATATCATCGTAAAGACTTAACCCGGTGAGCAATGCAGAAAGCGCCACCATCGTCATAGATGTGGCGGTAAAGGCATCGGTTTTTTCCAGACCCAATGCAAGGAAACCATTTAATATCAACTGGGCTATGGCGCAAATCAGTCCACCCACCCAAAATGCATTGATACAATCCTTCACAATGGGCGATTTGGGCGCCATCGAGCTTACCAGGCTATTATACTCTCTATCCGTCATAAACATCCCTCCTGGAAATAAAATGCGCAAAAAAGCAGCCGATTATGCAAAAAAGCACCACACAAATGTGTGGTGCTTTTTGATTACATTGCGCCGTTTCCGGTGAGGACAATGCGAATTGTCATAAAAATGATTTTCAAATCCGTCAACATACTGCGTTCCCGGATGTATTTCAAATCCTGCTCCACCCACTCATCAAAGCTATGGCAATTACTGCGTCCGGAGCATTCGTGGTAACAGGCAAGGCCTGTTTTCACATCCAGGCGGTGCATTTGATAGGGGGTGTATTGCTCCACCTCGGAAACCAAAGGCGGACGGGGACCGATAATGGTCATATCGCCTTTTATAATATTCAAAAGCTGGGGCAATTCATCAATACTGGTCTTGCGGATGAAATCTCCAATTTTTGTAATCCGGGGGTCATCCTCCATTTTAAAGGCCGGGCCCTCCATAATATTTTTGTCCTGGAGGTCCTTTAGCTTCTCCTCCGCATCCACACACATGGAACGGAATTTATACATACGGAACTTTTTGCCATTTTTGGTCAGCCTGACCTGGGTGAAAAATACTGGGCCGCCGTCTTCCCGTTTAATGGCAATGGCCACAATCAGGAATACGGGACTGAGTACAACCAAAGCAAATGTGGCCATAATCAGGTCGAAAATTCGCTTACATACATCGTATATCGGCTTTTCCTTTGGCTTTTGGTATTCTTTATCCATAGCTGTGCTGTACGGCTCCTTTGTAGTCTGCATAAGCATAGCTCCTTATTTCTGTCTTTTCTTTATTATAGCCTAATTTGCCGAAAAAAGCAAGTGCGTTCCGGTTTTCGTCAAAATGCGTCCGGGTACAGCGTTTCAAGCGCAACCCGGGCAGCGTCCTGCTCGGCTCGTTTTTTGCTGCTTCCCTCGCCTTTGCCGATTTGCGTATCATTTAAGCAAACCGCAACCAAAAAGCGCTTATCATGGTCAGGGCCGCTTTGTCCTACCAGCGTGTAGGAAAGAATTTGGTTCTTTTTCTGCTGTACCCGTTCCTGCAAAATCGTTTTATAATCCAGATTATGAAGCCGGGCGGCAGGGACATTGCACAGCACAAATTTTTCAATCAGGTTTCGGGCGGCGGTCATTCCGCCGTCAAGGAAGGCTGCGGCAATCACAGACTCCACCGCATCTGCCAAAATAGATGCCCGATTTTTACCGCCGCCTTGCTGTTCTCCGTGACCCAACAGCAGATAGTCGCCCAACTGCAGGCGGTTGGCAATCGCTGCCAAAGCCTGCTCGCAGACCATATCTGCACGCATCCGGGTCAGTTCTCCTTCCGGGCGATCCGGGAAAGTGCGGTACAGATACTCCGCCACCACCATACCCAAAATGGAATCTCCCAGAAATTCCAGTCGCTCATTGCTTTTCAGGCTGTCGTGCCAGCGCTCATTGGCATAGGAGGAATGGGTCAGGGCATTTTGCAACAAGGTAATATTCTGAAATTGATAGCCCAGCTCCGCTTCCAAATCCTTAATCATCGCCTGTCGCCTCCACATTTGCAAGAGCCTTCAACCCCTGCTCCAATTCTTCAGAAATATCGCTTTGCGCTGCCTCCATAGCCTGCTTTACCGCATTGCGGAAGGCCAAGCTATCCGAGGAGCCGTGAGCTTTAATGACCGGCTTTTTGATGCCCAGGAACTGGGTGCCGCCAATTTCCCGGTAGTCCATCATCTTAAGCACTTCATCCACACCGGGCTTGCAGAACAAGTACCCGATTTTAGACAGGAAGTTCCGCTTGAAAATCTTACGCTTCATCAGGCTGCCCATAAACATAGCAGTGCCTTCAATGGTCTTTAGAAGTACATTACCGGCAAAACCGTCGCATACCACCACATCCACAGCGCCCAAAGGCACATCTCTTGCCTCCACATTGCCCACAAAGTTCAAAACACCCTGCTGGCAGGCCTGGGTCAGCATTGCGTAGGCTTCCTTTTGCAAAGGCGTGCCCTTGGTATCCTCGGTTCCGATATTCAAAAGGCCCACCTTGGGGCACTCAACACCTAAGTATTTTTTTGCGTAGAGGCTTCCTACCAAACCAAACTGGAGCAAGAATTCCGGCGTGCATTCGGCATTGGCGCCGCAGTCCAAAATCACGGTTTTGCCACCGGTCTTATTGGGCATAACAGGGCCCATTGCCGCCCGGCGAATTCCCTTGACCCGTTTCACCAGCAGTGTGGCGCCGGACAAAAGCGCACCGGTACTACCGGCAGAAATAAAGGCATCGCCCTCTCCGTCAGATAGCATTTTCAGGCCAATTACCATAGAGGAGTTTTTCTTTTTCCGAATGACATTTGCCGGGTCGTCGTGCATATCCACCACTTCTTCGGCATTGGCAATCTCGATTCCCTGGGGCAAATTCTCAATATGATGCTTGCGCAGAACCTCTAAAATCTCATCGCCCTTACCCACCAGGGTAATCTGTGCGCCAAAATCCTTTGCCGCCTGCACTGCACCCAGCACCGGAGCTTCCGGTGCGTGATCTCCGCCCATTGCATCCAAAATTATTTTCATAGGGACACCTCTTTCTGTACAACCCCTTCTTCTGCCATCCGATCAATGATTGCCAAAGAACGGTTGGCAAGGGCTAAATTCTTTTCCGCTTTTTTGCGGATTCTGGTTTCCAGAGGAGTAATAATGCTGAAATTGATATTCATAGGCTGAAAATGCTCCAGCCGTTCATCACTGATGTAAAGCCCCAATGCGCCGATTGCCGTTTCCTGAGGGAACTGGGGCAATTCCTTGCCCAAAACCTTGGCAGCCATTGCCACACCTGCCAAATAACCGGAGGCGGCACTTTCCACATAGCCCTCAACGCCGGTCATCTGTCCGGCATACGCAACCAAGGGGTTGCGGCGGTCTGCATAGTATCGGTCCAGCAGCTTGGGCGATTGCAGGAAGGTATTGCGGTGCATCACACCGTAGCGGACAAATTCCGCATTTTTCAGCGCCGGTATCATAGAGAACACCCGTTTTTGCTCCGGGAATTTCAGGTGGGTTTGGAAACCAACCAAATTGAACACGCTCTTTGCCGCGTTGTCCTGACGAAGCTGGACAACAGCATAGGGCTCTTTCCCGGTGGACGGGTCGATAAGACCCACAGGCTTCAACGGGCCAAAGCGCAATGTGTCCTTTCCTCTGCGCGCCATTACCTCCACAGGCATACAGCCTTCAAAGACACGCTTATCTTCAAAGCCGTGGACCTCGGCTTCCTCCGCCGTAATCAGCGCCTGCAAAAAAGCCTCGTATTCGGCTTTGTCCATAGCGCAGTTGATATAATCCGGCGTGCCACGGTCATACCGGGACTGCCACCAGGCCTTGGTCATATCAATAGACTCGGCTGTAACCAACGGCGCCGCCGCATCAAAAAAGTGCAAATACTCGGTGCCGAAGTATTCTCCGATGGCCTTGGAAAGAGCATCGGAAGTCAAAGGCCCGGTGGCCACAATTACCGGTCCCTCCGGAACCTGCACAATTTCTTCGGAAATAAAAGTTACATTGGGATGGTTCTTCAGCTTTTCCGTAACCAGGTTGGAAAAGCCCTCTCGGTCCACAGCCAAGCAGCCGCCGGCTTCCACCCGGGTGGCCTCAGCACAGGACAAAATCAGGCTGTCCAGGCGACGCAGCTCCTCTTTCAGAAGGCCCACCGCATTTTCCAGCCGGTCACCACGCAAAGAGTTGGAGCAAACCAGCTCGGCAAAAGTATCCGTATGGTGGGCAGGAGATTTTTTCCCGGGCTTCATATCGTAAAGCTCCACGGAAATGCCACGCTGTGCAAGCTGCCAGGCAGCCTCTGCTCCGGCAAGTCCTGCCCCGATTACTTTTACCTTACTCATTTTTTCTTGCTCCCTGTCTTTTTGGTGATTTTCTTGGTTGTCTTCTTCTCAGGCTTTTCCTCACCGTCTGATTTGGCGGTTTCTGCTTTTTTATAGTAGCCCCGCTTATCCTCCGGCAAGAAATCCTTGCAGGATTCGTTGATACAGAAGGGCTTCATACGGCCTCTGCCGGATTTTTTGAATAAGGTCTGTCCGCAGGTGGGGCAGTCCTCTGCTGTGGGAACATCCCAGCTCATAAAGCCGCATTCTGCGCCCTGCTCGCAGGCATAATAGGCATAACCACGCTTGGATTTGCGCTTCAAAATGGTGCTGCCGCACTTGGGGCACCGTCCGGGCATTTTCTCCACGATAGGCTTGGTATTTGTGCACTCCGGGAAGCCGGGACAGGCCAAGAACTTCCCGAACCGTCCGATTTTCACCACCATATTTCGTCCGCATTCCTCGCAGATTTCCTCGGTGACTTCATCCGGAACCTTCAAACGCACGCCCTCCAGGGCCGCCTCTGCCTCCACCATTTCCTGATGGAACTGGCCGTAAAAATCAGCCAACACGGACTTCCACTGGCGCTTGCCTTCTTCCACCTCATCCAACTGACTTTCCATATTGGCGGTGAATTCCACATCAATAATATCCTGGAAGCGCTCCAGCATCAAGCCGTTTACCACCTCGCCCAAAGCTGTGGGAGACAGGCGCTTCTCAATTTTCTGCACATACTCTCTATCCTGAATGGTAGAGACAATGCCGGCATAAGTGGAGGGACGGCCAACGCCCTTTTCCTCCATAGCCTTTACCAAGGTGGCCTCGGTGTACCGTGCCGGAGGCTGGGTGAAATGCTGCTGCTTTTGGATATCGGCAGGCAGCGCCTTATCCCCCTCCTGCAAATCAGGAAGCGGAGAACCAATCTCCTCGTTCTCGTCATCCCGGCCTTCCTCATACACCGCAATGAAGCCGGAGAATTTCAGGCTTTGGTGAGTGCTGCGGAAGGTATGGCCGGCGCACTGGGTATCAATAGCCACGGTATCGTACACCGCATTGGCCATTTGCGATGCCAAAAAACGGCTCCAAATCAGCTTATACAGCCGATACTGGTCCCTGGTCAAGCTGCTTTGAATTCGCTCCGGGTCCAACTCCACATGGGTAGGACGGATGGCTTCGTGAGCATCCTGCGCCCCGGATTTTGTTTTGAAGGTGTGGAACTTGCCGTAGTAATAAGGCTTTCCGTACCGGTTCTGAATAAAATCTGCAGCAGATGCCATAGCCTCATCGGAAAGACGCAGAGAATCGGTTCGCATATAGGTAATAAGACCCAAAGTTCCCTCTCCTGCTACATCCACGCCTTCATAAAGCTGCTGGGCAATGGTCATTGTGCGCTTAGGGGTCATATTCAGCTTCCGGGATGCCTCCTGCTGCAAGGTGGAGGTGGTAAAAGGAGGCGCAGCCGTGCGCTTCTTTTCCGACCGCTTCACGCTGGTTACCGAAAATTCCTTGCCGGTAATGTCGGCAATGATTTTATCGGTCTGTGCCTCGGTTTCCAGCTCAATTTTCTTGGTGTTTCCGTGATAATGCGCCACAAAGGTGCCCGGCTTTCCCTGCCGGTTCAGCGTCACATCCAGCGTCCAATACTCCTTGGGAATGAAGGCACGAATCTCGTTCTCTCTGTCCACCACCAAACGGGTTGCCACGGACTGCACACGGCCTGCAGACAGGCCACGGCGCACCTTTTTCCAAAGTAGCGGCGACAACTGGTAGCCCACAATTCTATCCAGCACCCGGCGAACCTGCTGGGCATCTACCAAAGCGTAGTCAATCCCTCTGGGGTTTTGAATAGACTCGGAAACCACCTTTTGGGTGATTTCATTAAAAGTCACACGATAGGTTTTATCATCCGGCAGCTGCAGAAGCTCCTTTAAGTGCCAGGAAATGGCCTCACCCTCACGGTCCGGGTCAGTTGCCAAATAGACATTTTTTGCCTTCTTTGCCGCCTTCTTCAAATCCGCAATAATCTCCGCCTTGGCTTCCATCGGTACATATTCCGGCTCAAATCCGCCTTCAATATCCACGCCCATCGTGCTCTTGGGCAGGTCACGCAGGTGACCCATACTGGCCTTGACCACATAATCCGGTCCTAAATATTTTCCGATGGTCTTCGCCTTGGAGGGCGACTCCACAATTACAAGATTGGTTTCTGCCATAGCTTCCTCCGTTATCGATAATTGGCAGACACCAATCTGCCCGGGTGGTTCACCACCACCCCTTTCAGCGCCAGAGCTGTCAGGATTTTCAAAACCTCCGGTGCCGGAAGCCCGGTCTGCGCAATCACATCATCCACGGGCTTAGGACTGTCTGACAAGCAGTTCACAATTTTGCGCTCCTGCTCAGACAGGTTATTTTCTAGGACACTATAAGCGTTCTTTCCCGGATTGTCAATGTCTTTTTTGTCATCCGATTCTTCTATAGACGGAAACGCAGGGGTCTGCGCCACATACACTCTGGAATAATCCGGCCTCTCTGCCTCCCGTTTTTTCACTGTCTCCGGGTAGCGCTGGGCATAAGCTTTCACCACATCCCAACCGGATAATACCGGGTTTGCATAATCCTGCAGCAAAGCGTTGCTTCCGGCACAAGTGGCCACGCCTATATTGCCGGGAACGGCATACACATCCCGTCCCTGCTCAAAAGCATCCCGGGCGGTAATCAGCGCGCCGCTTTTCTCCGGCGCTTCCACCACCACAACACAGTCGGACAGGCCGCTAATAATCCGTTTGCGTTCCTGAAACTGCCAGGCCTTTGGCTCACTGGCCGGGATATACTCCGACATCACACAGCCATTCCGGGCGATTTTCTCAAACAGCTCCCAATTGTCTTTCGGGTAAATCCTATTGACACCGCCGCCTAAAATCACCACGCAGGGATGTCCGGCGGCGGCAACACCCTGCAGTGCTGCTGTGTCAATGCCTGCGGCACCGCCGGAGACTACCAAGCCGCCGCAAGCGGCAATTTGCCGGGAAATATTCCGGGCATTGGTTGTGCCGTAGGCTGTTGCTTTCCGGGTGCCCACAACGCCAACCACCGGCTGCCCTTCCAAATCCGGAAGCACACCCTTATAATATAGTACCAACGGCGGCTCCGGGATATTCTTCAATTTACTGGGGTAGCCTGCATCTGCCAATGTGAGAATGCTGACCTGATTTTCCCCACAGCTTTTCACCACAGAACGAGCCAAGGTCAAATCCTTGTTCTCCAGAACCTGAGCGATGTTTTCAGGAAGCTCCGGAAAACGCTCTGTATGAAACAAATCCTCCGGACTGGGAAAATGCTGTAACAGCTCTAATTTTTGTTTTCGGGATAGCTTTGGCAGCGTAGCATACCAAACCCAATGTAACAGCATTTTCTTCACCCATTTCTCTCTATTTCTGCATTTGCCACATCACAATGGCGGCAGCAATGGCTGCATTTAAGGATTCGCACCGGGGGTTCATAGGGATAATCAGTTCCCTGCCGGCACTTTCCAAAATTTCTTTTCGCACTCCCTGGCCTTCACTGCCAATGACCACTGCCATTGTATCCACCGGGGCATTGCGCAAATCAATTGCCTTATCCGAAAGGGCGGTAACACCTACCAAAATACCCTGCTCCTGGCAGAGCCTTTGGGCTTCCTGCCAGGTGGTCTGCTGAATTTCCATTCGGAACACTGCGCCCATACTGGCACGAACCACCTTGTGGCTGTAAGGGTCTGCACAGCCCTCCAGCAGCGCCACAGGCACATTTAGCGCATCTGCCGTCCGCAGTATGGTTCCCAAATTTCCCGGGTCCTGAATGCCGTCCAGCAGCAGCATACCGGGTTTGGGGGTAAATGCCGTTTTCTCCGGAAGACGGCACAAAAACAGCGCACCCTGCGGGCTTTGCATGGGTGAGATGCTTTCCATCACATCCTCCGGCACTCGGATCAGGCGAACCTGCTCCGGCACCTGGGCATCCACGCCGTCTGATAAAATCACCGTATCCAGCCCCGGCCACCAGCGAACAGCCTCCTGCAAAAGCTTCGTGCCGTCGGATACAAACAGCCCGGTCTGCTCCCGTTCCTTTTTGGAGCTCAGCAGCCGGCGCACCTGCTGCAAAAACGGATTTTTCCGTGAAGTTATTCGTTCCATTACAGCCTCTGCACGGCATCAAGGGCCGCCGTCTCTCCCAACACCAGCATAATATCCCCTTTGGCCATGCGGAAATCGGCACAGGGCGAAACCGTAATATGACCCTCCCGTTTGACTGACAGGATATTCACACCTAATTTGGCACGGACATTCAATTCCAGCAAGCTCTTATTTTCCCAGGACGCAGGAACAGGCACCTCAATGATGCCGTAGTCCTCGGAAAGTTCAATGTAATCCAGCACATTGGCGCTGGCAAGGCTTTTTGCCAGACGGTCTGCATTTTCCTGCTCCGGAATGATCACACGGTCAGCACCCAGCTTCTTCAGGACCTGGCGGTGGGTTTCGTCGTAGGCCTTGCAAATAATCTGGGGTACACCCAGCTCTTTTAAGTTCATTGTCGCCAGTACAGAATCTGACAAGCTCTCGCCAATGGCCACCACGGCGCAATCAAAATCCATCACATCCAAGGAGCGCAAGACCTCCTTATCCCGGGCATCGGCCACCACTGCCTGGGTGACGGTATCGGAAATCTGCTGTACCAAATCCTCAGATGTATCCAATGCCATAACCTCACTGCCCAATTTTGCCAGTCTTTTCGCTACCTGCATACCAAAGCGGCCTAAGCCAACTACAATAAAAGATTTCATATATTCTCTCCTAGCCAATCAAAATATTGGTCTGGGCATAATGGAAGCGCTCCTGCGCCCGATCACCCATCATAAAACCCAAACTGATGGTTAAAATACCAACCCGTCCAAAATACATAAACACAATCATCAAAATCTGCGCTGGAACACTCAAAAGCGGCGTGACACCGGCAGTTAAGCCCACCGTTGCCAAAGCCGATGCGGATTCATAAAAAGCATTGATAAACGAAACCGGGCAGGTTGCCGCAATGAAAAGTGCGCCTAAAAATGCAAGGCCACCAATTAAAATCACAATGGTTACCGCATCCATAATTTTATCCCGGGAAACAGTTCTGCGGAACACGGTAACCTGGCTCTTACCCCGGGCACGGGAAATTGCAAAGAGTAACAGCACCAAAAAAGTAACGGTTTTGATACCGCCGGCTGTAGAGCCGGAGGAACCGCCAATGAGCATCAGTACAATGGTGACTGCCTTACTGCCTTCGGTCAAGGACGCTTGGTCTACCGAGGCAAAGCCTGCTGTACGGGTGGTGACCGATTGGAAGAGGGCATTCATAACTTTTGCAAAAGCAGGCATATCCCCCAAAGTGTTGGGATTGTTCCATTCCAGCAGCGCAAACACCACCCCGCCGCCTACAATCAGCACTAAACTCGTCAGCAGCACCAGCTTGGTATAGACGCTGAATTTTTTGAAGTTTCTGACGGTGGCAACCTCCTGCCATACAAAAAAGCCTAAGCCGCCAACCACAATCAGCGCCATCAAGGTTATCAGCACCACCGGGTCTTGGTTGAAATACATCATACTTGTATTGGGGGCTACATTGCCCACAATATCAAAGCCGGCATTGCAAAAAGCAGACACCGAATGGAATACACTCCACTTTGCCGCCTGGGCAAGCCCATAGTCCGGCAAAAACCGAAGAAACAGAATTCCCATTCCCACGCTTTGAATAATCAAGCTTCCCAGCAACACCCATTTCTGGATTTTCACCACACTCTGCATTTCACTGACGCTGAGTGCCTGGGCAATCACCATTCGCTGGCGCAAGCCGATTTTCTTTTTTAGGGCAAAAATTAAAAGACTGGCAACCGACATAAAGCCCAGTCCGCCAATTTCAATTAAACAAAGGATAACAACCTGACCAAAACCACTCCACAGCGTCCAGGTATCTCCTGCGACAAGCCCTGTGACACAGGTTGCAGAAGTGGCAGTAAACAGAGCCGTGACAAAGCCGTGAGACTGTCCGCTTCGAGAGGCGATGGGCAGACTCAGAAGAACCGTACCCAGCAAAATGAGCAGTGCAAAGCTGATGGCAACAATTTGGGTAGGTGCAAGCTTTTTACCGGTCTTTCCAGCCACAAAATCACATCCTTTTTTGTTAATACATTATATTATACAAAATAAGCGTTTTTATTTCAAGTGTCAATAAATAATTGCAGGAGTTTCCGAAGAAACTCCTGCAATTTAGAAGCCTAAATAGCCCACTGCAATACCAAGCACTGCAGACAGGCAGATAATCACAATGGGGTGCACCTTCTTGAAGGCCAAAAGCAGCATTACGCCAAAAATCCCCGCATAGATATAGAAGCTGATATCTGCAAAAACAGCCAGGGAAAAGCCCATTGGAAAAAACACCGTTATCAGCACACCTAAAACCGCATTGCCTATCAGACCCACCACCGCAGGCTTCAGGCCGGTCATACAGCCCTTGACGATTTTGTTTTCCTTAAACTTATCGTAGCACTTGGCCACAATGAGAATAATCAGGAAGCTGGGCAGTACCACACCCAAAGTAGCACAGAAAGAACCCAGCACACCCCCCATTTCCGAGCCGATATAGGTGGCCATATTGATTGCAAAGGGGCCGGGGGTAGATTCGCTCACCGCCACAAAGTTCACAAGGCTCTCAGAAGAAATCACATTGCCCCAACGGGCGGCAACCTCCTCCTGAATCAAAGGAAGCATTGCATAGCCGCCGCCAAAGGTAAAAGCGCCAATCATAAAGAAGGTGTAAAAAAGCTCCAAATAAATCATTTTCCCACCTTCCTCTCTGCCAAAAGCGCTGTCACCAGCCCAAATACGCCGCAGGCAACAATCACAGCCAGCACAGGCACATCCAAAATTGCCGTCAGCAGGAAGGAGCCGCCAATTATCACATAGGAAACCCAGCCTTTCGGCGCTTTTTGATACATAGACCACAGCGCCTTAAACAAAAGTGCCAACACGCCTGCCCGGATACCCTGGAAGGCATACTGCACCGCCTTAATCTGCTGAAACTCCTTCAGCACAAAGGAAATTGCCAAAATAACTACAAAGGAGGGCAGCACCACACCAAGGGTTGCCGCCATTGCGCCAAAAAATCCGGCGGTGTGGTAGCCCACAAAGGTGGCGGAATTGATGGCAATGGGGCCGGGAGTGGATTCAGCAATAGCAATAATTTCCAAAATATCCTCGTCGGTAATCCACTTTTTCTTCTCCACAGTTTCTTTTTGAATCAGGGGAATCATTGCGTAGCCGCCGCCGAAGGTAAATCCGCCAATCTTAAAGAAGGTGCAAAAAAGCGCCCAAATTCGTTTCATTTTCTCGTTCATAATCTTAATGACAGCTATGACTGCCGCAGCCGTGGCTGCCGCAGGTATGGCCTTCTCCGTGGTTGTGATGGTTGCAACAGACATTGGGCTGGAAAGTAAGAACACCGGCTAGCAAAGCCGTCACAGCCTCATCTGCATCTCCGCTGACGCCGCCGTACAGCGTAATTCCGGCTTCTCGCAGCGCCATCTGCGCACCGCCGCCGATACCGCCGCAAATCAATGTATCAATCTGATTTTCCTGCAAAAAACCTGCCAGAGCACCGTGACCCTGACCGTTGGTATCCACCACCTGAGAGGAGACGACCTGGTTGTTCTCCACCTGATAAATCTTAAAGCTGGGAGTGTGACCGAAATGCTGAAAAATCAGTCCATCTTCATAGGTAACCGCTATTCTCATTTTCCTTACTCCTTTTCTTATTTTCAGGGATAGTATATCACTTTTTCCAGGGATGTCAAATCAAGAAATCCACGCAGAAGGCTTCATTTGGGTAAAAAACGCCCCCCGGCGTAGGAAGGTACAGCCGAGGGGCACATTGGTGTAACGCTATGTAGCCTGATGTTAGATTCTGGCTACGCCGGTTCTGCGAGCAGCTTCTGCAACTGCCTTCGCAACGGCAGGACCCACACGGGGGTCAAATGCAGCAGGAATGATGTAATCCTCATTCAGCTCGTCGTCGGAAATCAGGTTTGCCAGTGCCTCAGCTGCTGCAACCTTCATCTCCTCATTGATCTCGCTGGCACGAACATCGAAAGTGCCACGGAAAATGCCGGGGAATGCCAGAACATTGTTGATCTGGTTGGGGAAGTCGGAACGGCCGGTGGAAACCACCTTTGCACCGCCTGCCTTGGCATCATCAGGGAAAATCTCGGGGGTGGGGTTGGCGCAAGCAAAGACGATGGCGTCCTTGGCCATAGTCTTGACCATCTCGGTGGTCAAAGTGCCGGGGGCGGAAACACCGATGAATACATCAGCGCCTACAATCACATCTGCCAGCTTGCCCTGCTGCTTGTCCAGGTTGGTGACCTGTGCCATTTCTTCCTTGATCCAGTTCAGACCCTCACGACCGGCATAGATTGCACCGGTACGGTCTGTCATAATCACATTCTTAAAGCCTGCGCTCAGCAGCAGCTTTACGATTGCGATGGCAGCAGCACCTGCGCCGGAGGTAACAATCTTCACATCTTCCTTCTTCTTGCCCACAACCTTCAGCGCATTGACAAGACCTGCCAGAGTGATGACGGCAGTGCCGTGCTGGTCATCGTGGAAAATGGGAATGTCGCACTTTTCCTTCAGCTTCTGCTCAATTTCAAAGCAGCGAGGTGCGGAGATATCCTCCAGGTTGATACCACCAAAAGAACCGGAAATCAGGTAAACCGCGTTGACGAACTCGTCCACATCCTTACTCTTAACGCACAGAGGGAATGCGTCCACATCGGCAAAGGACTTAAACAGAGCGCACTTACCCTCCATAACCGGCATACCGGCCTCAGGACCGATATCACCCAAGCCCAGCACTGCAGTGCCGTCGGTAATAACCGCGCACAGATTGTGGCGCCGGGTCAGTTCGTAGGACTTTTCCACATCCTTCTGGATTTCCAGACAGGGCTGTGCAACTCCGGGAGTATATGCCAAGGACAAATCCTCCTTGCTATTGCAGGGCACCTTGCTGATAACCTCAATCTTTCCGCCCCATTCGCCGTGCAATCTTAAAGACTCTTTTGCGTAATCCATGATACACCCATCCTTTTATTTATTAGCCAGGTAGTTTGCCCGGCCTGTTTCATACAAATTGTTTCCTTCTGCATCAATGATAACCACCACCGGGAAGTCTTCCACTTCCAAACGGCGGATAGCCTCTGCGCCCAAATCGTCATAGGCGATGACTTCTGCCTTCTTGATGCACTTGGAAAGCAGTGCGCCGCAACCGCCAATGGCGCCAAAATACACTGCGCCGTGCTCTTTCATAGCCGCAACCACTTCTGCGTTGCGTTTGCCCTTGCCAATCATACCGGTCTGACCCTGGGCAATCATTGTGGGGCTGTAGGCATCCATACGGTAGGAGGTGGTAGGACCGGCAGAGCCGATGGCCTCACCGGGGCGAGCCGGGGTAGGTCCTACAAAGTAGATGATGCTGTCCTTCACATCCAGGGGCAGCTCCTTGCCCTGCTCCACCAGCTCACAAAGGCGCTTGTGGGCTGCGTCACGGGCAGTATAAATCACACCGGAAATCAGGCAGCTATCGCCGGATTTCAGCTTCCGGGCATCCTCCCGGGTTAACGGGGTTTGAATAGAAATCGCCATTTTACAGCACCTCCGACTTATGTCTTGTCACATGGCAGTTAATATTCACCGCAATGGGCAAACCTGCAATATGGGTGGGGCACTTTTCAATGTTGACGCAAAGTGCAGTGGTCTTGCCGCCAAAGCCCTGAGGGCCAATGCCCAGCTCATTGATTTTTTGGAGCATCTCCTCTTCCAGCTCTGCCCAGAAGGGCTCCGGATTCCGCTGCTCAGCAGAGCGCATCAGCGCCTTTTTCGCCATAAATGCTGCCTTGTCAAAGGTGCCGCCTACGCCTACGCCTACCACAATGGGAGGACAGGGGTTGGGGCCGGCATCTTCCACTACCTTGAGAATGAAATCCTTGACGCCCTGAAGGCCGTCAGAGGGCTTGAGCATCTTAATCTGGCTCATATTCTCACTGCCAAAGCCCTTGGGCGCAACGGTGATTTCCACCTTGTCGCCGGGGACAATATCGTAGTAGATCATAGCCGGGGTGTTGTCTCCGGTGTTGACTCTGTCCCGAGGATCACGGACAACACTCTTGCGAAGGAACCCCTCGGTATAGCCCTGACGGACACCCTCGTGGATGGCTTCGCTCAGGTTGCCGTCGATATGTACTTCCTGACCCACTGTCACAAACACACAGGCCATACCGGTATCCTGACAGATCGGCCGGGCGGTTTCGTCGGCAATCTGGTAGTTCTCCATAATCCGTTCCAGAATCTCCCGTGCCTGAGGCCAGGTTTCTGCATCATAACTGCTTTGGATACGGTTTTTCATATCCTGAGGCAGGAAGCAGTTGGCTTCGATACACAGCCGCTTAACGGTTTCGGTAATTACTTTTGTAGAAAGTTCTCGCAAAACGCTCACACTCCTTATTTTTTCTCCTTTTGCATTATAGCGCATTTGTCCTTAAATTGCAAGAGCTGTTGCAACAATTGCAACAGTTCTAATGGTCTTGCATCCTATTGGGGCTCATAGCTGCTGTCTATAATCAACTGCTTTGCCCTTTCGGTGAGTTTGCAAGTAACCTGCCGGGTTCAGAACTGTGCAATTTGCACAATTTTATAGAGTTATTTTCTACCTCTTGCATACTATTTTAATAATATTTTTGTTGCTTTTTTCCATTTACTCCATTATAATGTAGGTAGAAACAGAAAAGTGTTATTCTTTTTCATTTTCTAACCTCTCTCTTTTCATGGGAAGCCCGGTGTCGTCTGGTCAACGACACCGGGTCTTTCTATATATAGCAAAACACCCACCGGACGGTGGGTGTTTTCTGTCTTAATAGTTTTCCTCGTGGACTTCAAAATAGCTCTGGGGATGGGCGCAGGTGGGGCAAAGCTCCGGAGCCTTGGTGCCAACCACAAGGTGGCCGCAGTTCCGGCACTCCCAAATCTTGACCTCGCTCTTGCGGAACACTTCCAGGTTCTGCACATTCTGAAGTAGCTTACGGTAACGCTCCTCGTGGTGCTTCTCAATGGCAGCCACCAGGCGGAACTTCTCTGCCAACTCCGGGAAGCCCTCTTCCTCGGCAGTCTTGGCAAAGCCGGCGTACATATCCGTCCACTCGTAGTTTTCACCCTCAGCAGCGTGCTGCAGGTTTTCTGCGGTGTCGCCAATGCCGTTTAATTCCTTCAGCCACAGCTTTGCGTGCTCCTTTTCGTTTTCAGCCGTCTTCAAAAACAGCGCCGCAATCTGCTCAAAGCCTTCCTTCTTTGCCTTAGATGCAAAGTATGTGTACTTGTTTCTTGCCTGGGATTCACCTGCAAATGCGGCCTCCAGGTTCTTTTCGGTCTGGGTACCAGCGTATTTGTTCGCCATAGTGTGCCTCCTTAAATTTATTTTTCCAGGTTCACTATAGCACAATTTTTTTCATTTGAAAAGACCTAATTTAGCAGAGCTACCCCAAAATTCAGATACCCGGCAAAAGTGACCCACAGAATATAGGGCAGGAGCAAATTTCCGGCAAATTCGTCGATTTTGGAGAACTCCCGAATGGTCAGGAAAATCAGCATCCACAGCACCAGCAGTGCCAGAAACGCCACCCAATACCACTGCAATCCAAAGAAAATCAACGGCCACAAAAAATTCACGGCTAACTGGGCAAAATAGAATTTTCCTGCTGTTTCATAGGGCTTACCGGAAACCAGGACACGGTAGGAGGCATAGCCCATCAAAAGGTAGAGCACTGTCCACACCACTGGGAACACCCATCCCGGAGGCGATAGGGGCGGCTGATTAAACTGGGAATACGCCCCCATTCCCCCACCGGTAAGTAATGCCGCAAGGCCTCCCACTCCCAAGGGAATTGCCAAACAAATCAGTAGCTTTTTCCAATTCACTTTCATAAAAAATATCCCTCCCGGTAGCATTTTACGCACCGGCAGGGATATTTATCCATTTGTTACAGCATTTTCAAAATATCGGCCTTGGAACGCAGGCCAATCATCTGACCTGTCTTCTCCCCTTTTTCCATCACAATCAAGGTGGGGATACTGGAAACGCCAAACTGAATTGCCAGCTCCACTTCCTCGTCCACATTGATTTTGCAGACGGTGATATGCTCATTTTCCTGAGCAATCTCCTCCACAATGGGACTAATCATTTGGCAAGGGCCGCACCAGGGCGCCCAGAAGTCCAAAAGCACCTTGTTGGGGGATTTTATAACGATTTCTTCAAAATTGGATTTTCCTACATGCAAAACAGACATATTGCAACCTCCTTTGTGTTATGCTATCATTATACTCGTAAAAAACAAAAAAGGCAAGGTGTGTATGATGCAATGTGGCGGAAATTGCGGTAACTGCGGTGGCTGCGCCAAAACCCTGCTTTTAAGTCCGGGAGAAATTTCTCTTTTGCAAGTTTTGGGGCAAATCCCCTTTCTGCCCGTGGCAAGAAAAGCAAGCGATATGACGCCGGTGTATTTAGAGGATACCCGGTATTCTAAAGAAGAATACAGCCTGATTTTGCAGGTTTTGGAGCAAAAGTCCCTAATTCAGTTGGATTACGACAAGCCTCTGTCCGGGGCGGATATGGGCGCTTACGCAGGCTATCCGGTGCAGGGCAGTATGGCGCTGACCCAGCGTGGGCAGATGGTTTTGGATATGCTGGAAAAGCAGGGGGGTGCAGGATGACGCCGATTAAGGTTACGGATTTTCAGGACCCCCGGCTGGATGTGTATGCCCGGCTGACAGAGGCGCAGTTAGCCCAAGTCCCCGGCCCACAGCAAGGGCTTTTTATTGCAGAAAGCCCTAAGGTCATTGGCAGGGCTCTGGATGCCGGCTGCAAACCGGTGTCTATTTTGATTGAGGAAAACAATTGGAGCCCGGAAGCGGAAGAAATCATTGCCCGGTGCCTGGATGTGCCGGTGTACACCGGTGAAAATAAGGTTTTGGCACAGCTTACCGGCTATAAGCTGACCCGGGGACTTCTGTGCGCAATGGCCCGTCCCCAGCTTGCCTGTGCGGAAGCAATTATTCAGAATACCCGGCGGATTGCCCTGCTGGAGGATGTGGTCAACCCCACAAATTTGGGTGCAATTTTCCGCAGTGCCGCCGCTTTGGGAATGGATGCGGTACTACTCACGCCGGGCTGCAGTGACCCTCTTTACCGCAGGTCCGCCCGGGTGAGTATGGGTACAGTGTTTCAAGTGCCCTGGGCATTCTGGGACAGGCCTGTGGGGTACTTACGGGAGCTGGGCTTCAAAACCGCCGCTATGGCGCTGAAAGAAGACACCATCTCCATTGACGATGTGCGTTTGCAGCAAGAGCCAAAGCTGGCAATTTTACTGGGAACAGAGGGCGAGGGGCTTACCGATGCCGCCATTTCTCAGTGCGATTACACCGTAAAAATCCCTATGTATCACGGCGTGGACAGCCTGAATGTGGCCGCCGCCAGCGCCGTAGCCTTTTGGGAACTTCGAGCAAGATAAACTTACAGCCGCCGACAAATCCGTCGGCGGCTGTTTTCATCTGTTCGACATATTGGAATTGGTTGGCCTGTTATCCAATCCACCAAAATAGCATCTTCAATGGCAAAATAGTCTTCTGAGTTGCTACTACCGCCTGCTGCCTTCCAAGCTTGCTCAAATGTTATCGTTTCAATATTGCTCAAATATACAAAAGTCGAATCTACTGCAGCATCATGCATTCTGCCGTTGATTTCCAATCTGTATTTGTATGTATGTCCATCGCACTCCCATGTGCCGTCGCTCATTTCGTAGTATGTTCTCAAATCATTTTCAATAGTTTTGATACGTTCAGGAGTTTGGTTACCACAGGCAACTAAACCCAACATACAAACGAATACCAAAACGAATGCTATCAACTTCTTCATACAATCACCCTCCTTTGTCAAATTCAAGTTTATCTAACTGAATTATATACCACGGGCATAGCAAAAACAAGCCCCTCATTTGGAGGGGTCTTTGTGTTGCAATCGGTGGAGGGGTATGGTATAATGGGGGTACGAAAGCGAGGAATTTTGTATGAAAACGGTACTTTTTGTGTGTCACGGCAATATTTGCAGAAGCCCTATGGGGGAGTTTGTGTTAAAGGATATGGTGAAACAGGCCGGACTGTCCGGGTGGGATATCCAGTCCCGGGCGGTGAGTCGGGAGGAGCTGGGCAATCCGGTGTATCCCCCTGCCCGTCGGGAGTTAAACCGCCACAACATCTGCTGTGACGGCCATCGGGCTACCCAGATTACCCAGTCCGATTGCGAAAAGTTCGACTATATTTACTATATGGACAGCTCCAATTTGCGGTACTTACAACGGATGTTTCCGGGAGAAACCAAATTCCGTCCTTTCTTGAGCCGGGATGTGGCTGACCCCTGGTACACCGGGGATTTCACCCAAACCTGGGCGGATATTGTGGAAGGCTGTTCCCGTATTTTGGAGGAACTTCGATGATAGACAGAGAAAAATTGGAGGCGCAGCTATCAACGCTGCCCTTATATGTGTATTTTGATGTAGATCCCAAGAGCTTGGAGTTTTCCAGCAGAATTCGCTGGATCTGCGAAAATGAATGCCCTATGTACGGAAAAAGCTGGGCCTGCCCTCCCGGTGTGGGGGCGGTAGACGCTTGCGCCGCCAAGTGCCTTGCCTACGAAAAATGCTTGGTCATCGGCACCATTACCGAGGTTGCAGATATATCCAACATTGCCTGCGCCCTTGCCACACGCAACGACCACGAAGCGCTGACCAACACCATACGGGGCTTTTTCCGTGAGCAAAATATTGAGCCTTACAT
This sequence comes from Faecousia sp., assembly GCA_045653685.1. Taxonomy (GTDB): domain Bacteria; phylum Bacillota; class Clostridia; order Oscillospirales; family Oscillospiraceae; genus Faecousia. The sequence continues at coordinate 34,806 of JAZOME010000021.1, forward strand.
ACTTTCCACTGAGGCCTGCTCTCACTGCCCCCGGTGTACCGTGCTGGACGGCGAGCCCTGCCGGCATCCGGACCGGATGCACCCGTGTTTGGAGAGCCACGGCATCAACATCATTCCCACACTGGAAGAAAATGGTCTGGAATTTATTTACGGCGAAAACATTGTGACCTGGTATTCCCTTTTGTTTTATAATGACTAAGAAAACGGCTGTTGCGTTATGCAACAGCCGTTTTTGATTATTTCATAAGCTTGCAAATCAGCGCTGCGTATTCGGCAGGGTCAGTCAGAGGCAGGTCTGCCAGTAGCTGAGCCTGACCGTACAGCAGTTTTGCGTAGTCCTTTGCCTTTTCCGGGTCTTGGGCAGTGGCAATTTCCAACGCCTTCACTGCCTGGTGTTCCGGGTTCAGCTCCAAAATCCGTTCCTCCGGCACCGGCATATCCGGGTTCATACGCTTAAAGTATTTTTCCATTTCAAAGCTCATACCGGAGGCAGGGGTCATACACACAGGGATATCTCCCAAGGTGCCGTTGAGCTTGACCTCTTTCACGGTCTGTCCCAGGGTTTCCTTCAAAAATTCCAGTACACCCTTCATTTTTTCCGCCTGGGCTTCCAGCTCCTTCTTCTCCTCCTCGGTCTGCAGGCCCAAGTCCTCTGTGGCGGCATTGCAGAAGCTCTTTTCCCCGTAGGTCATCAATGTCTGGGGCACAAACTCATCCACCTCGTCGGTAAACAGCAGTACATCATAGCCGGTATTGGACAAAGTCTGCACCTGGGGCAGCTTCTTGGCTCTATCCAGGTTCTCCGCAGAGATGTAGTAGATTTTCTCCTGACCCTCTGCCATGGCCTCCACATATTCTTTCAGGCTGACGAGCTTGCCCTCCTTGTTGCTATGGAACAGCAACAAATCCTGAGTAGCCTCCTTGTGCGCGCCATACTGCGCCACTGTACCGTACTTTAACTGACGGGCAAAGGAAGCGTAGAATTCCTCATATTGCCCCCGGTCGTCCTGCTGCATAGTCAGCAGTGTAGACTTAATCTTCTTCTCGATATTCTTGGCAATCAGGGTGAGCTGGCGGTTATGCTGCAGCATTTCCCGGCTGATATTTAAGGACAAATCCTGGCTGTCCACCACACCTCGGACAAAACGGAAATGCTCCGGCAGCAAATCCTCGCAATTTTCCATAATCAGCACACCGGAGGAATAAAGCTGCAGGCCGGACTTGTAATCCTTGGTGTAGAAATCGTAGGGGGCTTTGCCGGGGATATACAAAAGCGCCTTATAGGATACCGTACCCTCTGCGCTGAAGTGGACCGTCTGCAAGGGCTTATTGTAGTCGAAGAACTTTTCCCGGTAGAAACTGTCATATTCCTCCTGGGTAACATCCTTCTTGTTCCGTTGCCACAGGGGCACCATTGAGTTCAGGGTTTCCACCTCGGTGTAGCTTTCGTACTCCGGCTTGTCCTCAGGACAGCCCTCCTTCATCCGGGACTTGGTCACTGCCATACGAATGGGGTAACGGATATAGTCGGAATACTTTTTCACCAAGCTGCGCAGTTGATATTCCTCCAGGAAACGAGAATATTTTTCATCCTCCGTATCCTCTTTCAAAGTCATAATCACATCGGTGCCGGGGTAATCCCGTTCCGCCTGCTCAATGGTATAGCCGTCTGCGCCGTCAGAAACCCATTTCCAAGCGGTGTCCTCGCCGTATTTTTTAGAAATCACAGTGACAGAGGCGGCCACCATAAATGCCGCATAGAAGCCAACACCAAACTGTCCGATGATGTCAATATCCTCGGTCTTTTCCATATTCTGCTTGAAGCCCAAGGAGCCGGACTTGGCGATGGTACCCAGATTTTCTTCCATTTCCTCTTTGGTCATACCGATACCGTTATCGGACACGGTGAGCACACCGTCCCCACAAGTCAGGTTGATGGCAAAATCCTCCCGGTTGATGCCCACCTTGTCGTCGGTCAGGGCGGTGTAAGCCAGCTTGTCCATAGCATCGGAGGCGTTGGAAATAATCTCCCGGAGGAAAATCTCCTGGTGGGTATAGATGGAGTTAATCATCATATCCAGCAACCGTTTGGATTCGGCTTTGAATTGTTTTTTACGCATAGTTCCTATCTCCTTTTAGCACTCTAAATTAGTGAGTGCTAATATTATACCGCATCTTCCAAAAATTGCAACCCCCTAACCAAAAGTTCTTGATTTGTTTACAAATAAAAAGATACGCTAATTTTACTGGAAATCTCTATGCTGTCCCCGGTGAATTTTCTAAGATTTTCCTTGATTATTCCCAGGTTTGTGATAGAATTAGAATGAAATATTATGTGCCTGTGCAAATGCAGATATGGAAACAGGGCTGGGTTTGGATACGCTGCGGTGTTCCCTGCCCTGCAGGCAACGGAAATAAAGGAGTTTATTATGATTACTGTTAGCAATTTAGGTATGCAGTTTGGCGGACAATGGCTGTTCCAGCATGTGGATTTGCAGTTTTTGCCCGGTAACTGCTACGGTATTATCGGTGCCAACGGTGCCGGCAAATCCACCTTTCTGCGGCTTTTGACCGGAGAACTGGAGTCCACCGCCGGTGAAATCTTTGTTGACCCGGAAAAGCGGGTTTCCGTTTTGAAGCAGAACCAAAACGCCTATGACGAGTACACCATTATGGATACGGTCATTATGGGCAATCAGCGTCTTTATGACATTATGAAGGAAAAGGATGCCATTTACGAAAAGCCGGACTTTACCGACGAAGACGGCATCCGGGCTTCTGAGCTGGAAATGGAATTTGCAGAAATGAACGGCTGGGAAGCAGAGTCTGACGCTTCCAGACTGCTTCAGGGGCTGGGTATCGGCACAGAAATGCACTACGATATGATGGGCACCACCGACCCCCGTTTGAAGGTGAAGGTACTGCTTGCCCAGGCGCTGTTCGGAAATCCGGACATTGTTATGCTGGACGAGCCTACTAACAACCTGGACATTGAAGCCATCAACTGGCTGGAGGACTTTTTGCTGGACTTCCCCGGAATGGTGATTGCGGTGTCCCATGACCGCCACTTCTTAAACACCGTATGTACCCACACCGTGGATATCGACTATGGCAAAATTAAGATGTATGTGGGTAACTACGATTTCTGGTACGAGTCTTCTCAGCTTGTGCAGGCAATGATTCGGAACAAGAACAAGAAAAATCAGGAGAAGATTGAAGAGCTGCAGCTATTTATTCAGCGCTTCTCTGCCAACAAGTCCAAAGCCAAGCAGGCTACCGCCCGCAGAAAGCTGCTGGACAAGCTGACGGTAGAGGAAATGCCCTGCTCCACCCGTCGTTATCCCTTTGTGGGCTTTATGCCGGAGCGTGAGCTGGGCAAGGACATTCTCACTGTGAATGATGTTTCTGTCACCGTGGACGGCGTGAAGCTGTTGGACAAGGTGTATTTCTCCGTAGGCAAGAATGATAAGATTGCCTTTGTGGGAGAAAATGAACTGGCACAGACTGCCCTTTTCAAGGTTCTGATGGGCGAATTAGAGCCGGACGAGGGCTCTGTTAAGTGGGGCATTTCCACCTCCCGGAGCTATCTGCCCAAGGACAACACTGAGTATTTTGAGGGCAACTCAATGGAGCGGGTGGACTGGCTGCGTCAGTACTCCGTGGAGAAGGACGATGTGTATCTGCGAGGCTTCTTAGGCCGTATGCTCTTCGGCAACGATGATGTGTATAAGCAGGTGTATGTGCTCTCCGGTGGTGAGAAGGTGCGGGGTATGCTGTCCAAAATGATGCTCTCCGGCGCCAATGTGGTGCTGTTGGACCAGCCTACCAACCATTTGGATATGGAGTCCATTCAGGCTGTGAATAAGGGCCTGGAGGCCTTTACCGGCGTTGTGCTTTTGGCATCCCACGACCACGAGCTGCTGACCTCCACCTGTAACCGCGTAATTGCCTTCCAGCCTGACGGAACCATTATTGACCGCTACGGAACTTACGACGAATATCTGTACTGGATGGCACAGCAGAAGGAGAAATAATATGAAAAAGATTCTGGAGCTGATTACTGAAAAAATGGAGCAGGCCTTTGCCGATGCTGGATACGATTCCGCCTTTGGCAAGGTTACGGTTTCCAACCGTCCGGATTTATGTGAATATCAGTGCAACGGCGCCCTTGCCGCCGCCAAGCAGTATAAATGCGCCCCCATTCAGATTGCAAATGCGGTGGCAGAAAAGCTGGACAAGCAGGACTTTTCTATGATTGAGGCCGTTATGCCCGGCTTTTTGAACCTGAAGCTGTCAGACAGCTTCCTGCAGTCTTATTTGGAGGCTATGCGCACTGCTCCCAACTTCGGCGCAGAAAAGATGGGCCAGGGGCAGACTGTGGTGGTAGACTACGGCGGACCCAATGTTGCAAAGCCTTTGCACATTGGACACCTGCGCTCTGCCATTATCGGCGAGAGCTTGAAGCGGCTGTATAACTTCTTCGGCTACAACACCATTGGCGACATTCACCTGGGCGACTGGGGTCTGCAGATGGGTCTGATTATTGCCGAGCTGCAGGAGCGTCAGCCGGAGCTTTGCTACTTTGACGAAAACTACACCGGGGAATATCCTAAGGAAGCACCCTTTACCATTTCCGAGCTGGAAGAAATTTATCCTGCCGCCTCCGCTAAGAAAAAGGAAGACGAGGCCTTTGCAGAAAAGGCACACACCGCCACCTTCGAGCTGCAAAACGGCAAGCCCCGCTACCGGGCCATTTGGCAGCTCATTATGAATGTGTCTGTGGCTGACCTGAAACGCAACTATGAAAACCTGGATGTGCATTTTGAGTCCTGGCTGGGTGAAAGCGACGCTGACCCCTACATTCCTGACCTGATTGCGGATATGAAGCAAAAGGGCTTGGCGGTACAATCTGAGGGTGCCTGGGTCATTCCCGTGGCGGAGGACACCGACAAAAAGGAAATCCCCCCTTGTATTTTGGTAAAATCCGACGGCTCCGCCATTTATGCTACCACGGATTTGGCAACGATGGTTCAGCGTATGCAGGACTGGAAGCCGGACAAGATGCACTATGTCACCGACAAGCGGCAGAGCCTGCACTTTGAGCAGGTGTTCCGTGCCGCCAAAAAGGGCGGTATCATTCCGGAAACCACCCAGCTGGAGCACTTGGGCTTTGGCACAATGAACGGTGCTGACGGCAAACCCTTTAAGACCCGTGACGGCGGCGTAATGCGGCTGGAACAGCTCATTGCAGATATGACTAACTTTGTCCGGGCTAAGGTTGTGGAAAATAAGATTGTGGCTGACCAGGATGTGGAGGAGACCACCAAGAAAATCGCTATGGCTGCACTAAAATACGGCGACCTGAGCAATCAGCCCACCAAGGACTATGTGTTCGATATGGACCGTTTTGCCGCCTTCGAGGGCAACACCGGCCCCTACATTCTCTACACTATTGTCCGTATCAAGTCTATTTTGGCAAAGTACGGCGCTTGGGAGAACCTGCCCATCGCCCCTGCCGCTAATGAATATGCCAAGGATTTGATGCTCAGCATTACCAAGCTGGTTCCCAATTTGGAAAACGCTCTGCGCACCGCCTCCCCCAATGTGATTTGCGCATACATTTACGAGCTGGCCGGTTGCGTCAACAAATTCTACCACGAAACCCGGATTTTGACCGAGGAGGACAAGCATTTGCAGGAGGGCTATATTGCCCTGATTGCCCTGTCCAAGAATATTTTGGAAAGCTGTATTTCCATTCTCGGCTTCTCAGCCCCGGACAAAATGTAATCTCTGGATACAAAAATCCCCCCAAACAGATTGCTGCTTGGGGGGATTGGTTTTTTAGGCAATATTCATTGTGTACTGGATAGAGGTTACTGCGCCCTCCTCCAGAATAATGGTCAGGGTGCCGTTGCCTTCTTTTACGGTGAAGGCGTTGGTGCCGTTAAAGTTTTCTGCGCCATAAGCCTTTTCCACATCTGCCTGGGCAGAGCCGATATAAATGCCCTCGGGAGTGGATACGCTGTCGTCAGCGAACCACCAGCCGTAGACAAAGTCCTTGTCACCCTGGGGATAGGTTTCCAGGTAGAAGCTACCGTAGTAGTAGGACTTATCCAAGCCGTCAAAAGCACAGCTTGCAGACTCGGTGTACTTAACAGGCTCTCCCAGCTTTTCAAGAATGGGCTCTGCCGGGTCGGCAAGCTTCATCGTCACATCCTTGTAGGTAAAGCTGAAAATTTGCTCTGCAGCATTGTCTGCGCCACCCTGGTTCTGCTGGCCTTCGCCGCCGGACTGACAGCCGGCAAAGCAGAAGAGCATAGAAAGCACCAGGACAAAAATCATCATCTTTTTCATTGTTGTTCCAAAACCTTCTTTCTTTCGTTATAGGTATTTACTTTTTCTTCCCAAGCCCCAGAAATGGCAGCGTCCTCCCGACGGTCGGGCACACCCAAATCCTTACGCAGAATGTTACCAAACCAAGCGGCAGCTTTTTCCGCACCGTACACATTCAGGTGCAATCCGGTATCATAGGTGTCTGTCTGCCAGTCAATACCGATTTCCTCTTGGAAATCCAACATATTGATATAGGTTAAATCGTTTTTCTCTGCATATTCCTCAATTTGGGCATCCCACTGGTCCCACCACACCGGAGACAGCGCCGGGGCTTTAATCAGCACAAGCTGTGTTCCCTTTTCCTTGCACAGCTGGGTCATTTTCTCCAAATAATACCAGCTATTTTCTCCGAAGGAATAGTCCACCAAGGGCTTTTCCACGTGCTCATCAGTCAGGGGTTTCACCCCGGTCTGCATCAGATATCCGTTGTCGGAGACCTGATCACGCTTCAGCCAATAGGTAAAATCATCGGCTGTTAACTGCGACCACCGGTCGTGGTAGCGCAGAATGGGAAAAATGTAGCTAAACTGCGCTTCTTTTTCCCGTTCCTCTTTTGTCATAGAGGCCTGAATGCTGTTCCATTTGGACATTGACCACCGCATACCGTCAATGGTCATCCGGTTATAGGCCTCACGCTGACTTTGGGCTCCGGTGCTTTGGGGTGTGTCATATTTCATAGACAGCACATTAAACACCATAACCTTGGGAGTTTCGTAGCGGAAGGTCTCCTCCATCAGGTAATAGGACTGCCAAATCAGTTGCTGGGCACTGCCCCGGATATAAGAGGTAATACCGTATTTTTCCCAAAGGGTGATGGGAGAAAAGTTTTCGTAAACCTCGCAGTCTCCAATGAAAATCACATCGTTATTTCCGGCGTTTTCATAGTATTCCCCAATCAAGGCGCCCTCTTTGGTATTGTCCATATATTTGGGTACCAAAAGCGCCTGCAGGAAATAAAGAATTGCCAGGGAAAGGGCCAGCGCAGAGGTCAAAAGTGCAAATTTTTTCTTCATTTTGACCTCCTAAAACTGATTGTAGATAAAGTTACTTGCGTTGTAGCCAATGCCATAGCTGCCCATCAAAATCACGATGACAAACAGCAAAAACAGCAAGCTGTAGCGCAAAACCGGCTTTGTCCAAAGAATTTCCCGGACACTGCCTTTTTTCTCCTGGATGACACTGACGGCAAACATCAGGGCAATACCGCCCAGCAAAATCCCATAATCCAGCCCGGTCAGCCCCAGCTTCATCATCGTGCCGTCCCACAAAATGTGGAAATTGAAGGTGGTCGCAAGGCTTCCCATCCGGACAAAGTAGTCTCCCACATTGGGAAACAAATCCACGATGCGAATCAGGTTCATCAAAATAAACATCCGCAGGATCTCAAAGCAGCCGTAGCCCTTTGTTTCTTTCAAGCCCGGAAAACGGTTGTGGAATTTTTCGTAAAGGGGCGCCAGTTCTTCCGACACCACAATCACAAAGCAATTGAGCATACCCCACAAAAGGAAATTGGGGGTAATGCCGTGCCAGATACCGGTAACGCACCAGGTGGCGATGGATGCCACGTACACCGGCAGACGCTTGCCGAAATTGCCGAATTTTCCACGGGCGGCTTTACTCAGCTTCAGCATCGGCTGGCTGACGGAAATGGGATAGAAAATATAGCTTTTCATCCACTCGCCCAGGGTAATATGCCAGCGACGCCAGTACTCGGCAATGTTTTTAGAGAAGAAGGGTCTTACAAAATTCTCCTCAAGCCGGATGCCCAGCGCCTGAGAAAGGCCCAGCGCCATATCAATGCCTCCGGTAAAGTCGGCATAAATTTGCACGGCATAGAATAGTGTCAGCAGGAAAAAGCCAAAGCCGGTAAACTCCGGCGCTTTCAGCGCAATCACTGCCGCCGCAATCCGGTCTGCAATGACCATTTTTTTGAAAAAGCCCCACAGCAGACGCTGAAGACCAAAGGAAAATTCATTGCCGTCAAAGCCCTTGCCTGCAATGAGCTGGGGTTCCAGGTCGGAGAATTTGCTGATAGGGCCTTGGATCAGCTGCGGAAAATAGGACACAAACAGCGAAAGCTTCAAAAGGTTCTTCTCTGCCTTGACGGTGGTGCGGTACACATCCACCACATAGCCCATACTTTGGAACATATAAAAGGATATGCCCAAAGGAAGGCCCAAGGTCAGAAACGACAGTCTGCCCGTCTGGGCCGCACTGCGGAAGGGCTCTGCCAGGCAAAATTTACACACTGCCAGCACCGCGAAATTCACCACCAGGCACAGTACCATTACCAGGCGGTTCTTCGCCTTTACCCTTGCCTTATAGTCCTTTTTCTCTTCCCGGGACAAGGTGGCCTTATGCTCTGCCAGGTATGTATCCTGCTTTTCATAGCGCTTTGCCATAACCCTTGTTGCCAGGTAGGTGGAAAGGGTGGTCAGCAGAATGAAACCCAAATACGCTACCCCGGCAAACAGGTAGAACGAGAAGCTTGCTACCAGCAGAAATACCCACCGGGCTTTTTGGGGCAGCAAATAGTACCCCAACAGCACCAAGGCGGCAAACAAAAGAAAACTTACGGTTGTAAACTGCATATTACTCTTCCATTAACCGTTCCACCAAAGCGTACAGTGCCTTGGCAGAATTGAAATTCTCCGGAGTCAGCTCCACTGCGGGAATCTGCACATCGTACTCGCCGTCGATTTCTGCCACGATGGTAACAATATCGAAGGAATCCAGCACCTTATTGTCGATAAGACCGGTTTCGGTCTCAAAATCCACCTCCGGGTGCAGCTCAGTCAAAATGTTCAATAATGCTTCCATAATTATCTCCTTTATTTTCCTGCGTACATCGTTTTCAGGCCGTTGCGGTCAATTTTGCCATTGGGGGTCAGGGGCAACGCCTCCAGTTGCTTGGTCACATTGGGCACCATATACCGGGGCAGTTTTCCCTTAATATAGCCGGTCAATTCACCCAGAGCAATATCTCCGGTGTAGAACAGCACAATTTTCTTCTTTTCATTGTCGAAAATGCAGCAGGCACTGCGTACCTGGGGGTGCATATTCACAATTACTTCAATTTCCCCCAGCTCAATCCGGTGGCCCATATGCTTAATTTGGTAATCCTTCCGGCCGGCAAATTCCAACTCGCCCCGGGCGTTGTATTTGCCCAGATCACCGGTGCGGTAGATCAGCTCCGGGTAGAGTTTATTCAAGGGGTTTTGCACAAAGGCTTCCTTGGTTTTCTCCGGGTTGCAGTAGTAGCCCAGGGTCAGCCGTGTACCACGGACACAGATTTCTCCCTGCTGTCCCACAGCAGGCTCCTGATTATTTTCATCCAAAAGAATAATCTGGGTGTTGGGGAAGGGTCTGCCGATGGGCAGGGTTTCCTCCTCACTGAATTCCCGGTCCACCTCATAATAACAGCAGATACCGGTGGTCTCCGTAGGTCCGTAGAGGTTAATAAACCGGGCATTGGGCAGCGCCTGCCGCCACAGCTTAAACTGCTTGATAGGAAATACCTCGCTGGCAAAGGCAATGGTCCGCAAATGCTCCGGCTTCACCGTCTCAAAGGTGCGGAAAGAGGAAATCATCGTCAGGGCGGACACCACCCAGCACAGGGTGTTGATTTGATACCGGTTCAAAAATTCCACCAGTTGAATGGGGAACATAAATAGCTGCTTGGGAATTAAAATCGTAGTAGCGCCATATTTCAGGGTGGGAATCACCTCTTTGAGATAGGCATCAAAATACAAGGGGGTCTGATTGCCAAAGACAGTGCTTTCGTCAAATTTCAGCACATCGCAAAGGTGCTCCACATAGTCAATCACACTGCGGTGGCAGGCCATAACGCCTTTCGGCACACCGGTAGAGCCGGAGGTGAAGACAATATAAATAGGGTCAATGTCCAGTTGCTTATCCCGGATGTCCGCCAGGGCGGTCTCATTTACCTCCTGGGAGCGCATTTGGTCATAGCGATAGATTTTCCCCTCATAGGCCAGTTCTTTGGCGATTTCCTCGGTGGTATCGTCACAAATCAGGGCGCCGGGCTCCAGGGTCTTGAAAATCAGCTCAATCCGGTGCCGGGGCATTTCGTCATCCAAGGGCACATAATAACAGCCGGCATACATGGCGCCGAAGAAAGCGCAGAGGGTGGTGGGGTGCTTGCGCATAAACACCACCACAGGCTGCTTATAAAAGCCCTCCTTGTGCAGGAAGCTACCCACGGACCGGGCTTGGTCATAGACCTGCCGGAAGGTCATCTGGGTATCCTCATTGGCAAAGGCCACCTTCTCCGGGCAACGGAGAACGGTGTCCTCCAAATACTGTAAAATATTGGTCTGCATAGCAGTTCCTTTCTTATTTTGAAATCAGGCAGGTATATTCCTTTTTCAAAGGCATACCGCACCGCAAAATGCAACTTTGCGCCAACACCTCCACGGCATCCACAAAGCCAGTACCAATGGAAGCGTCATGCTTCACCATAGAAAGCTCGGAGCAGCCCAAAATAATGGCCTGGGCCCCTGCCTGCTTCAAGTGATTTGCCGCAGCGTGGAAACGGTCCATTTCCGCAGGCAGACCGGCTTTCACATTCTTGTAAATCACGTGCATAACGTGGGCTTGATTTTCTGCATCAGGAATGATGGGGGTCAAGCCCTGTTCTTCCAGTTCCCGGGAGAAAAGTCCCGTCCGGATGGTGCCGTCTGTTGCCATAATGCCCACCTTTGAGATGCCGTTTTCTTTCAGGTGGCGAGCAGTCTCCCGGACGCCGTTGACAAAGGGTGTGGACAAGTTTTCTGCCAGATTATCCAGAAAATAATGGGCAGTAATACAGGGAATAGCAAGAAAATCTGCGCCCTGGTCTGCCAGCGCCTTACCAAATTTCAGCATCATCGGCTGGGGGTTGGGCTGTGCGTTATCCAAAATATAACCGGTTCTGTCGGGGATCATAGGCATATTATACACCAGCATCGGCAGGTGCTCCTGGTCGGTGCCTGCATCGGTCATATCAATAATGCACTTCATAAAATTGGCAGTTGCCATAGGGCCTAAGCCACCAATGACACCTAACACTTTTCTGTTTTCAATCATAATTTTCGTTCCTTTAGGGCTTTGCTGCCATAATCTTGGGGTCATTCCAAGGCAGGGTGCTGGCAGGCAAATCCTCCTTGGGGGTTGCCGGGTACAAACTCTCATCCCGGTTGAAGCAGTTTTTGCAGGACTTGGAGAAGGCATTGAGCTTGGCATCGGTGACCAAGCACAAATACCGGGACCAAACATTGTCGAAGTGGTAATAATTCTTACCGCCGTCAATGCTGACCAGCAGCCAGTAATGGTTGGAATCCTCCGGGAAATTCTTCACCTTTTTCACATCAATGGTGGGAATGTTCAGCCGCTGCAGCATCAGCTTCTGAATGGCATAGAACCAGAAGCAGTCGCCCTTCTTCACATCCAGGAATTCATAGGCGGTCTGCAGCCAGTCTGTCCGGTCCGGAGCAGAGCCGTAAATCAGGTGGTCGCCACGGTGGGTCCACACATACACAGCCTCTACCTTTTCCCGGTCGGTCATATCGTCGGTGATAAACTGCTTCAAAATTGCGTCCACCCGGGCGTAAATCACCTCAGGCTCCACATAGTTGTCCGGCTTTTTCTGCACAGTGAGCTGGACAGTTTGGCTGGTCTTATTCTGCGCCAAGTCCGTTGCAGTGTAGGTCACTTCATAAGTGCCCACTGTGGACAGGTCTACCTTGGAGCTGTCAATCTCCAAGGTGGGGTTGGGGTCTAAATTATCCGTCACCGTCACACCGGTCTTATAGGAAACGGTGTCGCCCAAGTACACATTCAAAGCGTGCACACCGGCCAGCACCGGGGCTTCGGTGTCTGCAATCACCGTAACATTGCAGGAGACCTCTGTAGTATTGCCGCCCAAGTCCGTCAAGGTCACGGTCACCTTTTGCGGGGTGATGATTTTCATATCCAGCTCCGGGGAAATGGTAGCAGTCACCTTGGTAGCGTCCTTCAGACCCTCCACCAGCTCCTCTGCCACAATATTCTCCGGATTATATAGCGTCACATCCTTGCCCTGGGCAACAGGCGCAACGGTATCCACAATTTCCAGTTGGGAGGTAAATTCCTCTTCTCCGATTTTCAGCTTCACCGGGTGCTTGCCGGGAACATTGGGGGCAATTCCACTCATATCTGTTACGAACTCCACCTTATTCCGGGCAGAGCCCTCACTCTTAGGCAAAAAGTCCTTTGCCTCAGGCAGCGCCTCCCCTGCCTCCCATGTCAGCACATCATAGTACTCGGTTTGCAGGGAATGGATAAATAAGGGTGTGCCGATTAAAATCACTGCGGCCAACACCAGCACCACAATCATACAGCCCAAATTTCCGGAGCTGTTCTTCTTTCTTTTACTCATAACTTCGCTTCGTCCCCTTTACATAAAAACTCAGCATAAATTATACCTCTTTATCAGAAAAAAATCAAGTATTCTCCGTATTTTTCTCCCCCTTATCTTAACTTACGGATTTCCTTTGTATATTTTTTACCCTCTTGGCAAACAATACCTGCGAACACCAAATATAGGAGGTTAGAAAATTATGTTTCGTTCGCGTATTGTCTGCCTGATTTTAGCACTGATGTGTATCATTTCCTTAGGCAGCGTGACCTTGGCCGCCCAGGTGGACTGCGACGCCACCTACTGCTTTACCACGGCGGATTTCTCTCAGGAGGACCCCATTGCCGGGATTTGCATTACCCAGCTTCCCGATGCCAATACCGGCACTGTATTTTTAGGAAACCGGGTCATCCGTCAAGGAGATATTCTCACAGCTCAGCAGGTTAGTCAAATGACCTTCTCCCCTCTGCGCACGGAGGAAAACCAGGATGCAGTGGTCACCTATTTGCCCATTTATGACAATCGGGTAGAGAAAAGTGCCACAATGACCATCGCCATTCGGGGCAAGGAAAACAAAGCCCCGGTTGCTCAGGATTTCGCTTTGGAAACCTATAAGAATTTGCCCAACCAGGGAGCGCTGAAGGTCTCCGATCCGGAGGGTGAGGCGCTGACCTACACCCTGGTGAGAAAGCCCAAGCGGGGTGATGTGGTGATTGCCGAAGACGGCAGTTTCACTTACACACCCAAGAAAAATAAGGTGGGTGTGGATTCCTTCACCTATACCGCCGCAGACACCGCAGGCAATCTGTCCCGGGAGGCCACTGTAACCATTCAGATTCTTAAGCCCACGGACAGCAAGCTCTACACCGACACCGCCGGCACATCCTGCCAGTTTGCTGCCGAGTGGATGAAAAACACCGGTCTGTTTGTTGGTGAAAAGATTGGCGGCAAGGATTGCTTCCAGCCGGATAAAGAAGTCACCAAGGGTCAGTTTTTGGCAATGTTGGTAGATGCGCTGGATATTCCTATGGAGAATTTGTCTATGGAGGCTATTCCGGAGGATACCCCCGATTGGCTCAAGCCCTATTTGGCGGCAGCTATGCGAGCAGGCCTCACCGCAGGTCTTCCCGACAATAAGACCGCTTCCTTTGAAGGCCATCTGTCCATTACCGGCGGTGAAGCCGCAGTGATGGTGCAAAACGCCTTGGATTTGTCTGTACGGGTGGATGCCGATATGGAAGAAAACGAGGCAATGCCTGCTTGGGCGGCTCAGGCCGTTATGGCAATGGCAGAAAACGGCATTTCTCTGGAGGCCTTGGAGCCTATGACCCGAGGTCAGGTGGCAGAGGTTTTGTATCAGGTATGTCAAATCGCCCCGGATGCCCCCGGTATGGCGGTTATCCGTATGCAGCAGTAAAAAAGCAAACCGGACACCATTGGTGTCCGGTTTTTGGGATTATGCAGATAGATAACGGCTTAAGGGAGTTTTCCGAAGCAAGGCGTAAACAACAAGCAGGATAACCATATCCGGCAGCATATACGCTGCGTTATAAAGCGCAGAGTCCAGCCAGGGGGTTGTCATCGTCATTCCGAAAAAGCTTTCCGGCATATAGGCACCCCAAATGGTGGCGCCTACCACATAGTGCACCAAAAAACGAGCAGTGCAGGCAACTACCGTAGCCAAATAAAATTTCCCACGGAACAGGCCAGCTACACCTAACACGGCATAGGCAATGAGAAAATCGCCTAAAATACTCTCCCAGCCGATGGCAATACCGCCTTCAAAGAGGGTCTGCAAAATACCGTGGGCCACGCTGACCAGCATTCCCGGGCCAAAGCCGTGGCGAACGCAAAACAGAATAATGGGCAGCATTGCAAAGTCGATACTGCCGCCCCAGGGCAATTTGTACAGAGGCAAAAAGCCCAAAATTTCTGCCAGGGCAATCATAATTGCCCCTTCGCACAAGGTGATAAGCCTGTGATGCCAGTTGATAACGCGTTTTGTTTTGTTTTCCATATGAGATTCTCCTTTTCCGGGTTAGCCGCAGAAAAGATTTTTCAATTTTCCGCCGAGGAATTTTGGCACATAGGAGGGGTTTGGCTCGCCGATATACTTTATGTATTTCAAAAGCCGAAACGCATTCCAATGAGACAAAAGAACCGGTGGAAAACGAAAAAGGTTTCCAAGGCTGACCCCTAAAATAAAATTGGACCACATTACACCCGTCTAGGTGCAATGTGATCCAATAGAATCTCCATATATGCATCTTTTCCTACGACGGT
>JAZOME010000022.1:0-90645 GCA_045653685.1 Faecousia sp.
GAGGAGCTGCTGGAGCTGGTTGAGATGGAGATCCGTGTGACTCTGTCCTTCTACGAGTTCCCCGGCGACGATATCCCTGTTATCAAGGGCTCCGCTCTGTACGCTCTGATTTCTGAGTCCAGCGACGTCAACGCTCCCGAGTATGCTTGCATCAAGGAGCTGATGGACAATGTTGACTCCTATATCCCCACTCCCGATCGTAAGGCTGACCAGCCCTTCCTGATGCCCGTTGAGGACGTCTTCACCATCTCCGGCCGTGGTACTGTTGCTACCGGTCGTGTTGAGCGTGGCCAGATCAACAAGAACGAGGCTGTCGAGATCGTCGGCCTGCAGGAAGAGAAGAAGTCCACCGTCGTTACCGACATCGAAATGTTCCACAAGCTGCTGGACTACGCAGAAGCTGGCGACAACATCGGTGCTCTGTTGCGTGGTGTTGACAAGAAGGAGATTGAGAGAGGCCAGGTTCTTTGCAAGCCCGGTTCCATCAACCCCCTGACCAAGTTTGCCGGCCAGGTTTACGTCCTGTCCAAGGAAGAAGGCGGCCGTCATACTCCTTTCTTTAACAACTACCGTCCTCAGTTCTACTTCCGTACCACTGACGTTACCGGTATCATCACTCTGCCCGATGGCGTTGAGATGTGTATGCCTGGCGATAACGTTGTGATGAACGTTGAGCTGATTACCCCCATCGCTATCGAGAAGGGTCTGCGTTTCGCTATCCGTGAGGGTGGCCGTACCGTTGGTTCCGGCGTTGTTACCGAAATCTTCTAATTAACCCCTTAAAACCAAAAGCTCCGGTCTTATGACCGGAGCTTTTTTGTCGGTTAGGTAATTGCGCAAACCTCCCCTTAAAACAGCACCTCTTGCAACCCTGTATCCACCAATCAAAATGCGTTTGCAAAACGCTAATTTACTGCGATTTTTCCACTATGACACGGTGAAAAGTTGTCATTTTTCTGTAAAATTGTGAAATATCCAAACATGGAAAAAATTATTAGAAAAACATATTTTTTTTGTTGATTTTTCACAGAGGAAATAGTATAATTATGAAGGACTATTATCATAATCAAATACACATGGAAGGAGACATTGATTTATGAGAAAAGAAACCGAAAAGAAAAACAAACTTTGGTTGTGGATTGTCATTGCAGTGGCAGTTCTGGCGATTCTTGGTGGCGTGTTTGCTGCCTTCGTTTTGCCTGGATTGTTAAATGATAATTCCGGTTCTGCCATTGAAGCAAAGCTCTACTGGAACGTAGACGGCTATCTGTGGCTGGACAAAGACACTAATACATCTACCCGTGTGCCGGGAGAGGATGGTTTATACCATTTACGCTACCTGGTTGACGGTGAGGTTAAGGAGTATATCTGCGCCGACAAGCGTTTGGTTAACTTCCTTGATTCTATGGATGCTATTTGTCTTGGCTTTGATCGCGACGGTTACATTGTGGACGCATTGCCTGCAACTACATATTTTACCGCCGTGGCTAAGGAACTGTACCTTCAGAGATTTGAGAATGGCGTTATGACTCTGAACTCTTCCATTGAGATGAACGCCATGGAATTGACATTCAATCTTCCTGAAGGCTTCCCCATCTGGGATGTATCTGAGGGTAACACAGAGCCGGGCAAGAACATAACCCCTGACTTCCTGGATGTAGTTACTGTTTACAATGACCTGGAAGGAAATTTGGTTGCCATCTATATCACCGGCCATAAAGCCATTGACGCTGAGATTGGTTGGCGTATTGAGCGTATGTATGGCAGCGACGGCAAAACCACCCGTGTCCCTGATAAGAACGGTGTCTACACCATTGACTTCGCTATTGACGGCAAAGTTGTGCAGCGCTACTGTAAGAAGCCTGATTTGGTGCGTCAGATTGACTCTCGGTCTGACTACTATGCATCCTTCGCATTGGAGTACGATGAGGAAGGTTTCATCATCGACTATGAATCTCCCCAGATGCAGCTGCGTGGCAAGAAGTTCTGCGAGGGCTTCAATGTGGATTCTGTGGACGGCAAGACCGTAACTGCTACCCGTTACCTCTCTGGTGACCGCAAGGGCGAGACCATTCAGTTTACTTATGATGAGACTTGCGACATTTACCTGTGCTGCGTTGGCCGTTGCTGGGATAAGCATTCCGGTGAGCGCATCACCGACCTGCAACCTGGCGATTTGATTCAGGTCTTCAGCGATCTGGACGGCAAGCCCCTCCTCATCTATGTAGCCCTGCGTGGTTCTGACAGCCCCATGGTTTGGAACATTAAGCAGAGATATAACACCGAGAAGAAAGAGACTTCCCGCACTCCTGATGAGAACGGCTACTATGTCTATGACATCTATATCAATGGCAAGCAGAAGCAGGTACGCACCAAGTCTAAGGAATTGGCTACCAAGGTCGACTATTATGGCAATGCCATGACTATGACCCTTAGCGGTTCCATCATCAAGAAGGTTTCTGGTGTGCAGTGTTCTGCCGGCCGTGAACGGGCAGCTGCAGGCTACTTTGTAGTCGACCATAACACGTCTATCGTGTCTGTGGCTCCAATTTCCCGCCTTTCAACTCCTACCGGCTATCTAATGGCACAGGATTGCAAGATTTACATTATTGCGAATGACTACACGATTAAGCCGGGCTCCAAGGCAGACCTGAAAGTAAACGACAAGATAAACATGTATACAAACGAGCGTGGCGAAATCAGTTACATCTGGATTACCCAGCGCTACTTCGAAGGCTACAAGGTTGGCTACAACCTGAAAAGGCAGTATGATGCTTCCTTGGGCGAAACCAAGCGTGTGCCGGATGCAGATGGCTACTATGTGTTTGATGTCGCCTACAATGGCAAACAGATACAGTTGAAGACCAAAAACAAGGATCTGGCTTCCTTCATCGATAAGCAAAGTCCTAATCTGTTTGGCTTCAAGCAGAAGAATGGTGTTATTACCTCTGCTTGTCTTGCAATTAGCACGCTTCCTCACGGTATGTACTCCAACAGTAATGGCCGCGTGGAGACCACGGAAGAGGGCAGGCTGGTCACCAGTTTAACCGGTTCCAGTACGCTGGAGAAGAAGATTTCTGCCCACCAATACAGGCTTCTTGATAACGTTAAAATCTATAACGTCAGTAATGCGTACAATAAGTTCAAAGGTGAGAAGTCTAAGCTGAACAAGGGCGACAAGGTTGTGGCTCTGACCGACCAGTCTGTGGGTATTCACTATGTCTACATCCTGAATAAGTATGTAAATTCTCCTATCTACTGGCATGGTCCGGCGGGTCGTGCAAAAACCAAGCTGGTTGATGGTGTGCGAGTCACCGCGCGTGAAGCTGATGAAAATGGCTATTATGTATATGAGCTCCTAGTCAACGGCAAGCTTAAGACCTTTAAGACCAAAAATCCTGATGCTGCCGTTAATATGGACGCCTACGATACAGGCTTCGCTTTGGAGCTGGAGAAGGACGGCGTGACAATCAAACGCTATTTGAGCTACGAATACACAAGCTCTACCAATATGTGTGATAGCTTTGATGTGACATCCATTGATGGCGATATCGTTACCTTGACCCGTAATCTCGTTGGTTCTTCCAACTATCTGGCTGAAACGAGGATCAAGGTTGATAGCAAGACGAAGGTCTATAACGTCAGCCCCTATGCTAAGAACTGGGGTGCTAAGACTAAGCTTGGCATTGGCGACCGCGTTGTTGTTTACTATGGCGTTGATTGCGTTGCCGACTATATCTATATCACCAAGGAAAATACCCGTACAAAGGGTATTATGGGCAAGTGCTCCCACTGCAACAAGAAGGTTTTCTGGGAAGCTTATACCGAAAACCTTAGCGTAGACGGCGTGCACTATTACCTGCCTGCTGATACTGTCCGTGCAGGTACCTTCGGCAGTGCAACTGACGATAAGATTTTTGACCAGGTTCTCGACCTGAACGGCCACAATCTCACTGCAGCCAATGGCGTTCCGATTGTGGTTAATGATAAGCTCACCATCATCGACTCTGTCGGCGGCGGCAAGGTCACCGGTGGTAAAGCAAGCATGTATAATTCCACCTATCAAGGCGGTAACATTTATGTTCGTGCGGGCGGCACATTGGTGCTGGATGGCGTTACTGTGGATAAGGGTAATGCAACTCCCTCCGGTGCCGGTTCCAACATTGCTGCCAACAACGGTACAGTTATCCTGAATAACTGTAACATCGATGCTGGCATAGGTTACTTGGGCACCTCTGTCTACCACACCGGCGATAAGGGTGGCGTGACCATCAATGGCGGCAAGCTTACCGGCAGCGTTTATGCCGATAAGCTGACCCTGAAGGGCGCACCCAAGATTTCTGAGCTGATTGTGGCTCCCGGTACCCGTGTGAACCTGGGCACATTGAAGTCCGGCGCACAAATTACCGTAAAGGCTGACGGTGTGTTCACTACCACCTCCGCTAACATTGCTACCTATGCTGCTTACTTCAAGCCTGCTAACTCTGCTGACAAGATTGTGGTAGAAAACGGCGCTCTGAAGTACATCAACAACTCCGGTGCAGTGATTCCTGAGGTTCCCAATCCCAACGAGCCCTTGCAGTTCAAGGCTGACGGCAAGACTGCAATGTGTATGGCTTGTGGTGTTGAGGTAGAGTGGACTGCTATTCATAATGGCGAGAACATCGGTAATATGCAGAAGGATAAGCCCTTCATCGATGATCCCTCTGGCACCCATTATCACTACTATCTGGCAGAGGATATTCTTGCTAAGGATAGCTACTTCCTCTACGGTTATAATGGCAATCAGGTTTGCCTGCACCTCAATGGCAAGAATGCATTCCTGCCTGGCGGTTTCTATTGCGCCAACCAGATCCAGCTCAATGTCCTTGGCGAAGGCAAGGTCAGATTCCTGGGCAACTCTGCTGCAGGCGGCACTGCCAACGGTGCAATGTTCACCATCTACACTGCATATGTGAACCTGCTGGGCGGCGACTACTTCGGCACTACCAAGCCTATTATCGAGGACTACAACTCTAACTTTGAGCTGACTATTTCTCATAGCGCAAAGATTTGGGGTAAGGTATCCGCACGTAACTCCAGTGGTTATCCCAAAATTAACCTGAGCGACAAAGCGATTGTTCAGGAATTGGACTTCCCCGATGGCACTCTGAACATTAAAGACAACTTCTCTGGCTCTGTAAAGCTGTTGTTTGCTTCCTCCTTGCTGAAGGGCAATGAAGTGGATAAGAATGCAGTGACTGCCGGCAAGTACATTACCGCTACGATGGTAAATGAAAACGGCAAGAAGTATGTTGCGAAGAATGGCGGTCTGGTTCTGACTGCAGAAGACGGTGTAATGCCTGCAGCTCCTGCAGTACCTGCCGCACCTCCCAAGCCCACTGCACCTCTGCCCGAGCACATCAATGACAAGCTCGTCTTTGATGCTGACGGCAAGACTGCAATGTGCTATGCATGTAACGAAAAGGTAAAATGGACTGTTCTGCCTGAGGATATGGCTACTGATATTCCTGATGGTTCCTCTTACCACTACTATTTGGCAGCAGATCAGCAGTACAATGGCAACTATCTGTTCCGGATTGTGGATGCTCCCGACGGCAGCCAGAAGGCAAACAAATACTGCTTGCACTTCAATGGCTATAGCCTGACCACCAAGGGCTGTCTCTACGGTGGTTATGGTAGCACAACCAACCTGATGGGTAACGGTACTATGACCTACACCGGTACAGATAACAATATGCTGGGCATACACACTGCGTCACTGAATGTTTACGGTGTAAACCTGATAAGCACTGAGATGAGTGTTTGCAACAGCTACAGTGGTACTAGTATCAAGATTCTGGGCGATTCTACCGTTTCCGGTGCGTACCGCCTGACTCAGGGTAGACTTTCTATCGCCCATAATGCTTCTATGGATAAGCTGCTTGTTTCCGGTGATGGTTCTATGAACATTGCCCACGAGTGGAACGGCACCCTGAAACTGAACCCGGATCAGTCTATTCTGGACGGCGATTACATTAAGCAAACCGCAGTAGTCTTGGATGGCGATGTTCTCGGAACCATTACTACCACTGCTGGCCGTGCGATTGAGAAGGATGGCGAATTGCTGAAGCTGGCTCCTATTGGTGCAATTCCTGAGGATGTATTTGCTCCTGAAGCATATGGTGGCCAGTCTTACTGCCCCGGCTGTAAGGAAGTTGTGAGCTGGACAGCGCTGGAAAACAAGTATATTGGCGTTACAAATGGTGTCACTATGCACTATTACCTGACCGGTAACTTGACCCATACCACTTCTACTTCTACAACGGTGGCTATCTACGGTGGCTCTAAGGTATGCTTGCACCTGAATGGCTACACCTATACTGCAAAGCAAATTCTCAACTCTAACGGCACACTGAAGATCTACGGTAGCGACGGCGGTAAGATTAACTTCACTGGCAGCGCGGCTATTGGTTTCTCTAATAAGAGTAACGGTAGAATTGAGCTTTACGGCGGTACCTACACCTATCCCAACAAGGATGCTGGCAAGTATGTGATTACTACTACATCCAACGAAGTGCATCTGTATGATGCAGCTGTGATTGGTAATGTTCACATCGAATACAAGGCAGCTCGCCTGAAGCTGAACGGCACCAGCACAGTGGACGGTTCCTTCACATTCACCACTTCCACTGGCTTCGGCTATTTGACCTTGGAAGAGGGCTGGAACGGCACTCTGATTTTGGAGGAATCCGCAGCAGAACACACTTGGGTAAATGGCACTCTGGCAGGCACTGTCATCGCACCGAGCAACGAGGCCTATGTGCAGGATGGTAACAGCTTGAGACTGCCTTCTGCTCAGCCTCCTGCGGCAAAACCGACCTATAAGGATAACCTGAACTTCGAGACTGGTACGACAAAGGCTTACTGCCCCGGCTGTGAGACGACCGTGACCTGGACAGCTTTGGAAAACAAGGCATACGCTGTTACCAGCGCTTCCCACTACTATCTGGCCAGCGACCTGATTTTCACAAACTCTGAAGCTGCAGCCCAGGCTATCAAGAGCTCCAAAGGCACAACGGTTTGCCTGCACCTGAACGGAAACACCTACACCACTGCTAACAAAATCACTGCTGTAAACGGCACCCTGAATGTTTACGGCGGCGATGATGGTGCAATCGTATTCAACGCGAACGGTAGCGGTGTTGGCTTTACACAAGGCGAAACCAGCACAGTGGTCAATCTGTTCGGCGGTACTTATTCCTACACCGGTGGCAATGCTCTTTACAATTGGGGCACTTACAACTTGTATGATGCAACTGTGAACGGTAATGTCTACCACCGTGGTAGTAGCAGTAGCGTAAATCTTTACGGCACCAGCACCATCAATGGTACTCATACCTTCCACAACGGTTCCTTTGGCAAGCTTGTCCTGAAGGCAGGCTGGAACGGCACTCTGACTTTGACAGAAGCAGAAGCTGCAAAGGTCACTGTTGAAGGCGATACCTTGAATGGTACTGTTAAGACTGCAGATAATAAGTACTTCGAGAAGGACGGCGACGGCCTGAAGCTGGCAGTGGTTCAGCCTCCTGTGACAACGCCTACCTATAAGGATAACCTGACCTTCGAGACTGGTACGACAAATGCTTACTGCCCCGGCTGTAAGAATGTCGTAACCTGGAAAGCTTTGGAGAATAAGTCTTACGATGTCAATAGTGGCTCCCACTACTACCTGGCTGATAATCTGACCTTCAACAACACCGAAGCTGCAGATCAGGCAATCAAGATTTCCAAGACCGCAAAGCTTTGCCTGCATTTGAACGGAAAGACCTATACCACTGCTCACAGAATCACTGCTGTATCCGGTTCTCTGAATGTTTACAGTGGTAATGGCGGCGCAATTGTCTTTAATGACAATGCAAGTGGCGTTGGCTTTACTCAGGGCAATACCGGCATCACATATAATCTGTACGGTGGTACTTATACCTACTCCGGCACTGCAGAAGACAATATTATTTACAACTTTGGTGTAGTTAACCTGTATGATGCAACCTTGAACGGTAATGTCTACCACCGTGGTGGTGAAAGTAGCGTAAATCTTTACGGTACCAGCACCATTAATGGTTCTCACACCTTCCACCAGGTTGGCACCGATCTCTATGGCAGTATTGTCCTGAAGGAAGGCTGCAAGGGCGTGCTGACCTTGACGGAAGCAGAAGCCGCAAAGGTCACTGTCGAAGGCGCTACCCTGGAAGGTACTGTCAAGTCTGCAGCTGGTATGACATTCGTGAAAGTCGGCACCGGCCTGAAGCTGGCTTATAAGGCCAACCTGGCCTTTGCTACTGGCACAACCGATGCTTACTGCCCCGGCTGTAAGAAGGTCGCAACCTGGACAGCTTTGGAGGATGTAGCCTACACTAACATTGCAACTGGCCACTATTACCTGGCTAATAACTTGACCCTTACCAATAAAGGAACCTCCGATGGCTACTGGTTCAAGCTTGCCGCTGGCAGAAATGTCTGCCTGCATTTGAACGGCAAGACCTTGACAAGTCCCCTCTATATGTATGCTGTGTCCGGTTCTCTGAATGTTTACGCTGGCAATGGCGGCGCTGTTGTCTTTACCGGTGCATACGGCTATGCAAACACCGGCTCCACCATACTGAATATCTTCGGCGGCACGCACTCCACCACCAGTGCTGCATATGTAGTGAAGTCCAGCGAGACTGCTGCATATCTGCATGATGCAGTTGTCAATGGTAATGTGCATTTGGCATACGGCGGCTCCTCTGTGACCCATACTGGCAGCACCACTGTGTACGGTGACTATCTCTTCACAGGTACACACGGCAAGCTGTACCTGGCAGACGGCTGGAACGGTTCTCTGACTTTGAACGACGCTGTCATTTCTGAGTTCATCGTGCAGGGCACTATAGCCGGTTCTGTCAGAAACAAGAACGGTGTGGCACATGTGCAGAAAGACACGAAGCTGGTTCCTATTGCCTATGCTCAGAACCTGGCCTTTGCAGAAGGCACGAAAGATGCTTACTGCCCCGGCTGTGAGAAGACCGTAACCTGGACAGCTTTGGAGGATGTAGCCTACGCCGAAATTGCAGAAGGTCACTATTACCTGGCTGATAGCATGACCCTTACCAATAAAGGAACCTCCGATGGCTACTGGTTCAAGCTTGCCGCTGGCAGAAAGGTCTGCCTGCATTTGAACGGCAAGACCTTGACAAGTCCCCTCTATGTGTATGCTGTGTCCGGTATTTTGAATGTTTACGGCGGTAACGGTGGCGCTATAAACTTCACCGGCAAGCCCGGATATTACATTTCTCAGAGCAACACACGGATGAATCTGTTTGGCGGTACCTATCGTAACACCAGCGGAAAAGACGGCGCATATGTTGTAAAACTGGTCAGTAGCAAAGCATATCTGCAGGATGTAACCGTTGATGGCGATGTAGCACATAGTGGTCAAACATCTTCTGTGACCTATGCTGGTAACACTACTGTGAACGGAGAGAATTTCTTCTCTGGTAGTACACACGGTAAGTTTGTTTTGGCAGACGGCTGGTGTGGTTCTCTGATTGTGGATGAGGCAATCGCTGCTGACTTCGATGTGCAGGGAACTATGGCCGGTACTGTCAAGAATAAGTCCAATGTGCCTTATGTGCAGGACGGCACCAGCCTGAAGCTGCAGACTCCTGCTGCATAATGCATCAATCAGAAACATATCTGTAATTCCTCATTTACAATGGGGAAAACACCGATAACCTTCTGATAAATCCAATGTTTAATCCCCCGGACAAATGTCCGGGTGATTTTTCACATAATAAACCTACAGATATGTAAAAAACACCGCTATAAAAGCGGTGTTTTTTATATGCGACGCAGGTCTGTAAGCCGGGTTCTGTCAATGACAGCCATCTATCTAGTTTGGCAATTGCTCACCAAATCAAGCCACCTCCTGAGAACGGCCGGGTTCGCCATATGTTCTCCCACGGTGTTGCTCCGGATAGAGTTTACATCGTAAAACCTATGTTTCCATAGGCCGGGTGGGCTCTTACCCCACCTTTTCACCCTTACCATCAGAGTTTCCATAAGGAAACTCTGATGGCGGTATATCTCTGTTGCACTTGTCCTGGGGTCACCCCCGGCGGGCGTTACCCGTTATCCTTACCCTGTGGAGCCCGGACTTTCCTCACCTGAACCCTTTCGGGTGTCAGCCGCGGCTGTCCAACCTGGTTGCTCAAATATTGTACTGCAAGGAAGTCAAATTGTCAAATATCTTGCAAAATCTCCGGAAAACCGTTATACTATATGTAATACAATTATTGAGGATAGGGCTTTTGTTTCACCTTTATAGGGGGAACGGAACCGCAAAGCAAATTGTGAAGGAATGGGCAATAGTATGAAAAAAATCTTTGATTCTTATTTTAACGCCCTGCAAGGAAAAAAGATTGCAGTTTTAGGTCTGGGTGTCAGCAATCGCCCTTTGGTGCGTCTGCTCCTGCAGCACGGCTGCATTGTCACAGGCTGTGACAAAACCCCCCGGGAGAAGCTGGATGGGGAAGTACTGGAGCTGGAAAAGCAGGGATGTAAGCTGCAGCTAGGCGACAGCTATTTGGATAATCTGGATGCAGATTTGGTGTTTCGAACTCCGGGCATGCATCCGGAGAATCCTGCCTTGGTTGCCCTGCGGAAAAAGGGTGCAAAGATTACCAGTGAAATGGAAACCTTTTTTGTGCTTTGCCCCTGCAAGATTATAGCCGTTACCGGTTCTGACGGAAAAACCACCACAACCACCCTGATTTCCGAAATGCTGAAGGCTGGGGGAAAGACCGTTTGGTTAGGTGGCAATATCGGCACGCCATTGTTGCCCCTTTGTCCCCAAATGCGGGAGCAGGACTATGCGGTGGTGGAGCTCAGCTCCTTCCAACTGATGGATATGACCCATAGCGCTCATATTGCGGTGGTGACGAACCTTGCGCCCAACCATTTGGATGTCCATAAGGATATGCAGGAGTATGTGGATGCCAAGAAAAATATCTTCAAATTCCAGGACAAAGAGGGCACGCTGATTCTCAATGCCGATAATGACCTGACCCGGGAATTCACAGGAAACGGGAAAACCCGTTTCTTTGCCCGAAAAGGAAAGACCGATAACGGCATTTGCCTGCAGGGAGATTTTTTATGCCGGGATTGCGTGCAGGTTTTGGATAAAAAGGATATTTTGTTGCCCGGCGAGCATAATGTGGAAAACTATATGGCGGCTATTTTGGCGGTGGAAGGGCTTGTGGATGACGAAACTGTTCGTACCGTTGCCAAAACCTTTGGCGGTGTGGAGCACCGGATTGAGCTTGTTCGGGTAAAAAATGGGGTAAGATATTATAACGATTCCATAGCATCCTCGCCCAGCCGTACCATTGCCGGCCTGCGCAGTTTTCCTGAAAAGGTGTTGCTGATTGCCGGAGGCTATGATAAGCAAATCCCTTATGATGTGCTGGGACCGGAAATTTGCGCCCATGTGAAAAAGCTGTTTGTCAACGGTGCAACAGCAGTCAAAATCCGTCAGGCTGTGGAGCAAGCCCCCGGGTACACCCCGGGAAATCCTGAGATTGTGGATTGCCGGGATTTTACCGATGCCGTTCATCAGGCTGCCCAAAGCGCCCAAAGGGACGATGTGGTGCTTATGAGTCCGGCTTCTGCGGCCTTTGACCAGTTCAAAAACTTTATGGAGCGTGGCCAATACTTCAAAAAGCTGATAATGGAGCTTTGATATGAAAATCAATGTTTTTACAAAAAAAGCACGAAAGCTACTGCCGCTAAAATACTGCGGTGCGGTGATTGTAGCAGCAGGAAATGCCTCCCGAATGGGCGGGATTGATAAGGTAATGGCACCGCTTTGCGGAGAGCCGATGATTGTTCGAACGGTTCGTAATTTCCATACCAGTCAGGTGATCAAGGAAATTGTAATTGTCACCCGGGAAGACCTGCTGACGGAGATTATGGATTTGTGTACTCCCTTTTCTAAGGTGCGTGCTGTGGTGGTAGGCGGGGCTGACCGACCGGCCTCTGTGCAGGCAGGCCTAAATGCCCTGTCTCAAAATGTTCAACTGGTAGCAGTGCAGGATGGGGCAAGGCCACTGGCAACCTGGCAGCTAATTGACAGAACTGTCCGGGCAGCCAATACCTATGGTGCCGCCGCCCCCGGAATTCCAGTAAAGGATACGGTGAAGGTTGTGTCCGGTGGGCTTGTATCGGCCACGCCTGACAGAAGCCGACTTCGTGCTATTCAAACACCCCAGGTATTTGACCTGGACTTGCTCTGGGGCGCTTTGGCAAAGGCCCGTAAGGATGGTATCGCCATTACAGACGACTGCTCAGCAGTGGAAAATATGGGAATGACCGTAAAAATCGTAGAGGGTGACGAGAAAAATATCAAAATCACCACCCCTATGGATTTGCAAATTGCCCAGCTTTTATTGGAGGAAGCACCATGAGAATTGGACACGGCTATGATGTACACCGTTTGGTTCCCGACAGAGCGCTGATTTTGGGCGGTGTCAATATTCCTTATGAGTTGGGACTTTTGGGGCACTCTGATGCAGATGTGCTTCTGCACGCAGTATCCGATGCACTTTTGGGCGCAGCCGGACTGGGGGATATTGGTAAGCATTTCCCGGACACCGACCCTCAGTATAAAGGGGCAAACTCCGGACTGCTTCTAAAAGCCGTTGGCGAAAAAGTTACCCGGAAGGGCTACCGCATAAGCAACATTGATGTGACAATGATTGCCCAAAAGCCCAAGCTGAAGGACTATATCCCGCAAATGCAGGAAAATATTGCCGCATTTCTCAGTATTTCTTCAGATCGGGTGAATGTAAAAGCCACCACGGAGGAGCACTTAGGCTTTACCGGTTCCGGAGAAGGTATGGCGTGCCACGCCGTCTGCCTTTTGGAAGAATAATCGACACAATATACCCCTCCTGGGCATAAATTAGCCCGGGAGGTTTTTTATGCAGATTTGTTTTATAACCTTTCGCTCTGTAACGCCTGCACAACGGGCAGAGCAGTTACTCAAGCGATCCGGTTTTTCTTGTTACCTTCGCAGAACACCCCGGTGGATGGAGCGCAAAGGCTGTGGATATGGGGTGCAGGTGCCTGCTATGGATGTGTATTCCTGTGCTAACATTCTGAAAAAGGCAGGGATATCCTACCAAAAGGTTTATGCAATGGGGGAGGACGAAAGCGCAGAGGAGATGGCATTATGATTTATTTAGACAATGGTGCCACCTCCTATCATAAGCCCTTGGCAGTAGCGGACGCTATGCGCCGGGCACTTTTTACCTGCGCAAATCCTGGCAGAGGCGGCTATCCGGCATCTATCCGTGCATCCTCCGTTGTGCTTCATTGCCGTGAAAATGCCGGGGCACTATTCCAGTGTCCTCCGGAGCAGGTGGTTTTTACCGGTAGCTGTACCCACGGCTTAAACATTGGTATCCATTCGTTAATAAAGCCCGGTGCCAGAGTGGTAATTTCCGGGTTTGAGCATAATGCGGTAACTCGGCCTCTGTTTGCCCGGAATGTAAAGCTCACTGTTGCCGGAAGAAAGCTTTTTTCTTGGGAGGACACCTTGGACGAATGGGAAAAGGCTTTAAAGAGGGGAGCAGATGCGGCAGTTTTTACTGTTTGTTCCAATGTGTTCGGCTATATTCTGCCCTATGAGGAAATGGCATCTCTTTGCAGACATTACCAAATTCCCTTTATTGTGGACGGGGCACAGGGCGCAGGCACGCTTCCCATATCTATGCAGGAATTGGGTGCAGAGTTTATTGCAATGCCCGGCCATAAAGGTCTGCTGGGGCCTCAGGGTACAGGAATTCTTCTTTGTCGTGAGGGGGCAGAGCCGCTTATATGCGGAGGCACCGGGAGCTACTCTTTGGAACAAAGTATGCCGGACTTTTTGCCGGATAGATTAGAGGCCGGCACTTTGAATGTACCCGGAATTGCCGGGCTGGATGCGGCCTTGGGCTATATCGGAAAGGTAGGCACAGCTAATATTTTTCAAAAAGAGCGTGCACAGGCCCGATATTGTGCCAAGGAGCTAACAAAGCTGGGCGTAAAGGTTTTCTCCGGAAAGCACCAGTCAGGGACAGTAAGCTTTGTGCCACCAATGGATTGTGAAACCTTTTCCCAAGCCTTGGCTGACAGAGGAATTGCCGTCCGTGCCGGATTGCACTGCGCTCCCTTGGCGCACGAAAGTGCAGGCACATTGGACACCGGCACTGTGCGTATCAGCTTTGGTCAGGATGCCTCCAACCGGCAAACAGAATTTTTGTGCAAAGCGGTAAAAGAAATTCTCGGATAATGAAAAAATTTTTTGGATAACTATTGCTATACAGGCGCAAATCCGCTATAATAGGATAGATAATAGGCTAGGTATGCCAGTAGCACAAAAGCGCTGGAGAAATGGAGGTTTAGAGGGATATGGGTTACCTTCAGTCTTTGCTAGAGCAGCTTCCCGGAATGAAGCTTACGGACCTTTTGGATATTGTGATTGTTGCCTTTTTAATTTATAAACTGTTGCCGGTTTTTCGTTCTACGGGAACATCAAAAATTGCCTGGGTTGTTCTGGCGGTGATTGTGATTTCCTGGCTGACGGAGCTGTTGCAGTTGCATACGCTGAACTTTATTCTCAGTCAGTTTTTGGCAGTTGGTTTGATTGCAATCGTGGTGCTGTTCCAGCCGGAATTGCGCCGAATGCTTGACCATGTCAGTCATATCAAACTGAAGCCTTTTTTGGGAATGGAGCACGCAGAGCAGGAAATGATTCCCATCATCAGCCAGACCGTAATGGCTTGTGAGATTATGAGCCGGGAAAAGGTGGGTGCGCTGATTGTGTTTGCCCGTCATAATCGTCTGCTGGAGTATTTCAAGACCGGCACAATGATTGATGGCCAAGTATCTGAGCAACTCATTCGCAATGTGTTCTTTCCAAGGGCATCCTTGCACGACGGTGCTATGATCATCCAGGATGGCCGTGTAGCGGCAGCCGGCTGTGTATTGCCCCTTTCTGAGAGCAGCCGGATAAGCGCTGACTTAGGCACCCGGCACCGTGCGGCGGTGGGTGTGAGTGAGGCCTCTGATGCAGTGGTTGTGGTGGTTTCTGAGGAGACCGGCGCCATTTCTGTGGCGGTGGGCGGCGTATTGAAACGCCACCTGGCACCTCAGACCTTGGGAAAATTGCTGCGCAATGAGCTGTGCCCGGAGGAGCCTCAGCAGGAGGATAACCTGATGCTGAAGCTTCGTCAAAGGCTGCAAAAAAAGGAAAAGGGAGGTAAGACAGATGAAAAATAAGCTTGCTCCTGCTCTTGTCTCCTTGGGAATTGCCCTGGCGCTGTGGTTTTATGTGGTCACGGTGGTCAGCCCCAATTCCGATAAGTATTTTTACAACATTCCGGTATCTGTGCAAAGTGAAATCGTTTTGCAAGACCGGGGCCTGATGCTTACCACCACGGAGCTTCCCAAGGTGTCGTTGCATTTGGGAGGTAACCGTACCGACCTGAATAAGCTCAATAGCTCCAACATTACCGTTTCTGCGGACTTGTCCCGGATCGGTGAGCCCGGCAAGCATACCCTGACCCTGACGCCTTATTTTCCCGGTGATGTGCCCAATAATGCCATAACCGTGTTGAGTCGTAACCCCGGTACCATTGAGGTAGAGGTGGAATACCGAACCACCAAGGATGTGCCGGTGGAAATCATATATTCCGGCACCTTGCCTGAAAACTATATGGCAGATAAAGAAAATAAGGAACTGGATTATGAGAAGATTACAGTAAGCGGTCCGAAATCGGTGATCGACCAAATTGCAATGGCACGGATTGATGTGGCTTTGGACGATCTGAGAGATAGTATCAGTGACCAGTATAAATACAGCCTGTGCAATGCCAAGGGCGAGCCTGTGGATGTGGCATTGGTTACCACCAACGCAGACACAGTGAACCTGACCCTGAAGATTTTACAGGTGAAGGAAATTGCTTTGAAGGTTACGGTGGAAGCCGGTGGCGGTGCCACTGAGGAAACTGCCAAGGTTACCGTTGACCCCGGTACGATCCGGGTTTCCGGCAGTCATTCCATTTTGGAGAATATGGACAGCCTGGACTTGGGCATTGTGAATTTGGCGGAAATTCCTGCCGATACTACGCTGACCTTCCCCATTAAGCTTCCGGAGGGTGTAACCAACGAAACCGGTCTTCAGGAGGCCACAGTGGATGTCCGCTTCCCGAATTTGATTACAAAGGTTTTGACCATCGACCGTTTTAATGCAGTCAATGTTCCGGAGAATCTGTCGGTGGACTTCATCACCCAGCGTTTGGATATCCAAATCCGGGGCACAAAATCTCTTGTGAACAAGGTTGAGGCGTCGGATTTGAAGGTGACAGTGGACTTTGCCCAGGAACAGGTTGGCACAGCTACTGTAAAAGCGGATATTACCATTGCTGTGGACGGCGTCGGTGCTGTTGGCATATATAATGTGACAGCTACCTTGCGTGAATCGTAAATTACAGTATAACAAAGGGGATAATGACCTTGATAAAAAGTATGACCGGCTATGGCCGTGCCGTGGAAACGGTAAATGGCAGAGAGTTCACTGTAGAAGTGCGTTCGGTAAACAACCGCTATCTGGATTGTTCTGTGCGGTTGCCCAGAGTGGTGTCCTTTGCAGAGGATGCAGTAAAGCAGGCAGTGAAGCAGTCTGTATCCCGTGGTAAGGTAGATGTGTATATCTCGCTGCGCAGTGAGGGAGCTGACGAAGCAAAAGTCAGCCTGAATGCTGCTGTGCTGGAGGGCTACCTGCAGGCGATGCGCCAAATGGTGGCGGATTTCGGTGTAAAGGATGATATCAGTGTATCCACAGTTTCTCGTTTGCCTGAGGTGTTTACTATGGAGCGCCCGGAGGTGGATGAGGAGCAACTGCAAAAGGATTTGCTGGGCGTTGTATCCGGCGCTTTGACGGCCTACGATGCAATGCGTACCACGGAGGGACAGGCTTTGCATCATGACCTGCAATGCCGTGGCAACACCATTTTGGAGTTGGTGTCTCAGGTGGAGCAGGGCAATGCCCAAACGGTGGTGGATTACCGCACCCGACTGGAAGCGAAGCTTAAAGAGGTTCTGGAGAACACCGCCATTGACGAAAGCCGTATTTTGACAGAGGCGGCAATCTTTGCCGATAAGGTGGCAGTGGACGAGGAAACGGTCCGTCTGCGCAGTCACTTGGAGCAAATGAACACGATGCTGGCCGGCGGCGGTGCTGTGGGCCGGAAGCTGGATTTTTTGCTTCAGGAGATGAACCGGGAGGCCAATACCATTGGCTCAAAATGCACCGATGTCAAGCTTGCCCGGATTGTGGTAGACATTAAGGCTGAGCTGGAAAAAATTCGGGAACAGACCCAGAACATTGAGTGAGGCATTTATGAAGCTGATAAACATAGGTTTTGGCAGTTTAATTTCCGCCCATCGTATTTTGGCGGTGGTGGAGCCGGATTCAGCGCCCATTAAGCGTGTGGTGCAGGAAGCCCGGGAACGGGGAATGCTGGTGGATGCTTCTTATGGCAGAAAGACGAAGTCTGTGATACTGATGGACACAGACCATGTGATTTTGTCAGCGCTGACACCCCAAATGCTTGCCACCCGTATGGAGAATGGGGAGAACCCCGGATTGGAGGCTGACCATGGCCAAGGGTAGATTATTTGTCATTTCCGGCGCCTCCGGTGTGGGAAAGAGCACTGTGCTTTCCCGGGTGATGGAGCAGCACGGCAATATTCGTTTTTCGGTCTCTGCAACCACCCGTTCGCCCCGGGAAGGGGAGCAGGATGGTGTCAATTATTACTTTATCACCAAGGAACGCTTTGAGCAGATGATTGCCAATGACGAATTTTTGGAATATGACAATCATATGGAGAATTATTACGGAACGCCCAAGGGTCAGCTTGAGGACAAGCTGGAGCAAGGTGATGTGCTTTTGGATATTGACCCCAACGGCGCTTTTCAGGTGCTGCAGAAGCGTCCGGATGCCGTGTTGATTTTCATCACGCCGCCATCTTTGGAAGAGCTGGAGCGACGGCTGCGTAGCCGTGGAGATACAGAGGAAGCCCAAATTCAGGTTCGTTTAGACCGGGTGAAATGGGAAGTCCAGCAAAGCAAAAAATACAATTATGTAGTTATCAATGACCAGGTGGAAGCCTGCGCCGATAAAATATTAGAAATTATCTTGAAATAAATTTTGGAGGAATTCAATATGCTTTACCCCCCCGTAGCAGATTTGCTGAAAAATGTGCAGAGTCGTTATCTGCTGGTAAATGTGGTGGCACAGCGTGCCCGTGATATCGCAGCCGAGGCTGAACAGCTTCAGGAGGAACTGCCTGAAAAGCCTGTGACTTTGGCAATCCACGAGGTTGCTGAGGGCAAGCTCAGTGCTACATTGAAGGAAGAATACCAGAAATAAAACTTGGGAGGAGGGGGCTTTATGATTGCGAAAATTGCTGTTGCTGCGGCAAATTTTGCTATTGATAAGCCCTACTCTTACTTTGTACCACAGGATATGATGCTTTTGCCGGGTATGCGTGTGCAGGTAGGCTTCGGCCGGAGCAATCGCACCACCCAAGGCATCGTGCTTTCTGTGGAAGAAGGAAGCGAAGAAGGGCTCAAGCCGGTGTCTGCCTGTTTGGATGAAAGCCCTATGCTGTCAGCTTTTCAACTTCGTATGGCGGCATTTCTACGGGAACGGTATTTTTGTACCTTTTTCGACGCCGCCCGGAGTATTCTTCCGGCAGGACTGTGGTTTCAGACCAAGCAGACCTACACCCTGACCCAGGAGCGCTCTTGGCAGGACAAAAAGCTTCGCAATCCCGTAGCTTCCCGCATTCTGCAAGTCCTTACAGACTGTGGTGGAGAGGCGGAGGGGCAGATTTTGAAAAAGGCAGCTCCCTCCGAAGAGGAATTTGAAAAAGCAATCCGCTATCTTCTTTCCAAAAAATGGTTGGAAACGGATACAGAATTCCTGCCTGGCAGCGCTGATAAGACGGAAAAAATCGTCACCCTTGCTCCCTCTGTGGAGGAGGCGATGGAATACGCCCGTACCCGTCCCAAGTCTGCGGTAATGCAGCGTGCGGTACTGGAACTGATGTGTTCGGTGGGCAGTGGTGCGGTGAAAGAGATTTGCTACTACACCGGTGCCAGCCCTGCCACAGTAAAGCGCCTGGCGCAGATGGGGTATTTGGAGCTTTCTCAAAAGCCGATTTTGCGTTGCCGGGAAATTAAGCCGGCAGAAATTCAAGAACCTTTGGTGCTGACCCGGGAGCAGAGTGTTGCCTTTGAGGGTCTTTGTAACCAAATGTCCGGGGAAATGCTCGGTTCAGCCCTGTTGTACGGCGTGACCGGCTCCGGAAAGACCTCTGTATATTTGAAACTAATTCAAAAATGTCTGGACCAGGAAAAACAGGCAATGCTTCTGGTTCCGGAAATTGCTCTGACTCCCCAATTGCTGGGCTTGCTTGCCGCCTATTTTGCAGATAAGGTTGCCGTGCTTCACAGCTCCTTGTCTACTTCAGAACGGTATGACCAGTGGAAACGGGTGAAAGATGGCGATGCCTCGGTGGTAGTTGGAACTCGCTCTGCGGTGTTTGCTCCCTGCCCCCGGTTGGGCGTGATTATCCTGGACGAGGAGCAGGAGCATTCCTATAAATCGGAAAATGCCCCACGCTACGATGCCCGTGAGGTTGCGCTGTGGCGTGGAATGAAGGAAAAGGCCTTAGTGCTGTTTGGCTCTGCCACGCCTTCTGTGGAAACAATGTACCGGGCAAAAACCGGTTATCATACTTTGTACACCCTGCCCGGCCGTTATAACGGACGGGAGCTTCCTAAGGTGGAGCTTTTGGATATGCGTCAGGAGCTGGAAAAGGGGAATGGGCTTTCGGTAAGCTATGATTTGCAGGACGCCATTGGCGATGTGCGCCAAGCCGGAAAGCAAGCGATTTTGTTCTTAAACCGCCGGGGTAACAGTCGTGCACTGGTATGCGTGGACTGCCGAAAGACTCCGGAATGCCCCCGGTGTAGTACCCGGCTTACTTACCACAGTGCCAATGAACGGCTGATGTGCCATTATTGCGGCTATTCTCAAAAGGCCGCCAAGCGGTGTAGCTGTGGCGGAAATCTGCGAACCGTGGGTACCGGTACCCAAAAGGTACAGCAGGAGCTGCAAAGTATATTTACAGATATGGATATCATCCGTATGGACACCGATACCGTCAGCGCAGCCAATACCCACGAGCAACTGCTGAGTAAATTCAGTAAGGACAATGTGCCGGTGCTTTTGGGCACGCAAATGGTTGCCAAGGGGCTGAACCTGCCCAATGTGACCTTGGTGGGCGTGCTGGACGGAGATTTAAGCTTGTATAACGATAGCTACCGTGCTGCGGAAAACACCTTCAATATGCTTACCCAGGTTATCGGCAGAGCCGGCAGAGGAGAAGCAGAGGGTAGGGCGATTATCCAGACGATGAACCCGGAACACCGTGTGTTAACGCTGGCGGCCAAGCAGGATTACGATAGCTTTTACGATATGGAAATACAGCTGCGAAAGCTGCAAAAATGCCCTCCTTTTGGAGATTTGGTCACCATTACCTTTACCGGTCAGGACGAGGGCAGAATTATGCGTGGCGCGGCGAAATTCCGGGATAGTCTGCGTGCCTGTCTGCAGGAGCCGGGCTATACCCAAATCGATTGCACTGTGCTGGGGCCTGCCCCTTGTCCGGTGCCGAAAATCAACTACAATTACCGTTACCGTTTAACCCTGCGCTGTCAAATGGATAAGATGTTGCGATTGTTGATTGCCCATTTGCTGCGCCAGTTCTCCCAGGATAGGGAAAACCGGGGTGTGTCGGCATTTATCGACATAAACGGCTATGAATAGAGAGGAAAGACTATGGCACTTCGTAAAATTTTAACAGATGCCGAGCCTGCCTTGCATAAGACGTGCAAGCCGGTGGTAAATTTTGATAGTAAGCTCCACACATTATTGGACGATATGCGTGAAACGCTGATCGATTCCTGCGGTGTGGGATTGGCTGCGCCTCAGGTGGGCATTTTGCGCCGGGTGGTGCTGGTGGACACCGGAGAAGAAATTTTGGAGCTTGTTAATCCCACTTTGGTAGAGACTGATGGTGAGCAGGAAGGGGCAGAGGGCTGCCTCAGCGTACCCGGCAAGTACGGCCTTGTAAAGCGCCCCTTTTATGCCAAGGTGCGAGCCCAGGACAGAAACGGCCAGTGGTACGAGGCTGAGGGAGAAGAATTGATTGCCCGTTGCTTCTGCCACGAGCTGGACCACCTGGACGGCATTATTTACACCGAAGTGATGGAGCGCTTCCTGACGGAAGAGGAATTGGATTTCGAGGACTGATCATATGCGCATTGTTTTTATGGGTACGCCGGATATTGCGGCGACCTGCCTGACAAAAATTCTGGAAGATGGGTTTGATGTGGTGGGGGTTTATACCCAGCCGGACAGACCGAAAAACCGGGGTATGAAGTTGGCGTTTTCTCCTGTAAAGGAGGTGGCCCTTGCCCATAATCTGCCGGTGTTTCAGCCGGAAAATTTCCGGGATGAGGAAGCCGTACAGACGCTTCGAAAGCTGAAGCCCGATGTGGTGGCGGTGGTGGCCTACGGCAGAATTTTGCCCCAGTCGGTGCTGGATATCCCCCCAAAAGGCTGTATCAATATCCACGCCAGTGTGCTGCCTTGCTACCGTGGCTCAGCACCTTATCAGTGGGCAGTGCTGGACGGCTTGACCCAAACCGGTGTTACAGCAATGTACCTTTGCAGAGAAATGGATGCCGGTGATATTATTGATATTTCTGAAACACCCATTGGTCCGGAGGAAACTGCCGGGGAGCTGCTGGACAGGCTGGCAGTGCTGGGTGCGGACTTGCTGAGCAAAACCCTCACAAAAATCGAAAACGGCACAGCTACCGCAACAGCTCAGGATTGCACAAAGGTGAGCTTTGCGCCTATGTTAGACAAGTCGATGTGTCCCATTGACTGGAATAAAACAGCCCAGCAGGTGCATAATCACGTCCGGGGTATGAACCCCTGGCCTGTGGCAACTGCAGAAATTCAAGGGCAGAAGTTTAAGATTTACACCACCGCTTTGGTAGAAGGTTCTGTCAATGCTGCGCCGGGGGAAATTTTAGCGCTGACAAAAACCGGCTTGCAGATTGCTTGCGGTAGCGGCGCTGTGGAAATCCGTGTGCTTCAGGCAGAGGGCGGAAAGCGTATGGCTGCGCCGGATTATTTCCGGGGACACCCCTTGAAGCTATGATAAGCGGACGAGATACGGCACTGAATGTGCTGATAGCCTGCCGCAAGGACGGCGCTTGGGCAAACGGTGTGCTGAAAGAATATGCACAAAAGGATAATTTGGATGCCCGGGAAGCGGCTTTGGCAGCAAGACTTTGCTACGGCGTACTGCAAAACCGCTACAGACTGGACTTTTATCTGAAACAGCTCCTGACCGGTAAGCTAAAGAGCTTGCACCCCGTTCTGCGGGATATCCTCCACTTGGGGCTATACCAGCTTTATGAAATGGATAAAATTCCGGAATCCGCTGCGGTGAACGAGGCAGTGCGCCAGGCAAAAACCTATTGCAAAAAACAACAAAACGCCTCAGGACTTGTCAATGCAGTGCTTCGCAATGCCGTGCGCAGGGAAGATACTCTGCAAAAGCCGCAAACCCTGGAGGACAGATACAGCCATCCCCAAGGTTTAATCAATTTGCTCACAGCCTATGTGGGCGAGGACCGGGTAGAGTCTATGCTCCGGGCAAACAATGCGCCTGTGGCTGTGGTGGCTCAGGTCAACACGCTGAAAACCACTTCTGCAGAGCTGAAAAAGCAACTGGAAGGGGAGGGCGTTACATCGGAAGACCACCCTTGGCTGAAGGATTGTTTGATTTTATCCGGGACCGGTAACCTGGAAAAGCTGGAAAGCTTCCAAACGGGGCTTTTCTATATCCAGGATGCTGCTGCCAAGCTCAGTGTTTTGTGTGCCGGGGTAAAGCCCGGGGATGAGGTGCTGGATTGCTGTGCAGCTCCCGGCGGAAAGAGCTTTGCCGCCGGTATTCAGGGGGCAAAGCATATCATTTCCTGCGATATCCACCACCATAAAATCGGCCTTATAGAAGCCGGTGCCCAGCGTTTGGGACTGTCCAACCTGACAGCCCAGGTGCAGGATGCCTCCTTGTATTGTCCGCAGTGGGAGGCGAAAATGGATGTGGTGCTGTGCGATGTGCCTTGCTCCGGTTACGGAATCATCCGGAAGAAGCCGGATATCCGCTATAAAGACCCGGACACTATGCAACAGCTACCACAACTTCAGTTGGAAATTCTGACAAACCAGGCCCGGTATGTAAAGCCCGGCGGAGTGCTTCTGTACTCCACCTGTACCTTGGTGCGCCGGGAAAATGAGGGTGTTGTGGAAAAATTCCTAAAGAAAAACCCGGAGTTTACTTTGGAAAACCTAAGTTTACCCGATAATTTTTCGGAAAAGGAAACACCAATGCTGACTTTAATTCCGGGAGAATACGACACAGACGGCTTTTTCATCTGCCGCCTGCGGAGAAGAAAATGAAAGAACATCTAAAATCTATGACCCAGGCGGAGCTTTCTCAGGTTCTCAAGGAGCTGGGACAGCCTGCCTTCCGGGCAAAGCAGGTATATACCTGGCTGCATAAGGGTATCCGAAGCTATGAGCAGATGACCAATCTACCCAAAGCCCTTCGGGATACGCTGCAGGAAAAATATCCGTTAAATATTCCTCAGGTGGTTCGTAAGCAGGAAAGCGCCAAGGATGGCACCATAAAATATTTGTGGGAGCTGTCGGACGGAAACTGTGTGGAAACGGTTTTAATGCGCTACCATTACGGCAATACTGTCTGTATATCCACCGAGGTGGGCTGCCGAATGGGCTGTGCTTTCTGCGCATCCACCCTGGGAGGCTTGGTGCGGCGGCTGGAGCCTTATGAAATGCTGGACCAGGTGCTGTTTACCCAGGTGGATTCCGGCCTGCCGATTTCTCATATTGTGCTTATGGGCATTGGAGAACCTCTGGATAATTTCGACAATGTTATGCGCTTTTTGGAGCTTGTGAACAGTCCCGATGGTATGAATATCTCTATGCGCCACATCAGTCTTTCTACCTGCGGCCTTGTGCCGGGGATTGACCGGCTGGCGGAGAAAAAACTGCAGCTAACCTTGTCTGTTTCTCTCCACGCACCTACTGACGAAATCCGTAATACCATTATGCCGGTGAATAAGGCCTATCCCACAGAGGAGCTTTTGCAAGCATGCCGTCGATACTACGAAAAAACCGGCCGTCGGATTTCCTTTGAATACGCAATGATTAACGGGGTCAATGATACCCCGGAGGCGGCCAGGACCTTGCTCAGGAGACTGAAAGGTCTGCCGGCGCATATGAATTTAATCCCTCTGAACCACGTGGAGGAAAGTCCCCTAAAGCCCAGCACCCGTCAGGCAGTGCAGACTTTCCAAAGCATTTTGGAGGAGGGAGGAATACCTGCCACTGTCCGCAGAACCCTGGGCAGTGACATTGATGCTTCCTGCGGACAGCTTCGCAGGAAATATACCCAGCAACAGGGGTAACTGTTACCCCAAAAAGGAGTGATACATATGCAATATTGGGGCATTACCGACCCCGGCTGTGCCCGGACACAGAATCAGGACGCTTTCCAGGTGGAAAAGCTTGGAAAAAATACGCTTTTGTGTATTGTCTGTGACGGTATGGGCGGTGCAAAATCCGGAAATGTGGCAAGTAACTTGGCAGTGGATGTGTTTGTCCAGGAGGTCAAGCGTACTTGGGTGTCCGGAATGGACGGAGAAAAGATAGACCAAATGCTGAAAAATGCCGTAAAGCTTGCCAATTTTACGGTGTATGACCAGGCGCAGCAATTTGAGGAGTTCTCCGGAATGGGAACGACATTGGTTGCGGTTCTGATAAACGGAAAAGATGCCACCATTGTCAATATTGGTGACAGCCGGGCCTACAGCATTAAGTCCGATGGCGTGCGCCAACTGACGGTGGACCATTCCTTGGTACAAATGATGATTTCCCGAGGAGAAATTACTCCGGAGCAAGCCCGTTTCTACCCCGGAAAGAATTTGATTACCCGGGCAATCGGCACGGAAACAGTCGTGGAATGTGATATTTACCACCGGAAAATGGAAACCGGCGAATGCCTGCTTTTGTGCACAGACGGACTTTCCAATATGGTGGATGAGCAGGAAATGCTGTTTGAAATTGTCCACGGTGACGATAAGAAAAGTGGTAGTGAACGGCTTTTGGAGATTGCCAAAAACCGTGGCGCACCGGACAATGTAACCTGCCTTTTGGTGCAGGTCTAACCTCTCGGGAAAGGAGTAACGGAGTATGGATAAATATATTGGCAGACTGCTGGATAACCGCTATGAGATTTTAGAAGTCATCGGAACCGGCGGTATGGCAGTTGTATATAAAGCTCGCTGTCACAGGCTCAACCGCCTGGTGGCAATCAAGATATTGAAGGACGATTATTTGGAGGATGAGGAGTTCCGCCGCCGTTTCCATTCGGAAAGTCAGGCAGTCGCTATGCTCAGTCACCCCAATATTGTCTCTGTGTATGATGTCTCCACCTCCATTATGGCGGATTATATCGTTATGGAGCTGATTGATGGCATCACCTTAAAGCAGTATATGGAGAAGAAAGACGTTCTCAACTCGAAGGAAACCCTGCACTTTGCTATTCAAATTGCAAAGGCACTGGAGCATGCCCACGGCCGTGGCATTGTGCACCGTGATATTAAGCCCCACAATGTGATGGTGCTGAAGAACGGTTCTGTGAAGGTAACGGACTTTGGCATTGCCCGGATGATGTCCAAGGGCAACACCCTGACCAAGGAAGCCTTAGGCTCTGTGCATTACATTTCTCCCGAGCAGGCCAAGGGCGGCCGTGTGGATGACCGTTCAGACATCTACTCCTTGGGCGTTGTGATGTACGAGATGATGAGTGGCAGACCGCCCTATGACGGGGAGTCTCCTGTGGCAGTGGCCATTCAGCATATCAATGGCGGTGCGGCAATGCCCTCCACCTTAAATCCCAATATTCCCGGAGGACTGGAACAGATTATTATGCACGCTATGGCCCTTGAGCCGGAGAGCCGGTATAATTCTGCCACCAAGATGCTCAAGGATATGGACGAGTTCCGGAAAGACCCTGGAATGCTGTTTGATTATAACATTCCGCCTTTGGATGAGGTAATCCGTATCAATAAGCCTCCGCTGATTCTCAACCCGGAGCCGCCGGTTACTACCGCACAAAAGGTAGAGCAGAA
The DNA here is from genome assembly GCA_045653685.1 of Faecousia sp. Classification (GTDB taxonomy): domain Bacteria; phylum Bacillota; class Clostridia; order Oscillospirales; family Oscillospiraceae; genus Faecousia. The sequence goes on from JAZOME010000022.1 coordinate 26,432, forward strand.
GAAAACCCAAAATCAGCAGCCACGCCGCCGTCCCAATAGCGGTGCAACGCCTGCTCGCAGAAGGGCGGCTGAAAAGGAGGAGGAACGGCGCAACAATGCGGCAACCATCGCGATTATCTCCTGTTCGGCGGTGATGGTAATTGCCATTGTGATTTTCCTGGTAGTGCTGTTTAGCGGTCCGGGAGTGGAAAGCCGTTTGGTTGATGTACCCTCCTTGATTGGTCAAACCTATAGTGAGCTGCAGTCCCATGAGGACTATCAGGTAAAAATCAACGAACAGGTTTTTGACGAGCAGTATCCCGCCGGTCAAATTCTGGATCAAAAGCCTGCCTCCGGTGAGCAAATGGAAAAGGGCGAGACCATTTATGTTTGGGTCAGCCTTGGTCCGGCACCCCAAATCATTAAGATGCCCAATGTGGTGGACTGGGAGCTGTCTCAAGCGGAACGGGCGCTGAATAATTTGGGCTTGAAGTTAAAGATCACTGTTTTGGAAGAAAACCACGATACCATAGTCAAGGGCAGTGTGGTTCGCAGTGAGCCTGCTGCAGACACGGAACTGACGGCTGATCAAGAGGTTACGCTGTATGTAAGTATGGGCGTAGCTTCCAAAACCGGAAAAATGCCCGATGTGATTGACTACGATAAGGACACAGCCATTGAAATTTTGGAGGAGCAGGAACTGGATCTGAAAATCGTGGAAGAGCCTGTGTACGATTCCAAGATTAAAAAGGGAAATGTTGTGCGCACAGACCCGGAGACAGAGGGCAAGCTAACTACAGGTCAGACGGTGAAGCTGTATATCAGCCAGGGTCCCCAGTTAGGAGAAATCCGTAATGTGCTGGGATTAAGCGTGAATAGTGCTGTAAGCCTTCTAAAAGATGACGGTTTTACTAAATACACCATTGAAACTGTGGAAAGCGCCAAAGCAAAAGACACGGTAATTGAATTGCGTGACGAAGAAGGTATGCTGCGAGTCGGCGACAAGGTGGATGTCAGCACCACGATTATCATTGTGGTATCCATTGGCAAAACAGAGTCGTCTGTGGTCACGAAGGATGTGGTGATTAAGCTGCGTGGCAATACCACAGATGGAGCCGACAATCTGACGGTGATCCGGGACGGTAATGTGGTTTTCTCCGGAGAAATTCTGCAGAATGTAGATGAAATAACTTTAGCTGGACAGTCAGGCTCCGGCACGGTGGAGTATGAGGTTGTCTTTGAAAACGGCGATACTTGGACGGAACAGGTGGTCTTTTCTTAAATGATGAAGAAACAAACGGGGCGGATTGTCCGTTCCCTCAGTGGCTTTTATGATGTCCAAACCCCGGCAGCAGTGTTTACCTGCCGGGGTAGGGGCTCCCTGCGCCGAGGCGGTGAAAGTCCCTTAACCGGAGATATGGTGGAAATTACCACAGAAAAAGGGAAGGGAATGGTGGAGAAGATTCTCCCTCGGAAGAACCGGTTCATTCGCCCTGCCGTTGCCAATGTGGATGCTTTGGTGGTATTTGCCGCCAATGTCAACCCGGTGACAGAGCCCTTCCTCATAGACCGGGTGGCGGCTATTGCCGGAGACCAGGAGGTTCCGGTGTACATCTGTATCAATAAATGTGACCTGGACCCGGGAATAGATTTAATGAAGATTTATACCCACGCAGGGTTTCCGGTGATTTGCGCCAGTGCGGAAACCGGCGAGGGCGTGGAGCAGCTTCGGCAGCTTCTTCAAGGAAAGCTGACGGCTTTTACAGGCAATACCGGCGTGGGAAAATCCAGTATGCTGAACGCCTTGTGTCCGGAGCTTTCCTTAGCAACCGGCGAGGTTTCGGAAAAGCTGGGCAGAGGCCGTCACACAACCCGCCATGTGCAGCTTTACTGCTTGGACGAGGATACTTATGTGGCAGATACCCCAGGCTTTTCCAGCTTTGATACGGAGCAGATGGATGTTCTGCTGAAGGAAAATCTGCAGTATGCGTTTCCGGATTTTGGTGCATACTTAGGTAAATGCCAGTTCCACGATTGCTCTCACCGGAAAGAGCCCTGCTGTGCGGTTCGTCAGGCGGTGGAGCAGGGGGAGCTGGAGCAAACCCGGTATGACAGCTACCTTCGCCTGTATGAAAAGGCGGAGCAGGTGAAAACTTGGGAAATTGGTAAGTGAGGCTATCGTTTTGAAAAAGAATAATCAAATTCACAGCCGGGTGCTTTGGCTGACCCGGACGGCAGTGCTGGTGGCGGTGCTGATTACCCTGCAGTGGGCAACCTCCGGCACCCAGGCCTTTGCCGGGCAGTATATTACCGGCTCTTTGGTAAATTGCGTGCTGGCAATTAGTGCGCTGTTTGCTGGGCTGTACAGTGGCCTGACGGTGGCGATTTTGTCCCCCTTCTTTGCGTTTGTGTTAGGCGTTGGCCCGAAGCTTTTGCAGATTGTGCCTTGTATTGCGCTGGGAAATGCGGTGTTTGTAACCGTGCTGTATTTTTTAGGCAGAAAGGCTGATAAGCTTTGGAAGCAGGGGCTTTGCCTTGCATCAGGTGCGTTGGCAAAGTTTTTCGTGCTGTATCTGGCAGTGGTGCAGGTGGTGATTCCTGTTTTGGGAGCGCAGCTAAAGGCGCCTCAGATTAAGACATTTACCGCAATGTTCTCTTGGCCGCAGTTGGTAACAGCACTTTTGGGCGGCCTGTTGGCATTTCTGTTGCTGCCTGTATTGAACAAGGCTATGAAAAAGGTGTAGAGAACTTTTATTCTTTACACCTTTTCTGTATCTGTGTGCAATTTTCGTAGACAAACCGGGTGCGTTTGTGATATACTTTGGTAAGAAATAAAAACAGTAGGAGAAGACTATGGCTTTTTCTTTCTTACCCAGCGTGCAGACCGATGCGTTGACGGATATTACTGAAGAATACCTGCAGAAAAAAGGCATTCGCCTTCTGATGATGGATTTTGATAATACCATTGTCCCTTACACCACCAATATCCCCACAGAGCAAATGACCAGCTGGTTGGAGACCATGAACCGTTCTTCTATCCAGCTTTGTGTGGTGTCAAACAGTAAAAATCAGCGTGTGCAAATTTTTTGCAAGCAATACGGCTTGGATTGTATCACCCACGCAAGAAAGCCCTTTACGGACGGCATTTGCCGATGCTTGGAAAAATACAATATCCCTCCGGAGGAAAGCGCACTGGTGGGCGACCAAATCTATACCGACACTTTAGGCGGCAACTGCGCCGGCGTTACTTCTATATTGGTAAAGGCGATTCATAACCATAATATTTGGCTGAAGCTGCGGCACATTGCGGAGCTGCCCTTTATATATCTTGGAAAAATCAGGAGGAAGGGAAAATGAAAAATTTAGAGAAATATTGCGCATTGTTAGGTGGAGAAATTGACGGCTTGTTGCTGACCAGCCGCTACAGCCGACACTATTTGGCGGAATTTGATATTGCTGAGGGCGTTGCCATTGTGACCAAAAGTGGCACTCGGTATTTTACAGACAGCCGATACATCGAATCTGCCCAAAATAACATCCAGGGCATAGAGGTCTTGGAAACGAACCGGGCAAACCCTTATAACAAGCTGATTAACGAAGCCATTGCCCATTTTGGCGTGGAGCGTTTGGGCTATGAGGAAGGGTATCTGACGGTGGCAGAACTGCAGAATTTTGAAGAAAATCTGCAGGCGAAGCTGATGCCCTGTGGCAGAAAAATCAATCGTCTCCGTGAGGTGAAAGAGCCTTGGGAGCTGGATAGAATGCGCAAAGCCCAGCAGATTACCGACCGGGCATTTTCGGAGGTTCTGAACCGGGTAAAGTCCGGTATGACGGAGAAACAACTGCAGGCTGAGCTGATTTATTCCCTGTATAAAAACGGTGCTGACGGCTTGGCCTTTGACCCCATTGTGGTGTCCGGCCCCAACACCAGCCTGCCCCATGGCGTGGCCACAGACCGGGTGATCCGGGACGGTGACTTCGTTACTATGGATTTTGGCGCAGCATATCAGGGCTACTGCTCTGATATGACCCGAACTGTGGCAGTGGGCTATGCTACCGAGGAAATGGAAAAGGTGTATAACACCGTTCTGCAGGCACAGCTTGCAGGTATTGCTGCCACCAAGGCCGGTGTACTGGGTAAGGACATTGACAAGGCGGCACGGGATGTGATTGTCGCAGCAGGCTATGGAGAATACTTTGGCCACGGCTATGGTCACAGTATCGGTATGGAGTGCCACGAAGCCCCCAGCCCCAATCCCTCCGGCAACAGTGTGATGGAAGCAAATATGGTAACTTCTGCAGAGCCTGGTATCTATTTGCCGGGCAAATTCGGTGTAAGAATTGAAGATTTGGTGATTTTTACTGCCGACGGATGCGAAAATATTACGAAGAGCCCAAAAAACCTGATAATTCTCTAAAAAAATTACAATTGTGCTTGCAATTTGGTAAGTTTTGCAGTATGATATATGCGCTAAAGATATGTAAATAAACAACCCAATAGGAGGAAAATAAATATGATTTCTGTTAGCGATTTCAGAAACGGCATCACCTTTGATATGGACGGCAAGGTCATGCAGATCGTGGAGTTCCAGCATGTCAAGCCCGGCAAGGGTGCAGCCTTCGTTCGTGTGAAGATGAAGAATGTCATCACCGGCGGCGTAACCGAAACTACTTTCAACCCCAACGATAAGTACCCCACCGCTTATATTGAGCGCAAGAAGATGGAGTACTCCTACAGCGACGGTGATCTGTACTACTTTATGGATCCGGAAACCTATGAGCTGGTGCCCATCGACGGCAGCACTCTGGACGACAGCTTCAAGTTCGTTAAGGAAAACGATACCTGCACTGTTATGAGCTACAAGGGCAATGTGTTCGGCGTTGAGCCTCCCCGCTTTGTGGAGCTGGAGGTTACCTCTACTGAGCCCGGCTTTGCTGGCAACACCGCTACCAACACCCTGAAGCCCGCTACTGTGGAGACCGGCGCAGAGGTAAAGGTGCCCCTGTTCATCAACGAGGGCGAGAAAATTCAGATTGACACCACCACCGGTGAATATCTGGGTCGTGCAAAATAAGGAGTAAATTATGACTATTTCTGAGAAGGCTGCCTACCTGAAAGGCTATATGGACGGCTTGGAGCTGGACACAGAAAAGCCTGAAGGCAAAATGATTACTCGCATTGTGGATTTGCTTTGCGATGTTTCCAAGCGTCTGACCGATGTGGAAGAGACCACCATTGCTATCTCCGACGAGCTGGACGAAATCGAAGAGGATTTGGACGCCATCGAGGACTTCATTCTGGACGAAGAGGATGAGGACTATGATGACGACGAGGATGACTTCGACGATCTGTACGAAGACGATGACTTCGAGGATGATGACTTTGAAGACGAGGGCTTCGACTACGGTGACGAGGATAGCATCATCTATGAAGTTAAGTGCGCCTGCGGCGAAGTAATCAACTTTGACGAGGATGTGCTGGAAGAAGGCTCTATGGTGTGCCCCAACTGCGGCGAGCTGTTGGAGTTCTCTCTGGAAGACGACGAAGACGAGGACGAAGAATAATTCTCAAAATAAAAGCAGACACGATTTTGAAGTCGTGTCTGCTTTTTTGCTGCATTTACCCCAGCTTGCAAAGCAAGCTGGGGTGATCTATTTCACATTAGAGCTGGCGCATTAAGCGCTTTTTGGCGATGTTGATAGGGCCTTCGTTCATTGTGTTAATCCAGCCCAGGCTCTTGCCGCAGCCGTAAGCCACGCAGGAGGCAGGGTCATCTGCCACACGGCACCGGATACCGGTACGCTCAGACAGGAGCTGCTCCATACCGGCAATCTGACTGCCGCCGCCGGTGAGAGTAATGCCGTTTTCTGCGATATCACCCACCAGTTCCGGAGAAGTGTCCTCCAAAACGGAAACCAACTCATCGCCAAGCTGCTTCGCCGGACGACGAAGGGCATCGTTGTAAATTTCCGAGGCCAGCAGTGTAATTTTTCGGGGCAGGGAGGTCTTTGCATCTCGTCCGTTAACCACCATGCTGGCATCTGTTTGGGGAGGATACACACAACCAATCTGAATTTTAATATCTTCCGCAGTATTCTGCCCAATCACAACACCGTGTTTTTTGCGCACATACCGGGCAATCGCCTCATCGAAGGCAATACCGGCAATTTTGGTGGAGAAGGATTTGGCAATGCCGTTCATACTCAGCACAGCAATGTCCGTTGTGCCACCGCCGATATCCACCACCATATGTCCGTTGGGCTTGCTGATATCCAAGCCTGCGCCCAAAGCGGCAGCCATAGGCTCTTCAATCAGGTAAACACGACGGGCACCGGCTTCGATGGCTGCGTTAATGACATTGCGTTCTTCCATCTGCGTGACACCACTGGGAACGCTGATAATCACACGGGGTTTCGGATTAAACAGAGAGCTTTTGATTGCCTTGCGGAAAAGCACCTGCAGCATCTTAACGGTCATATCGTGGTCAGAAATCACACCGTCCTTCAGTGGCTGCATTGCCACCACATTGCCGGGGGTTCTGCCCAGCATATTCCGGGCGGCAGAGCCCACCTGCAGGATTCTGCCGGTGTTACGATCCACAGCCACCACGGAAGGCTCCCGAATGACCACACCGGCGTTTTCTACGCTAATGAGTATATTGGAGGTGCCCAGGTCGATACCCAGGTCAGTGGAGAAAAATTGTAAACGCATAAGAAATCTCCTATATCATTTTTTATCGTTGTCTGCTGTGGCAACAGCAGCGAAAAGAACCTGCTTAGCACCGGCGGTGAGTAAGGTCTTGGCGCATTCCGAGGCCGTAGCTCCGGTGGTAACTACATCATCGATGAGCAAAATGGTTTTGCCTTTTACATCTTCGCTTTTTACAATCCGATAAGCGCCCAGAACATTTGCCCGGCGCTTGGCGGCATCCCGGATGCCGGATTGGGGCGGATTGTGCCGTACTTTCTTCAAAAGCTTCATCACGGGCACACCCAGCTCCAGCGCCACAGCCTTGGCAATCAGGGAGGATTGGTCATAGCCGCGCTTTAATCGGCGCAGGGCAGAAACCGGCACCCAAGTCACCACATCAAAGTCGTGACGCAGACTGTCGTCCAGCTTCATAGATAAAAGTCTGGCGTAAATTTTGGCATAATTTCTCCGGGAACGAAACTTAAACCGACGAATACTGCCTCGGACGTTGTCTTTATAATACCACAATGCTGTCCAATGTGCAACAAAAGGAATATTCTTTTTTACACGGTTTACCTGCTGCGCCTTTTCCCGGCAATGGTGACACAGGTCAGTCTCCTGCTGGGTCAGCAGTTTTTCGCAAAGCACACATTTCGGTGGAAACAATACCCGTAACATTTACTTGTCCTTTCCCTGAAGACGCAGTTTCAGTCCGGTGTATCTGCGGCCGGTTTTGGCGTTGTTGGTCATCACAGCCACCGTTTCCTCTCTGCCAACAATAATCAGCAGTTCTCTTGCTCGGGTGACGGCGGTGTACAGAAGACTCCTGTTCAGCAAATACGGGGAACTGTTCCAGGCAGACAGCACCACTGCCTGATATTCACTGCCCTGGCTTTTATGTACCGTAATAGCATACGCCGGTTCTAATTCTCCCAGTTGGGAGAATTCGTATTCCACCACCCGGTCATCAAAGACAACACTTAAAATCTCTTCGGATAAATCAATACTGCGGATAATGCCCACATCTCCGTTGAAAATACCGGAGCCTACAGCACTTCCGTCTGCTTTCTTCCAAAGAATATCATAGTTGTTTTTTACCTGCATAACCCGGTCGCCTTCCCGGAAGCAGGTATCTCCGTATAACCGTTCTTTCTTTCCGGGGGTGGGAGGGTTCAAATAGCTTTGCAAAAGCTTATTTAAGCAGACAGTACCGGCTGCACCCTTTTTGGTAGGGGAGAGTACTTGAATTTGGTCGGCAGGAATGCCCATATTTTTCGGAAGCCTTGTGGCGCACAGACCTGCAATGGTCTGTCCCACACTGTCTTCAGACCGTGCAGGCAGGAAGAAAAAGTCGTTTTTGACATCCCGAAGCTCCGGCAGGATACCCTGGTTGATTCGGTGGGCATTGACAACAATCAGGCTTTCCTGCGCCTGCCGGAAAATCTCCGTCAGCCGGATAACCGGAAGCGCCTCACTGCGGAGCATATCCTTAAAAGGGAAACCGGGACCCACCGGGGGTAGTTGGTCCGGGTCACCTACAAATATCAGCCTAGTCTTCGGAGTAATTGCCTGCAGAAAATTGTGCAAAAGCCCCACATCCACCATAGACATCTCATCCACAATCACCGCATCGGCTCTTAGGGGATTGTACATATCCCGTGCAAAGAACATCTTTCCGGTGTGCGGGTCAATTCCGGCATCCAAAAGCCGGTGAATGGTGGAGGCCTCCTTACCGGTGACTTCCGTCATTCGCTTGGCGGCTCGTCCTGTAGGCGCTGCCAGCAGGCAGTCGAGTCCAAGCGCATCATATAAAGCCAGAATGCCGTTGACAATGGTGGTTTTGCCGGTACCGGGGCCACCGGTAATCAGCAAAAGACCGGAGGTTGCGGCAACCATAATGGCCTGCTTTTGTTGTTGAGAATAGGAAACACCACTGTTTTTTGCAATGTTTTCCACCAATTTCTCCAAATTTCTAGGGGCAGAATAAACCGTTTCTGCGTGGCGAAGCAGGCTTTCTGTGCTGAAGGTTTCCGCTTCAAACATTCCGGGCAGATAGGCAATTTCAGTATCCGCCAGCTTATCCTGCACCAACCGGCCGAATTCTGCCAGCCGGTCAACGCCGTCGGATATCACTGCTTCGTCAATGCTCAGTAGTTGCGCTGTGGCAGGAATAAGCTTCCCTAAGGGCAAAAAGCTGTGGCCTGCAGAGGTGTTATACCGCAGTTCAAACAGAATACCGGCCTCTACACGGCGACGGTCGTCTCCTGCCACACCCATTTCAATGGCAAATTGGTCCACAGCGCCAAAGGGCGCATCCAAGTCCTCATCCATCAACAGATATGGGTCGTCATATAATAATTCCAAGGTGCTGGGGCCATACAGCTTGTAGGTTTTTACCGCCAGCTCTGCAGGTAGGTGGTGCAAGGTGAAAAATTCCATCAAATGGCGAATACCCACTTGGGTGACAAATTCCTCGCCAATGGTCTTTGCTTTAGCGGCAGAGATACCCGGAACCTCGGCAAGACGCTCCGGATTTTGTTCCATCACCTGCAGAGTATTTTCTCCAAAGTGGCTGACAATCCGGGCGGCAATTTTCGGGCCGATGCCCTTAATCACCCGGCTGGACAGATAACCAATGATGTCGGCACGGGTTTGGGGCATCATACGCTCCAAAAACTCTGCTTCAAATTGCTTGCCGTAGCTTTGATGATTGCTCCATTTTCCGGTGACCAGCAGTTGTTCACCCACAATGGGCAAAGGAATAGTGCCCACCACCGTTACGGTCTGCCCATCCTGACAGCTTAGCCGCAATACCGCATATCCGTTTTCGTAATTCTCATATACCACAGCAGCAATTACGCCCTGTAAAACCTCTGTATCCATCCCGGCGATACCGTCCTTTCTTCTTTACAGTTTACTATATTATTGAGGAAAAGAAAAGTCTTTTTTCCAAAAGTTCGGGCAAGCTAAAATAAAATGTAAAGTTTTCATAAAGAAAGAAAGTTTTTATTGCAAGGGGGTCAAGCTTATCGTATAATAGATAAAAGTGTAAAAAGGGGGACAGCCTGTTGAAAAATGTGAAAATGCTGGTATGGCTGACCCAACTGGGCTTAAGTGTGGCGCTGCCGCCCTTGGGCTTTATCTATCTGGCTGTGCGTCTGCGTGAACGCTTTTCTTTGGGGAATTGGGTGATATTCGCAGGAATTGCTTTGGGGCTTCTATGTGCGGTGGATGGCCTGCGTAGCTGCCTGAAGACGATGGAGCATATGAGCCGGGAAGAACAGGAACCGGAAAAACCGGTTTCCTTCAACGAACACGATTAAAAGGGGTATTTTTATGCAATCCCGAAAAATAGTATTTCAGGAAACAGCCATAGTGCTTGTGGGGCAGCTTATATGCGTGGGTGCGATGTTTGGCATCTATGCGCTGTTAGGCTACTTTTCCATGAAGGTGCTGCTGGGCGGTATTGTAGGGCTTATTTTGGCAACTGCAAACTTTTTCTTTATGGCGGTGGGGACTTCCCTGGCTGCAGATAAGGCGGAAGCGCAGGATGTCAAGGGCGGTCAGGCAGTGCTGCAAATCTCTATGTTGGTGCGGTATGTGCTTTTATTTGTGGTTTTGTTTGCTTTTGGGAAAAGCGGACTGTGCGATTTGATTGCGCTGGTTCTGCCCCTTGTTTTTGTACGACCCATATTGACCTTTGGAGAATTTTTCCGTAAGAAAGGGGATGAGAAGCTGTGAATGTGGAAGTAACCGGTGCATATATCTATTTTATCATTCCGATTTTTGGCGGAATTCCCGTGACCCAAACGGCGCTTTCGGTGTTGCTGGTTACATTGCTTTTGGGCTTCTTAGCATACTTTTTAGGGAAGAACCTGACCAAGCGTCCGGGAAAGCTGCAGGTGCTCACAGAAAAGGGCGTTATGATGCTGCGCAATATGGTGATAGACACCATGGGTCAGCACAATGCCCACTGGACAGCCTATATTGGCACAATTTTTCTCTCGTCTATTTGCGGTTCTCTGATTGGCCTGACCGGTTTTTTGCGGTCTTCCACGGCGGATTTAAGTGTGCCGCTAACCTGGGCCATTATGACAACGGCCATTATTTGGTATCATAATATCAAAAACAACGGCTTTTTGGGCTGGCTGAAGGGTTTTACCGAGCCGGTTGTGGTGATGACACCTATGAACATTATTTCGGAAATCGCCCGGCCCATCTCAATGGCCTTCCGTCATTTCGGCAATGTGGCTGGTGGCGGTGTGATTACTATGATTTTATACACTGCCCTGAGCATGGCGTCCTCTCTGGTCATTGGTGCTGTATCCGGGACTGTGGTGGTGCCCATTGTGGTGGCGGTTTTGGGAATTGCCCTTTTAATTTGGGGCAAAAAGACAAAAAAGACTGCCCGGACGATTTTCGGAATTATTTTTGTGGTCATTGGCCTTTTAGGCCTGTTGGAAAATTTAGGCATTTTGAAAAATGTGCCTATTTTGCAGTTTGGCATTCCTGCCGTGCTGTCTGTTTACTTTGACTTGTTCTCCGGCTTTGTGCAGGCGTTCGTATTCAGCCTTTTGAGTATGGTCTACATTGCCGGGGCTTGTCCGCCTCCTGAGGAAGCGGTTTAACACATCATATATAAAAAATTTTTGGAGGATTTTATTATGGAATATGCAATCATTAAAGCAGCTTGTGCAATCGGTGCCGGTTTGTGTATGGGCATTGGCGCTATCGGTCCTGCTCTGGGTGAAGGTAATGCGGTAGGTAAGGCTCTGGAGGGTATGGCCCGTCAGCCTGAGGCTGCCGGCAACCTGCGTACCAATATGATTTTGGGCTGTGCCATTACGGAGACCACCGGTATTTATTCTCTGCTGATTTCTTTCCTGATTTTGTTTGCTGTAGGCTAAGCGCCTTTCTCAAAATCCAACGAAAGGAGCAAAGCAAGTGGGATTTGAAGAACTGCTGGGCGTAAACCCCTGGACTGCAGCCTTTACTCTGGCCAATACAGTTGCTCTGTTTTTGGTTATGAAAAAGTTCCTGTTCAAGCCTGTGATGAAGGTCATTGAGGACCGTCAGCAGGAGATTGACACAATGTATGCCGATGCAGGAAACGCCAAGGACAGCGCCCTGGCTTTGGAGGCAGAGTATAAGGAAAAGCTTTCTCAGGCGACCCAGACCGGGGAGCGCATCGTCAAGGAAGCCACTGCCCGTGGACAGGCTCGCCAGGAGGAGATTCTCCGCCAGGCCAATGAAGAAGCCAATGCCATCCGCACAAAGGCGGAAGCGGATATTGCCCGGGAAAAGAAAAAAGCGCTGAACGATGCCAAGGATGAGCTGGCAGATTTGGCAGTGGATATTGCCGGAAAGGTGGTAGGCCGCAGCCTGACCGATGCAGACCAGTCTGGTTTGGTAGAGCGTTTTATTGCAGGATTGGGTGACGGACAATGACAGAGGTTGGTATCAGCTACGGTCAGGCACTGTACACCCTGGCAAAGGATGAAGGACTGTCCAAGGAAATTTTAGATCAGATAAAGGTGCTCCGGGAGAGCTTTTCTCAAGAACCGGATTTCCTTCGCCTGATGTCTGCGCCGGATTTGAGCAAACAACAGCGGTGTGAAATTTTGGAGGATTGTTTTCAGGAAAAGGTGCATCCCTATGTGCTGAATTTTTTGAAAATTCTCACAGAAAAGGGCTGTATCAAAGCTTTTCCTGCCTGTGTGAAGGCCTACCTGGAGCAGTATAACCGGGATAATGGGATTATCACGGTTATGGCTGTGACTGCGGTGGCGCTGACCCAGGAGCAACATATGCGTTTGGAGCAAAAGCTCCGGCAGGTCACGGGAAAAACCGTGGAACTGCAAAACCGGGTAGACCCGGCTTGTCTGGGCGGTGTTCGTCTGGACTTTGACGGCAAGCGAGTGGACGGCACGGTGAAAAATCGGCTGGAAACCCTGCGCAGTCAGTTAAATAATACGGTACTTTGAAAGCAGGTACGCTATGGAATTACGACCGGAAGAATTGACGAAAATCATTCGTCAGAAGATTAAAAACTATGAATCCAAGCTGGAAACCAGTGAAACCGGCGTGGTTATTCTGGTAGGTGACGGCATTGCCAAGGTCTCCGGGCTGGATAACTGTATGGCAGGTGAGCTGGTGGAATTCCCCAACGGCGCTTTTGGTATGGCGCAGAATTTGGAGGAGGACACTGTATCCCTTGTTATTTTAGGCTCGGACAACGGTATCCGGGAAGGTGACAGCGTAAAGCGCACCGGACGGGTTGTGGCTGTGCCTGTGGGCGAGAGCCTCATTGGCAGAGTTGTGAACGCCTTGCGTGAACCCATTGACGGCAAGGGTGGCATAGATGCCGTGAGCTATAACCCCATTGAGGCAATTGCTCCCGGTATTATTGACCGTGAGCCTGTCAATGAACCCTTGCAGACCGGTATCAAGGCTATTGACTCCATGATTCCCATCGGCAAGGGCCAGCGTGAGCTGATTATCGGTGACCGGCAAACCGGCAAGACCACCATCGCCACGGATACGATCCTGAACCAAAAGGGTAAGGATGTGATTTGTATTTATGTGGCCATCGGTCAGAAGCGCTCCACCGTCGCCCAGATTGTGGAGGACCTGACCATTGGCGGCGCAATGGATTACACCATCGTGGTGTCCGCCACCGCATCGGAGCTGGCGCCTATGCAGTATATCGCTCCCTACACCGGCTGTACCATGGGCGAATACTTTATGCACCAGGGTAAGGATGTTTTGGTGATATATGACGACCTGAGTAAGCACGCAGTGGCATACCGTGCCATTTCGCTTTTGATTCGCCGTCCTCCCGGACGGGAAGCCTATCCCGGCGATGTGTTTTATCTCCACAGCCGTCTTTTGGAGCGTGCTGCCCATCTGTCCAAAGCTAATGGCGGCGGCAGTCTGACGGCGCTTCCCATTATTGAAACTCAGGCAGGCGATGTCTCTGCCTACATTCCCACCAATGTGATTTCCATTACCGACGGACAGATTTTCCTGGAGTCGGAGCTGTTTAATGCCGGCGTTATGCCTGCTGTAAACCCGGGCATCTCTGTGTCCCGTGTTGGCGGCGCTGCGCAGATTAAGGCGATGAAAAAGGTGTCCGGCTCTTTGAAGCTACTGTACTCTCAGTACCGGGAGCTGCAAAGCTTTGCCCAGTTCGGTTCGGATTTGGATGCCGATACCAAGGCCCGTTTGGCCTTGGGTGAGCGAATTGTGGAGGTTCTGAAGCAGAAAAACAAGGCACCGGTGGAGGTAGCCCACCAGGTGTGTATTATTTATGCGGTGGTAAACGGTTATCTCAAAGACATTGCGGTGTCTGAGATTCCAGAATTTGAGCTGCGCTTGCGTGAGTTTATGGACAACCGTTATGAAGACGTCCTGACTCAAATCCGCACCACCGGTAAGCTGGAAGAAGCGACGGAGGAAACTCTGAAGACTGCCCTTGTCCAGCTTGTTGAGGAGTTCCGAAAGGAGAGCTAAAGCCTATGGCTGGCGTTTCTACAAAAGAAATTAAAAACCGCATCCGCAGTATGCAGGCCACACGCCAGATTACCAAGGCTATGGAAATGGTGGCGGCCTCCAAGCTGCGCCGGGCGCAAAATCAGGCGCTTTCCGCAAGGCCCTATTTTGAGGCGCTGTATGCAACCATCCACGATATTGTGGATGCCAACAGTGACTTTTCCTCTCCCTATTTGCAGGAAAGAACGGGCAACAGGACGCTTTATGTGGTCATTGCCGGTGACAGAGGTTTGGCCGGCGGTTATAACAGCAATATTCTGAAGCTGGTTATGGCGGAAATGGAAGGCAAGGAAGCCACAGTGCTGCCTATTGGCAAAAAAGCGGTGGAATTTTTCAAAAGCCGAAAGATAGGTGCACTGACGGTCAATTATGCCGATGCGGCCAATGTGACCTTAGGCGACTGCTTTACTGTCGCCAAGCTGTTAAGTAAAGCTTTTTTATCTGGGGAATATGATGAAGTTCGGCTGGCATACACAAACTTTGTCTCCGTGCTTACCCAAACCCCTGCGACCCTTCGTCTGCTTCCTTTGGTTCGCCAGAAGACCGGCCGGGAAGGGGAGAAGACCAGCGATATACTCTACGAACCGGACAGCGAGCTGGTGTTCCGTGAAATCATCCCGGAATATTTGGGTGGCATGCTTTACGGCGCTCTGTGCGAAAGTCGGGCAGCAGAGCAGGCGGCCCGTCGGACGGCTATGGATTCGGCTACCTCCAATGCCGATGAGATGATTGATAAATTGAGCCTGGAGTTCAACCGGGCACGGCAGGCGGCAATCACCCAGGAGATTACCGAAATTGTGGCCGGTTCTTAGGAAGGAGTGGAAACCCTTGAACAAATTAAAAGGTACTCTGACCCAAATTATGGGTCCTGTTTTGGATATTCGTTTCCCGGAGGGTACGCTTCCGGAGCTTCTAAACGCCATTGAAGTTCCCCACGGGGAGACTACCGTGGTGGCGGAGGTTGCCCAGCACATTGGAGACAATGTGGTGCGCTGTATTGCTATGAGCTCCACCGACGGCTTGCGCCGTGGTATGGAAGCCATCGATACCGGAGCACCTATCAGCGTGCCGGTGGGCGAAGAATGTTTAGGTCGTGTGTTTAACCTGCTGGGTCAGACCATCGACGAAGGTCAGCAGGTGGAAAATGCTGAGCGCTGGCCCATTCACCGCAGTGCCCCCGACTATGATGAGCAGGAGCCTGCCACAGAAATTTTGGAAACCGGCATTAAGGTTGTAGACTTGATCTGTCCCTACGCAAAGGGCGGTAAAATCGGCTTATTCGGTGGTGCCGGTGTTGGCAAAACCGTGCTGATTATGGAGCTGATTAACAATGTGGCAAAGGCCCACGGCGGTATTTCCGTCTTTACCGGTGTGGGTGAGCGTACCCGTGAGGGTAACGATCTGTACCGGGAGATGAACGAATCCGGTGTTATCAAGAAAACCGCAATGGTCTACGGTCAGATGAATGAGCCTCCCGGAGCCCGTATGCGTGTAGGCCTTTCCGGCCTGACTATGGCAGAGTATTTCCGGGATGTGAAGCATCAGGATGTGCTTTTGTTTATCGACAATATCTACCGTTTTACCCAGGCTGGCTCTGAGGTGTCTGCGCTATTGGGCCGTATGCCCTCTGCTGTGGGCTATCAGCCTACCCTGGCAACGGAAATGGGCGCTTTGCAGGAGCGTATTACTTCCACCAAAAACGGCTCTATCACTTCCGTTCAGGCTGTCTATGTTCCTGCTGACGACCTGACGGACCCTGCACCTGCCACTACATTTGCCCACCTGGATGCCACTACGGTTCTGGATCGTGGTATAGCTTCCTTGGGCATTTACCCGGCGGTGGATCCCCTGGATTCCACTTCCCGGATTCTAAGCCCGGATGTGGTGGGTATGGAGCATTATGAGACAGCCCGTGCGGTGCAGCGTATTTTGCAGCGCTATAAGGAGCTGCAGGATATTATTGCCATTATGGGTATGGATGAGCTGTCTGAGGAAGATAAGCTGACAGTAAACCGTGCCCGTAAGGTGCAGCGCTTCCTGTCCCAGCCCTTTGAGGTGGCGGAGCAGTTTACCGGCTACAAGGGCAAATATGTGCCCCTGAAGGAAACCATCCGTGGTTTTCAGGAAATTATTGAGGGCAAGCACGATGATATCCCCGAGTCCTACTTCCTCTTTGTAGGCGGTATTGACGAAGTGGTGGAGAAATTCAGAGGTGAGGGCAAATGACACCCTTTCCCTTAAAAATCGTCACCCCCGACGGAATGCTCTATGACGGTCAGGCCGAGGAGCTGGTGGTGCGGACTACCTCCGGAGACACCGGAATTCTGGCAGGGCATATCAACTATGTTGCCTCTTTAGGTATGGGCGAGGCAACCGTGGTCATTGACGGAGAAAAGCGTTATGGCGCCTGTATTGGCGGTATGGTGTCCGTGGTGGACGGAGTAGTGACCCTGCTGCCGATTACCTTTGAATGGTCAGATCAGATTGACGCTTCCAGGGTGGAAGCCTCCCGGAAAAGGGCAGAGGCTGTTTTGACCAATAAAGACTCCAGTTCTACGGATATTCTGCTTGCTCAAGCCCGACTAAAGCGTGCCCTTGTGCGGCAAAGCGTATATAAGAGAAAATAAAGAATGGAGAAGCGTTAAGCTTCTCCATTCTTTTTGTAGTAAACCCGATATTTTTCTTCACTTGCCGGTGGCTCCGGAACCTCCGCAAACAAACCGTATAAATCCGTGCACCGATTTTCCAAAAGCTGATAAGCGTCCGGTCGAATTTCCCCGATGTTGGGGAATTCACCCTGGGTTCGGAATTTCTTCAGAATGTCCCGTCCTTTATCATTAAAAGCCAACGCTCTGACATAAGGAACGGGCTCTGTCAATGTCTTTTGTGTAATTCCCAAAAAGGCGCACAGCACCATTCTGTCCAGCCGGGTGCGGGTATATCGCTTGGATTTTACTGCCGCAATAATTTCCTCTAAAGTGCCAAACTGCCGGCTGGCGTGCATCAGCTTTCGCCAAAGACCCTCAGAGCCGTAGGGCAGTGCTTCAAATTCCTCATCACTCATCGTTCTGAGTCTGGTCAGAACCGAGCGCTCTCCAAAGGCAGTGCAGTGACGATTGCCGCCTGCAAAAATCTCCCGGACAGTCTCCGGCACATAGCTTTGCCAGTCCTGCTTCTGGAAAATCTGCTGGCGCAGAAAGGTAGCAGAGGGGTTTTCTGCATCCGGAAGGGTATCGTGGTAATTACCCCGGCGCAAAATGGGCATAATCTTCATAGCACTGTTTTGGGACAATATAGCCTTGCAGTACTCAACGGCTAAAATGTTGTTGGGCATTGCAAGAATATCTGCGCATACCCCCATCTTTTCCAGCGCCCTTTGTCGTGCTGTGGGAAAAGAGATGCCCTTTTCCAGCTCCTCTTTTAAGATAGGGGAGAACTCCGAACGAAGCAGTGCACCGGCGACCTGCCAAAGCGTATCTGCCTGGGCATTTTCTGCGCCGAAGCACAAGCCGTCACAGGCTTTGGATAAAATGGACACACCACCTTGAGCAAAGCCTTCCGCAGAGGATAGAGCAACCGGGATGGGCAGTTCCAAAACCAAGTCCGCACCGCAAGCAATTGCGGCCTGGGCACGGTGCATTTTATCAAAAATGGCAGGTTCGCCCCTTTGCACATAGTTACCACTCATTAAACAGACAATACCGTAATCCGGATTATCACTGCGAATAATGTCGATTTGCTTTTTGTGACCCAAATGCAGGGGGTTATATTCACAAATAATGCCGATGATTTTCAAAAAACAACCCACCTTTTCAAAAAAATTCCATTATTGGACTTGCTCTTTTTGCAGTTTTATTATAGAATAGGCGTATCTATGGTTATCTTATCAGCAAATGACAAGAAAATCAATTATTTTAGGAGGAAGTTTTTCATGAATGTTTTGGTTATCAATGCCGGCAGCTCCAGCCTCAAGTACCAGCTGATGAACCCTGAGACCGGTGATGTGTCTGCTAAGGGCTTGTGCGAGCGTATCTACATTGACGGCCGTCTGACCCACAAGGTTGGCGACAAGAAGGTGGAGAAGGATATCGCTATGCCTACCCACTCTGAGGCTATTCAGGCTGTTTTGGCTATTTTGGTTGACCCCGTGGACGGCGTGATTAAGTCCGTAGACGAGATTGATGCAGTTGGCCACCGTGTGCTTCACGGCGGTATGGAGTTCTTCGATTCCTGCATCATCAACGACGAGGTGATTAAGGCTATTAAGAAGTGTATTCCTCTGGGACCGCTTCATAACCCTGCAAACCTGATGGGTATCGAGGCTTGCCAGGCTGTTATGCCCAACACTCCCCAGGTTGCTGTGTTCGACACCGCTTTCCACATGACCATGCCCCCCAAGGCATACCGTTATGCTATCCCCACTGAGTATTACGAAAATGACTCCATCCGTCGCTATGGCTTCCACGGTACTTCCCACAAGTATGTGGCAAAGCGTACCGCACAGTTGGTTGGCAAGACTGAGTTTAAGATGGTTAACTGCCACTTGGGCAACGGCTCCTCTATGTCCGCAGTGAAGGACGGCAAGTGCCAGGATACCACTATGGGTCTGACCCCTCTGGCCGGTGTTCCTATGGGTACTCGTTCCGGTGACATTGATGCTGCTGTGGTGCAGTTTATCTGCAACAAGTACAATATGAGCGTGGATGAGTGCCTGAATATGCTTAACAAGAAGTCCGGCATGCTGGCTCTGTCCGGTGTTTCCTCCGACTTCCGTGACCTGGAGGACGGCGCTTCCAAGGGTGATGAGAACTGCGCTTTGGCTCGTGACAAGTTCTGCTACGAGGTTGCTAAGTATGTCGGCGCTTACGCTGCAGCCCTCAACGGCATTGATGTGCTGACCTTCACCGCCGGTGTGGGCGAGAACGATGTCAATGTCCGTGCTGCTGTTTGTGAGTACCTGGGCTTTATGGGTGTTAAGATTGACCCCGAGCTGAACGCAAAGCGTGGCAAGGAAATGATGATTTCCACCCCCGATTCCAAGGTTCAGGTTTGGGTTGTTCCCACCAATGAAGAGCTGATGATTGCTCAGGATACCGCAGAGCTGGTAAACGCTGCAAAATAATTGAAATGAATAAGCGCCCCAAAAGCATTTCGCTTTTGGGGCGCCTTTTTATGCTCTGCGCAGTCTACCAAACAATGCGAAGAAATCCCTTAAGGTAAGTCCCAATGTTTTGATGGCAGACCATTTTTGAAAATAGTCGGAAGGATTTTGCGTGTCTGTGGGCATAATTCCTTCGTAAACTTCATAAGGCTTTAGAATTTGCATCAATGCGGATACAGAATAGAAGCTTGTGTCATTCTCTAAAAAACCAAGCTGTCCTAAAATGTGGGCGCAGAATTCAGCGCAGGTGTAGGCGTTTTCAGGCTGAAGCCTGCAGTGTAACGGGGCTACAATGGCAGACAGGTGATTATAAAGATACCGTTCCTTATTTGCTTCCATGATTTTAAGGGTATCCTTAAGCATTTGATATTGCGCCTGTTCCACCGGAAGACAGCAAATCACGATTTCCGCAGACCGCTTCCCGGAATGATATCGCTCCGGGGTTTCAGCGACGAAACCGCCCCATAACGGTGTCTGATAATACCGCCTGCCGAAGCTATACATTGTTTGCGGTTCCTGGCTGAAGGCAATGCTCACATGGTTGTAATCTTCTGCGGTGACGACACGGATAAATTTGCCCAGTTTGTTAGGCGTAGCAGAAAAAATGATATAAACATTCATAATTCCACCGTCCTCTATTCCAAATTCCCCAAACACGCAATCAATCTTTCGATATGTATTATCTTCATAGTAAACCTCTCTGCGTAGTCTGTCAATGATTGTATGAAAACTATGATAATCATAAAGAATTCAGGAGGAGAAATATGTCGAACCATACCCTGTAATGAAAAAGATTCTATTGTCAATCAAAAAGCGCCCTCTAATGCTCGACTAATTGAGAAACCCCTAAGCCAACGGCTTAGGGGTGTGTTTATATATCCTGTTTTTCCAGCAAACTGCAAATATCTTTTGCAGTTTGCACCTGACCAAAGTTAGACAAAACCGCTTGGGCCATCGCTTGCTTTGTGAAACGACAGCCGGAGAGGGCATTTTCCAGTTTTTGGGGCAACTGCCAGTCCATAGCGTCGGAAAAAACCTGAACAGCTTGTATAATTCCGTCTGTGACCTGCATTTCTATCAGCAGGCCGCCCCAGGAAAACCGCTGCTCGCAGGAAAAAGAGCAGGGCAGGCGATTTCCATATAGCCAGTCCCATTGGGAAAGCGCTTCTTCATACGCTTCAATCTGCGCCATGGCCTGAGTGGACAATTCCAGCTTGCTTGGTGTGAGCCCATAAACCTGCCCAAAAGCCTTCTGCATCGCAGAGGATAAATCTTTACAGGTAAGGGAAGGGGACAGGTTCTGCAAATTCACCACCCGGGAGCGCACGGAGGAAACGCCTTTTGCCTCCAGCTTTGCTTTGGAGGGAGTTAGATACCGGGAAAGCTTCTGCATATCTGCATTTACCAAAAGTGTACCGTGGTGATAAGCATTTCCTTGTGCGTGATAGAAAGCATTTCCGGAAAATTTTTGTCCCTGGGCCAATAAGTCGTTTCGTCCGGAGCGTTCCACATCAATACCAAAATAACCGCAGGCTTTCTGAATAACGGACAACTGCTTGTCCAGATCATAGTTTTCTTCCTGCATCAAAAATGTAAAATTCAGATTTCCCAAATCGTGGAAAACTGCACCGCCGCCGGAAAGACGCCGGGCAAGCTTTCCACCTTCACTTTCCAAAAGGCTGGTTCTGCACTCCACCCAGGCATTTTGATTTCTACCGATGACTACAGTGTTCTGGTTCTGCCATAAGTATAAAATGCAGGTGTCCTTTTGGACGGTTTCCAACAAATATTTTTCTGTGGCTATATTGTGGTAAGGGTTTGTGTCCTCGGCCACATATACCAGTAAATTCTGAACCATAATTTCACCTCGTTTCCCTTATTGTATAATAAATTTTTCTTCTTGGCTAGAGGGATTTCTTAAAAAGTCGTTGACAAAGGGTGGAATATAATGTTATATTTGTGATAGATTGTTATAACTTTAACATTTGGAGGCGCTATGTACAGTATTCGACAGGAACAAATGCGAGAGTATATCGAGAAGAAAAATATAGCCACCATCAAGGAGCTGCAGGCGATGTTTCCGGAGGTCTCCCTGATGACAATTCATCGGGATTTGGATGCGTTGCAGGATAGTGGTTATGTGGTAAAATTCCGTGGCGGAGTGAAGTCTGTCCGTCTGGCAGGCGACCCGGAATTTAATGTCCGTATGCGGGAAAATATTGCCGGAAAATCCGCAGCAGCCCAAAAAGCGCTGGAGCTGATTCAGCCCCACACCTCCGTGTTTCTCGATGCCAGTACCACCAATTTGGCTTTGGCCAAGGTGCTTCCGGATATCAATTTGAATATTTTTACCACCGGACCCAGCATTGCGCTGGAATTATGCAGACTGCATAACCCGGTTGTAACCCTGTGTTGTGGCACGATAAACCGGAAAAACCTGGCAGTTTCCGGGCAAAACACCCTCCAAATGCTGCAAGGCATCAATATTGATATGGCCTTTATCGGTGTGTCCGGCTGCTCTGTGGATGCGGGCTTTACCTGCGGTACAGAAGGGGATATGCTGGTGAAGCGCTTGGTTATTCATAAGGCCCGAACCAGCGTGGTGATGTGTGATAAAGAAAAGTTTAATTGCCTGATGCCCTACACCTTTGCTAAGCTGACGGATGTGGACTATCTGGTATGCGATACCGCTGTGCCGGAGACATTTGTCCGGGCAGCAGCCACATCAGGCCTGAAGATTTTATAAAACCGTCCGGAGTGGTAAAATCCACTCCGGATTTTGCCTTTTTTGATGAAATTTCTATTGACGAATCGTGTTATGATAAGTTATAATTAACATGCTATAACATTATAAGGAGGATATATCATGGCAAATGCTGTCATCATGCCCAAGGCCGGTATTACGGTGGAAAGCTGTATCATTGGCGAGTGGGTGAAGAAGGTTGGCGACCAGGTTAAGGTCGGCGACATTCTGTTTACTTATGAAACTGACAAGGCCAGCTTCGAGTGCGAGTCTACTGCAGAGGGCACTTTGCTGGACATTTTCTTTGAAGAGGGCGACGAGGTGCCCTGTCTTGTCAACGTCTGCGCCATCGGCAACCCCGGTGAGGATACTGCTTCTTTGAGAGGTGGCTCTGCCGCACCTAGTGAGGCTGCACCTGCTGCTGCAGCGCCTGCTGCCGCTACTGCTGCTCCTGCTGCTTGCGCAAATACCAAGGCTAAGGCTGTTATTATGCCCAAGGCCGGTATCACTGTGGAAAGCTGCATCATTGGTGAGTGGCTCAAGAGCGTTGGCGACCAGGTTAAGGTGGGCGACATCCTGTTTACTTACGAAACCGATAAGGCTTCCTTTGAGTGCGAATCCACGGAAGAAGGCGAACTGCTGGCTATCTTCTTTGAAGAGGGCGACGAAGTGCCCTGTATGGAAAATGTGTGTGCTGTTGGCCCCCACGGCGAGCCCACGGATTGCCTGAAGCCCGGCGCTGAGCCTGTGGCTGTGGTTGAGGAAGTGGCTGCAGCGCCTGTAGCTACTGCAGAGGCTGCTCCTGCTGCGCAGATTGTTGCCGGTGCATCCGTATCTCCCAGAGCTGCTAAGCTGGCAAAGGCTGCCGGTGTGGATGCTTCCCTGGCTGTGGGTACCGGTCCTGAAGGCCGTATCATTGAGCGTGATGTGCAGAAGCTCATTGCTGAGGGTGTACCTGCCACCAAGACGGTTCCTTGCGACGGTCCTGCATACGAGGAAGTGAAGTTAACCGGTATCCGCCGTGCCATTTCCAAGTCTATGCACACCAGCCTCTCCACTATGGCACAGTTGACCCATAACACCAGCTTTGATGCCACCAATATTCTGGCTTACCGCAAGGCTTTGAAATCTGCCGGTGACGAGTATGCAGGCATCACCCTGGGCGACATCATTTTGTACGCTGTATCCCGTACTCTGCTGAACCACCCCGACCTGAATGCCAATATGCTGGACGACAACTCTATCCGTCTGTTCAAGCATGTGAACCTGGGTGTTGCAGTGGACACTCCTCGTGGCCTGATGGTTCCCACCATTGTGGGTGCTGACCAAATGAGCCTGCTGGAAATCTCCAAGGCTGTGAAGGAGCTGGCTGCTGAGTGCCGTGACGGCGCAATCAACCCCGATAAGCTCTCCGGTGGCAGCTTCACTGTTTCCAACCTGGGCAATATGGGCGTGGAGTCCTTTACCCCCGTTATCAATCCTCCTCAGACCGGTATTTTGGGCGTTTGCGGCACTATCGACCGTGTACGCAAGGCTAACGACGGTTCTATTGAGATTTACCCGGCTATGGGTCTGAGCTTGACCTATGACCACCGTGCAGTGGACGGTACTCCTGCTGCCAAGTTCCAGAAGGAGCTGGCCTACAACCTGGAGCACTTCACCACATTGCTCGCCAAGTAAGAAAGGAGGAAGCAATTTATGCCTAAGAGTTTATATGTAGATCCTTCCGAGGTGCGTGCACCCGGTAAGGTCAGCTTTAAGAGTATTCCTGTTAACCAGTATAATAAGACTGTGAAGGAAGAACTGGAATCCGGTAAGTACACCAAGGAAGATCTGGTTCGTATTTTCCGGGATATGACCGTTCTGCGTGAGTTCGAGACCATGCTTAACAACATCAAGACCATGGGCTCCTACAACGGCATCGATCATACCTATCCCGGCCCTGCCCACCTGTCCATCGGCCAGGAGGCTGCTTGCGTGGGTCAGGCATATCTGTTGGACGAGAATGACTATGCCTTCGGTTCTCACCGTAGCCACTCGTAGATTTTGGCAAAGGCTCTGTCTACCATGAACAAGATGAGTGACGAGCAGCTGATGGATGTTATGGAGAACTTCCTGGGCGGCAAGTGCCTGCGCTCCACCCAGCGTTTGGGTGAGACCAAGGATATGAAGGAGCTGGCTATCCGCTTCATCCTTTACGGCACACTGTCTGAAATCTTTGCCCGTGAGACCGGTTTCCATATGGGTATGGGCGGCTCTATGCACGCATTCTTCCTGCCCTTCGGTATCTATCCCAACAACGCAATCGTTGGCGGCTCCGGCACAATTTCCACCGGTGCAGCGCTTTACAAGAAGGTCAATGACAAGAAGGGCATCGTTGTCTGCAATGTGGGCGATGCTGCTATGTCCCGTGGCCCTGTTTGGGAAGCACTGAACTTTGCTTCTATGGATCAGTACAAGACCTTGTGGGAGAGCCACAAGGACGGTATGCCCATTCTGTACAACATTTTCAATAACTCCTACGGTATGGGCGACCAGACCCGTGGCGAGACTATGGGTCAGGGCGTTATGGCACGGATCGGTTCCGGTGTCAGCCCCACTCAGATGCACGCTGTGACTGTAGACGGCTTCAACCCCTTGGCTGTTATTGATGCTATGGAGAAGAACCTGAAGCTGCTGCGTGACGGCAAGGGCCCGGTGATGATGGAGACCATTACTTATCGTTTCTCCGGTCACTCTGTTTCCGACCAGAACGCATACCGTACCAAGGAAGAAATGGACGCCTGGAAGGAAGTCGATCCTCTGACCACCTATCCTGCAGAGCTGGTTAAGGCCGGCATTGCTACTCAGGAAGAGATCGATGCCATCCTGAAGGAGACCACCGACCGGATGACTATGATCTGCAAGGCTGCTGCTGATCCCGAGATCAGCCCCTACTGCGATTTCAAGAAGGATCCTGCCGTTGTGGAGCGTGTGATGTTCTCCAATGAGAAGGTGGAGAAGTTTGACGATCGTGAGCCTGAGTATCTGGTTCCCAAGGAGGAGGCAGAGGGCTATAAGAAGATTAAGGCCAAGGAGCGCAGCCCCATCGGTGCAGACGGCAAGCCTGTTTCTAAGATGAAGCTGTACAACCTGCGTGACGGTATCTCTGAGGTTATTTGGGATCGCTTCTATGAAGATCCTACTCTGATCGCCTATGGCGAGGACTGCCGTGACTGGGGCGGTGCATTTGCTGTTTACCGTGGTATGATGGACGCTCTGCCCCACTGCCGTCTGTTTAACTCCAACCTGGCAGAAGGCGCTATTGTGGGCACCGGCGTTGGTTACGCCCTGTCCGGTGGCCGTGCCCTGGTGGAGCTGATGTATGCAGACTTCATCGGTTGCGCAGGCGACGAAATCTTCAACCAGATGTCCAAGTGGCAGGCAATGTCTGCCGGTATCCTGAAGATGCCTTTGGTTCTGCGTGTTTCTGTTGGTTCCAAGTACGGCGCTCAGCACTCTCAGGACTGGACCGCTTTGTGCGCCCACATCCCCGGCCTGAAGGTTGTATTCCCTGCAACACCTTGGGAAGCTAAGGGCTTGATGGAAACCGCACTGAAGGGTACTGACCCCGTTGTATTCTTTGAATCTCAGAGAATTTATGATGTGGGCGAGCAGTTCCACGAGGGTGGCGTTCCCGAAGAGCGTTATGAAATCGAGATTGGCGATGTGAACAAGGTTCGTGACGGTAAGGATGTGACCATCCTGACTGTAGGTGCTGTTCTGTACCGTGCTATGGATGCTGCTAAGACCCTGAGCGAAAAGTATGGCATCGAGGCAGATGTTATCAACCTGCACTCTCTGTCTCCTCTGGACTACACCAAGATTTTGGAGTCTGTCCGTAAGACCGGCAAGGTGCTGTTGGTATCCGATGCCTGTGCAAGAGGCTCCTTCCTCAACGATGTAGCTCGTAACATTACTGAGCTGTGCTTTGACGATTTGGATGCACCTCCCGTTGTTGTGGGTGCTAAGAACTGGATCACACCTCCCTTCGAGTTCGACGAATTCTTCTTCCCGCAGGCCAACTGGATTTTGGATACAATCCACGAGAAGCTGGTTCCTCTGGCAGGTTACACTGCAGAGGCTAACTCCTGCGATGAGGCAGAGACCGTTCGCCGTGCAAAGGCTGGCGTTTAAGACCTTATGGAGCTTACCCGGACAGCCAATGCAGGGGTACTGCTGAAACTGGACGGAATAACTGTACTATTGGACGGTGTTTGCCGAGAGGTCAAGCCCTACTCGGCAACACCGCCTGAAATAAAGACACGGCTTTTGCAGGAGTTTCCGGATGCCGTTGCCTTTACCCATAGTCATAAGGACCATTATGACCCGGCCTTCGCTTCTGCCTATCAGGGCAAGACGGGCCGGGTTATTTTTGGACCAAATCTACCCGGCTGCAACACAACCCAAACGCCGGACAGGGTAGGGGATGTGCAGATTATCCCGGTGGCCAGTCGCCATATCGGTGTAATAGGAAAATATACCCCTCATTTCAGCTTTATTTTGCAGGGCAGTCGGTGCGTTTGGTTTTTGGGAGATGCGTCGCCTGGTATTTGGCGACAAAAGCAGGATCTTCCCAAACCGGATGTGGTGATTGTGCCCTATGCTTATGCCACAACGCCTGCCTCTTGGCAGATGACCAAAAGCTTGGGAGCAGAGGAAATTGTGGTTTTGCATCTACCCAGCCGAGAGCAGGATGAAATCGGTTTGTGGGATGCTTTGGATAATACGATAGATTGCAAAAACAATTTGCATATACCCAATATGGGCGATACTATTACGCTATTGTGATATAAAAATGAGCAGTCAATTTCTGACTGCTCATTTTTTATATCCTAAAGGACCTGAATGATCCGTCCACTGCCTACTACCATATCCTCGTTATACAGCACAACGGCTTGCCCGGTGGTAATGGCCCGTTGCGGCTCCACAAATTCTACCCTTGCCATGCCGTTCTCCATAGGATACACGGTTGCCGGCTGTTCTGTATGGCGATACCGCACCCGAGCCTTTACCTGCATCGGCGCATGCAGTGTATCAAAGGGTATAAAATTCCAGTGGTCCGCAATCAGCGCGGTTTTATACAGGCTCTCCTCAGGTCCGACAGTTACCGTGTTTGCGGACATATCCTTTTGGCTCACATAAACCGGCTGACCCAGTGCAATCCCCAAACCCTTTCGCTGTCCGATGGTATAGCCAACAGCTCCTTGATGCCGCCCCACCACATTTCCGTTCTCATCCAAATAATCACCCTGAGGATAACATTTCCCGGTGTAATGCTCCATAAAAGCCTTGTAATCCCCATCAGGAATAAAACAAATATCCTGAGAATCCTTCTTTTTTGCGTTAACCAGGGCTAAATTTTCCGCAATCTCACGCACCTGGGCTTTTTCCAGCGCTCCCAGGGGAAACAAGGTGTGGGAAAGCTGATACTGATTGAGACAGGCCAAGAAATAACTTTGGTCTTTGCTTAAATCTTTTGCCTTATAAAGAAGAAAACGCCCGTTTTCCGGTACAATTCGGGCATAATGTCCGGTGGCCAGGAAATCACAACCTTCTGCCAAAGCCCGCCGAAGCAGTACATCAAACTTAATTTTCTTGTTGCAGGTCACGCAGGGATTTGGCGTGCCGCCCTGCTCGTAGCAGTTTATAAAATCCTCTACCACAAGGTTCTGAAAATCCTCTCTGTGGTCATAGGCAGAGAAGGGGATACCCAGGCGATTGGCAACACTTTGAGCGTCCTGAACTCCGCCATCTCCGCACAAAAGCATGGTAGCCCCTACACATTCGAAGCCCTGCTGTAAAATCAGGTGGGCAGCTACCGAGCTGTCTACGCCGCCACTCATTGCCAGCATTACCTTTTGCATACGCATACCCCTTTCTCATAAATTTTTATAAAAGTAATAAACACTCACCCTAAAAAGTACCCCATCGCCAGCATCAGGCAAAACCCAGCCAGCAGGGAATAGGTGACGCCGCGTGCGTCATTGTGGTGGGTTTCCGGTATCATTTCGTCGCTGATAACATACAGCATCGTGCCGCCGGCAAAGGCCAGGGCAAAGGGCAAAATTGCGGTGGACAAGCTTACGGCAAAGTAGCCTAAAACAGTGCCCAGCACCTCGATAATACCGGTAGCCAAAGCGCATACAAAGGTTCTGCCCGGTGACATACCGGCTGCCAGCATCGGTCCAATAATCACCATACCTTCGGGTATGTTCTGCAAAGCAATACCTGCGGCAATAGTAATAGCCTGGGCAGTATTTCCACTGCCAAAACCCACACCGGCGGCAATACCCTCCGGCAGGTTATGAATAGCAATTGCCATCACAAACAAAAGCACCTTGTTAAGCTTTTTGGCGTTATCCGGATGTTGCTCCTGGTCAACACCTGCCAGCCGATGCAAATGGGGCACCAGCTTATCCAGCAAATTGAGGAACAATGCGCCGGAAAACACGCCGAGAATTGTCATCAAAATGGGAGAAAAGCTTTCATATTCCAGCGACGGCAGAATAAGCCCTGTCACTGCGGCACACAGCATAACGCCGGCAGCAAACGCCAGCACAATGTCGCTGAATTTATGGGAGATTTTCTTGAAAATAAAACCCAGCACCGAGCCAAAAATCGTGGCACCGCCTACACCCAGTGCGGTCAATAAAACCATTTTCATAGCACCCACCTCTTTCATAACCATTATAGAAAAGCGGAGACGGTTTGTCAAAGGAAAAATAAAGGGAAAATCGCTGTGTAACACTTGCTTTTTTTGAATATTTCCGATATAATAAATTGATTTGTTATAACTAAAAATACAAAGAGGTTTTGCTGTGTATCTAAAAAGTTTGGAAGTACAGGGCTTTAAGTCCTTCCCGGATAAGACCGTGATCCGTTTTGGCGATGATATCACCGCCATTGTAGGACCCAACGGCTCCGGAAAATCAAATATTTCCGATGCGATTTTGTGGGTAATGGGCGAGCAGAGCTCCAAGACCCTCCGTGGCTCCAAAATGGAGGATGTGATTTTCGGCGGCACGCAAAAGCGTGCGGCGGTAGGCTTTGCGGAAGCTACTCTGACCCTAGATAATTCTGACCGTGCTCTGCCTTACGATGCAGACGAGGTAATGGTTACCCGGCGGTATTATCGTAGTGGAGACAGTGAGTATTATATCAACCGCCAGTCTGCCCGTCTTCGTGACATCAACGAGATGTTTATGGACACCGGCTTGGGCAGAGAGGGCTATTCCAATATCGGTCAAGGTCGAATTGACGAGGTTCTCTCCTTGAAGAGCGCAGACCGCCGTGAGATTTTTGAAGAAGCGGCAGGTATCTCTAAGTATCGTCACCGTAAAGAGGAGACCGAGCGAAAGCTGGCCCATACGGAGGATAACCTTCTGCGCATTGGCGACAAGGTATCCGAGCTGGAGCTGCAACTAGAGCCGCTGAAGCGCCAGTCAGAGAAGGCAAAGCAGTATCTGGAGCTGAAGGATGAGCTTCAGGGTGTGGAAGTGGCCGTTTGGCTGGACACATTGGACAAGCTGTCTGCCCCAGCTAAGAAGGCAGAGGAGGACTATGCCTCTGCATCCTTTGTGCTGAAGCAGGCCCACGAGGATTTGGAGCGTCTATATGCCCAGTCCGAACAGTTGGGTGCTGAACTGCACCACCGGGACGGGGAACTGGAAAATATCCGTCTGCAGGTGAATCTGCTGGAGCAGACCCATCAGCAGTTGGACGGTCAGATGGCAGTTTTGCAGGGCAACATTCGTAACAACGAGGAAAATATCCAGCGTGTGGAGGAGGAACTGCAGGGTCAGGAGGACCGCAATGGCGGTATTTCAGCCCAGCTTGCCCAAACCCAGGAGCGAATGGAAGCCATTGAAACAGAGCTTGCAGAAAAGCGTGAAAAGCTGATTGCCTTGCAGCAGGAATTGGCCGCGATGACTGCCAGCGCAGAAGGCATTACCAAGCAGTTTTTGGAGCTGCGTGCGGCGGAGAGTACTCTGACGGCAGAAATTGCCGGTGGAGAGGCCGACCTTCGTGGTTTGGAGACCAGCCTTTCCGAAAACAAAGAACGTTTGGAGCAGTTAAACAGCGACCTGCAGTCCGGCACAGCCCGGGAAATGGAAGCAAAGGCGGCTCAGGCAGAATGCCTGAAGCTGTTAAAGCAGGCGCAGGATGAGGTAACTGCTTGCAATAATAGTATTTCCGGCTACACCCTGCGTCAGCAGAACCGTCAGCAGCGCCGGGATACGCTCAGCCAGGAAAACCGGGAGCTTTTGAATAAGCTGGACGGTATTCAGGCAAAAATTAAAGTGTTCCGGGCGATGGAACGGGATTTTGAAAGCTATCAAAAATCTGTCCGAATGGTAATGCAGGAAAGCCAGCGTGGCGCCCTGCGGAATGTCCACGGTCCTGTGTCCCGGCTTATTCGCACCGATGACGAATACACCGTGGCAATCGAGTACGCCCTGGGCGGCGCAATGCAGCAGATTGTGGTGGATAGCGAGCAGGATGCCAAGTCTGCCATTTCTTTCTTGAAGCGTACCGGTGGCGGTCGTGCTACCTTCCTGCCTATTGCTACCGTCAAGGGCAAGCAGCTTCAGGAAAAAGGTTTGGAAAATTGCCGTGGCTTTGTGGAGCTTGCCTCCAATCTGGTGCAGACAGACAAGCGGTATCAGGGAATTGTAGACAATCTGCTGGGCAGAATCGTAGTGGTAGAGAACATTGACGATGCCATTGCTATGGCCAAGCAGTATCAGAACCGTTTCAAAATTGTCACCCTGGACGGACAGATTATGAATGCCGGCGGTTCTATGGTAGGCGGCTCGGTGAATAAAGAGGCCGGTATTTTAAGTCGTGCCAATGAGCTTGAGAAGCTGACAGTTCAGGAAAAAGAAATCACGGAAAAACAGCAGGCTTGCGAGGCAGATTTGCAGGAAGCTCAGCGCGGGCTGGACCAGGTGGAGTTCCAAATTACTGCTGCAAAGGACCAGCTTCGGCAGGCGGAGGACCAGGTGCTTCGTCTCCAGGGCCAGGAAAAGCAGCACGAGATTATGGTGGATGCTATTGTAGAAGCCATGAACGCCGCCCGTCGGGAAAAGGAAGTGCTGGACGGCCGGGAACGCACCGACCGTGAGCGCTATGTGACTTGCCAGACCAAGCTGCAAATGCTGGGCAGTCAGTTGCTTGATACCAAATCCAAGCTTGCTGTGCTGGAAAATACCCAGCAGGATTCCTCTCAGACAATGAACCGGGTCACCGAAGAAATGACTGCCCTGAAAACGGAAGAGGCGGCATTGGAGGCAGAAAAAACCACAGCCCAAAACCATGTGGCCGACTTGCAGAATCTCCGCCGGGATATGGAGGGCGACCGGGATAAGAAGCTGGTGCTGGTGGAAGCCTTCCGGGAGGAAAATCGGAGCTATGAAGCGCAGATTGCGGAGCTTTTGGCAAAACAGCAAAGCAACGACGCCGAAACAGCCAGAATGCGTACCGGTATGGAAAATGCCCTTATCCAGCGTGCAGAGGCTGAAGCTTCCAAGACCCGTTCCGAGAAAGATGCGCAGGATAAGAGTAAGGATATTCTGGATATGGAACGGGAATGCGCCCGTTTGGAAAACAAGAAGTCCTCTGCGGATATGGAAGAAAAGCAGATTATCGATAAGCTTTGGGATTACTACGAGCTGACCCCCGGCACTGCTGTGGAAAAGCGTGGCGAGATTGAGTCTGTGGCGGCCGGTAACCGTCGCATTGGCGAGCTGAAGCGGAAAATTTCCGCTTTGGGCACACCTATCTTGGGCGCAATCGAGGAATATGCCCGTGTCAATGAGCGCTACAGCTACCTGGCGGAGCAGCGTGACGATGTGCTGAACTCCAAGAAGGAGTTGGAGGGCATTATCCGGGAGATTACCCAGGAAATGACCACGATCTTCGTGGCAGAGTTCCAGAAAATCAACCATCATTTTGGGATTGTCTTTGAGGAGATGTTTGGTGGCGGTAAGGGTCAGCTGATTTTGGAGGACCCGGAGGAGCCCTTGACTTGCGGCATTGAAATTCGGGTTCAGCCTCCCGGAAAGCAGGTCAAGACCATCACATTGCTCTCCGGTGGTGAAAAGGCCTTTGTGGCAACGGCGCTGTACTTTGCTATTTTGAAGGTGCGCCCCACACCCTTCTGCTTGCTGGATGAGATTGATGCGGCGCTGGATGACCGGAATGTGGAACGGTTTGCTACCTATCTGCGCAATTTGAGCAGTAACACCCAGTTCATCGTGATTACCCACCGCCGTGGCACTATGGAAGCCTCCGATGTGCTTTACGGTGTGACGATGCAGGAGCAGGGTATTTCCAAGCTGCTCCGTTTGGACTTGAACCAAATGGAAAATCAATTGGGCATTACCGAATAAAGGAGCCAATATGGGTTTTTTTGACAAAATTAAACAGGGCCTTTCCAAGACAAGAGATGCCTTGGAAAATACCCTGGGCAGCGTTTTTTCCGGTTTTTCGGAAATTGACGATGATTTTTACGACGAGCTGGAGGAGTGCCTGATTCTTGCGGATTTGGGTATGGAAACAGCCCTGAAGGCCACAGACCGTTTGCGGAAAGCTGTAAAGGAGCAACACCTGAAAACCACCGAGGAAGCAAGGTCTGCCTTGAAGGAAATTTTGGTGGATATGCTAAATGTGGGCGATACTGCCTTAAACCTGTCCACCAAGCCCTCTGTGGTATTGGTGATTGGTGTCAACGGTGTGGGAAAAACTACCACCATCGGAAAAATTGCCACCGGCCTTGTTCAGCAGGGGAAAAATGTGCTTTTGGTGGCAGGCGACACCTTCCGTGCTGCCGCCGCAGACCAACTGGAAATCTGGGCGGAACGCTCCGGAGCATCCATTGTCCGCCAGCACGAGGGCGCAGACCCGGCCTCTGTGGTGTTTGACGGCATTCAGTCTGCCCGGGCAAAGGGTGCGGATGTGATGCTGGTAGATACCGCCGGACGGCTTCACAATAAGCAAAACTTAATGAACGAGCTGAATAAAATCAGTCGGATTATCGCCCGGGAGCTTCCCGATGCGGCTTTAGAGGTGCTTTTGGTTTTGGACGGCACCACCGGTCAGAACGGTCTGACCCAGGCAAAGCAGTTTAAGGAAATTGCCGGCGTGACGGCGGTTGCCTTGACCAAGCTGGACGGCACTGCCAAGGGCGGAATTGTGATTTCTGTGGCGGATACCCTGCAAATTCCTGTGAAATTTGTAGGTGTCGGAGAGCAGGCGGAGGACTTAATGCCATTTGAAGCCCGGAATTTTGTGGAGGCGCTGTTGGAATGAAAGTTGTATTAGCCAGTAAAAATCCCCATAAGCTGAAGGAAATCAGTAAAATTACGGAAAAGTTCGGTTTTGAATTGGTGTTGCAGTCCGAGCTGGGTGTGGATATTGATGTAGAGGAGACCGGCACTACCTTTGGGGAGAATTCTCTTTTGAAGGCGGAGGCGGTGATGAAGGCTACCGGACTGCCGGCTTTGGCGGATGACTCCGGTATTGCGGTGGACGCATTAAACGGTGAGCCGGGAATTTACTCGGCACGGTATGGCTTTGACGATAGCCTGGACGATTGGGGCAGATTGCTTCTTCTTTTGAAGAACACGGAAAATGTTCCCGACGGACAGCGTCAGGCGCAGTTTGTCTGCGTAATCACCTTTATTACTCCGGAGGGGAAGATAATTCAAGCTCGTGGCGAAATCCACGGTGAGCTGACAAGGGAACCCCATGGAGAAAACGGCTTTGGCTATGACCCCATTTTCTACTATCCTCCCTTAGGCAAGACCACTGCCGAATTGTCCCCTGAGCAGAAAAACGAAGTTTCCCACCGTGCAAATGCACTGAAGTTGTTTTATGAGAAGATGAAGGAGGCAGGCTATGCTGACAAGTAAAGAGCGTGCAGAGCTGCGCAGTCAGGCCAATACCTTGGAAACTACCCTGATGGTAGGCAAGGGTGGCGTGACAGAGGCAGTGATTGCCGAGGCAGAAAATCAGCTCACCGCACGGGAATTGGTAAAAGGCAAGGTCTTGGAGGGTGCGATGATGACTCCCCGGGAGGTTTGCGACGAAATTTGCCAGGCCACCGGTGCTGACGGTGTGGGTGTGATTGGTACAAAATTTATTATTTATCGGTTCAGCGAAAAGCTTCAGCAGGAGCGCAATGAGTTGGGCCGTGCCAAGAAAAAAGCTGTGAGCGTGGCCAAGTCCAATCCGGTGCGCAAGGGTGCACAGGCTCGGCGTCAGGCAGCGCAGAAGGTGCGCCAGCAGCGTAATGAATATTTCCGCAAGCAGGCAATTGAAAAGGCCATTGAACGGGACAGGGAGCGTCAGTTACGGGAGAAACAGTAAACCTGTAAGGAGAGTGTGCTATGGAGCGTATCGGTATTTACGGTGGCAATTTTGATCCCCCACATTTGGGTCATGTGCAGGCGGCGAAGCAGGCAATCTCAGAGCGAAATTTGGACAAGCTGCTGATTATTCCATCTTTGGCAACGCCGAAGGCGCAAAGTCAGCCGGACACGGCGGACCTATCTCAGCGCCTGAAGATGCTGCAGCTATGCTTTGCCGGTGTTCCTTCTGTGGAAATCCATTCCCCGGAGGAGCATCCGGACAGCTTCTGCCCGGATGACCAGCGTGTGGAGGAAAATGCCAGCGTGCTAACCGGTGCGGATATGCGACGGCTTTTGGCTTTCCGTTGCGCTGATGAATTTTTAACCGATGATGTTGCCCGGTATATCCAGATGAACAATCTTTACGGAACAGGAAAAAATCTGCGCCATTTGCCTATGGATCGACTGGAGCAGGAGGTTATCAGCCTACTGAAACCCAACCGGGTAGCCCATGTTTTGGGCTGTCGGGACACGGCGGCATCCTTGGCACGGGTTTGGGGCGTGGATGAAACCGACGCTGCCCGGGCAGGTCTGCTCCACGATATCACCAAGGCGCTGGATGGCCCGCTGCAGCTAGTGCTGTGCCGCGCTTACGGTGTGCGCTTGGATAATTTCTCCCAGCACAACCCCAAAACCCTCCACGCATTAACGGGCAGCCTGGTTGCCCAGCGTATTTTTGGAGAAAATCAGGCGGTGGTGGACGCTATTGGCAGTCATACCACCGGCAAGGCCAATATGAATACTTTGGAAAAAATTATCTATGTGGCAGACTATATGGAGCCCAACCGCACCCTTGACGGTGTGGAGCAGCTACGCCAGCTTGCCTACACGGATTTGGATAAGGCCCTGAAGCTGGGCCTGGAAATGACACTTACCATGCTGCGTCAGCAGGGCAGGGAAATCTCTCCTGAGTCCCAACAGGCGTTGGCTTGGCTCAATAGAAAGGAAGAATTGATATGTTAACAGCAAAGCAGGTTGCTTACGAAGTGACCAAGGCTCTGGACAGCAAAAAGGGTCAGGATATCAAGCTTTTGAGAATCGGCGATGTTTCTTCTTTGGCAGATTACTTTATTATCTGTACCGGTACCTCCAACACCCATGTTAAGACTTTGTGCGACCACGCAGAGTATGTTTTTGAGCAGTTGGGTGAGCCAATGCTGGGTCGGGAAGGACACCGGGGCAACACTTGGGAGCTTCTGGACTTTGGCAGTGTGGTTGTCCATGTGTTTACGGAGGAAGCCCGTGAGTTTTATTCGTTGGAGCGTCTGTGGGCAGATGCCGAAGCCATTGACCTGAGTGATATTGTAACTCCGGATTAAGAGAGGTAGTAGAAAATGAATTACGAACACAGCAAAGTAGAGGCAAAGTGGCAAAAATATTGGGAAGAGCATGACACCTTCCACACTGATGTGTGGGACTTCTCCAAACCCAAGTACTATGTGCTGGATATGTTCCCGTATCCCTCCGGTGTGGGTCTGCACGCAGGTCACCCGGAAGGCTATACTGCAACGGATATTATGTCCCGTATGAAGCGTATGCAGGGCTACAATGTGTTGCACCCCATGGGCTATGACTCTTTCGGTCTGCCTGCAGAGCAGTATGCGGTTTCCACCGGTAACCACCCCAATGGCTTTACCCAGAAGAACATTGAAACCTTCTCTGGCCAGCTGAAAGAATTGGGTTTTGACTACGACTGGTCCAAGTGCGTAGCTACCTCTGACCCGGATTTTTATAAGTGGACTCAGTGGATCTTCAAAAAGCTGTTTGAGGCAGGTTTCGCTAAGCGGATTGAAATGCCTGTAAACTGGTGCGAAGAGCTGGGCACTGTTCTGGCTAATGACGAAGTCATCGACGGTAAGTCCGAGCGTGGCGGTTTTCCTGTTGTGAAAAAGAATATGATGCAGTGGGTAATTGACCAGCCTGCTTTTGCTGAAAAGTTGCTGGAAGGCTTGGAGGAAATCGACTGGCCGGAATCTACCAAGGAAATCCAGCGCAACTGGATCGGCAAGTCTACCGGTGTGGAAGTGGATTTCAAGTTGGTAGGCGGTGGCGAGTTCTCTATCTACACCACCTGCATTGAAACTATCTACGGTATTACCTTTATGGTGCTTGCTCCTGACGGTAAGATCGTGCAGACCCTGATGGATCGCATTGAAAACCGGGAAGAAGTGGAAGCTTATATTGCGGAAGCTGCCAGGAAGAGCGATATAGACCGTACCGATGCCACCAAGACCAAGACCGGCTGCCCTCTGAAGGGGGTATATGCCATCAATCCTGTCAACGGCAGAGAAGTACCTGTGTTTATTGGCGACTTTGTTTTGGGTAATTACGGTACCGGCGCAGTTATGGCTGTTCCCAGCCACGACCAGCGTGACTTTGAGTATGCTATCGCCCACAACATTCCTATGGTTCAGGTTATTGAGGGCCGGGATGTTTCTGAGTGCGCTTTCGAAAAGCAGGACTACCTGGGCAAGGGCTGCAAGTTGATGAATTCTGAAGAATTTACCGGCCTGACTGTGGAGGAAGCTAAGGAAGCTACCACCCAGAAGCTGGAAAATGCCGGTGTTGCCAGAAGAAAGAACAACTACCACTTCCGTGAGTGGATCTTTGCCCGTCAGCGTTACTGGGGTGAGCCTGTTCCTTGTGTGTACAACGAAAAGGGCGAAACCATCTTCCTGCCTGACGAAGAGCTGCCTTTGATCCTGCCGGAGTTGGAGGATTATAAGGGCAAAAACGGCAAAGCACCTTTGGAGAATGCAACCGAATGGAAGCAGTATGACAACAATGGTATCAAGGGTCTGCGTGAAACCTCTACCATGCCCGGTTCTGCGGGATCTTCTTGGTACTTTATGCGGTACATTGATCCCAAGAATGATAAGGAATTCTGCGACCAGAAGCTGCTGGAGCACTGGATGCCCGTTGACCTGTACATCGGCGGCCCGGAACACGCTGTCGGGCACTTGATCTACTCCCGTATCTGGAATCGTTTCCTCTATGATAACGGCTTGTCCCCTGTGAAAGAGCCGTTTAAGAAGCTGGTACACCAGGGTATGATCCTGGGCGAAAACGGCATTAAAATGGGTAAGCGTTTCCCGGAATTTGTGGTCAACCCCAGTGACATTGTCCGTGAGTACGGTGCAGATACCCTGCGCCTTTACGAGATGTTTATGGGCCCACTGGAAGTTTCCAAGCCCTGGAGCTCCACCGCTGTGGCCGGTGCAAGAAAGTTCATTAACCGTGTATGGAACTTCTTCACCGAAACCCAGAATATTACCGAAACCGACGATGGCAAGCTGACTAAGGTCTACCATCAGACCGTCAAGAAGGTCACCGCTGACTTTGAGCAGTTGGGCTTTAATACTGCCATTGCCCAAATGATGGTTTTTGTCAACGAGGTCTATAAGGTTGGCTCTTGTCCTAAGGAATACGCAGAAGGCTTTGTCAAGATGATTTCCTGTATCATTCCCCATGTGGGCGAGGAAATTTGGCAGACCCTGGGCCACGACAATACCATTGCCTACGAGCCCTGGCCTACCTATGACGAGGCCAAGTGCAAGGATACGCAGGTGACCATTGCAGTGCAGGTCAACGGCAAAATGCGTGGTACTGTGGAGATGGATGCAGACCTTCCTGACGAGGAAGTGGTTGCCAATGTCACCGCAGATGAGAAGATTGCCAAGTTCCTGGAGAAGCAGGGCGGAAGCATTTTTAAGACCATTGTGGTAAAAAATAAGCTGGTCAATTTAATTGTTAAGTAAGAAAAAAAGCATATTTGGGTGAAAAATCCGGAAAATACTCTTGACAATCTGATTGTTTCAGCATATAATATTCAAGCCTGATTGCAGGCCCTGAACGCATCCAGGAAATAGCCGGATGCCATCGGAGGGAGGGAAAACCATGTCTGAAATTCGCGTAAAGGAAAACGAGTCCTTGGAGAGCGCTCTGCGTCGTTTTAAGCGTAGCTGTGCCAAGGAGGGCGTGATTGCTGAAGTTAAAAAGCGCGAGCACTATGTCAGCCCCAGCCTGAAGCGTAAGCAGAAGTCTGAAGCTGCCCGTAAGAATAAGAGAAAGTTCTATTAATTTTCCCTCATATTATTTGTGCTTAAAAACGGTCGAAGATTTTCTTCGACCGTTTTTTTATCCTAAAAAAATAGCTTTACGGATAGCGATGCCACCACAAACCCGGTAAAATCTGCAATCAGTGCCGCCGGAATGGTGTACCGGGTTTTTTGAATACCTGCGGCGCCAAAATAGACGCTGACAGTGTAAAATGTGGTTTCTGTGGAGCCTAACATCACGGCTACCGTCCGCCCAATGGTGGAATTTACACCGTACTGGGCCATTAAATCTGCCCCCAGTGCCAGTGCCGCACTTCCGCTAACCGGGCGTATCAGAACCAATATGGCTGTTTCCGGGGGGATGCCAAACAGGGAGAACACCGGAGCAAAAAAACGGCTGAGCATTTCCATAGCTCCGGAGGCACGAAGCATCGTGACAGCAGTTAATAGTAAAATCAGGGTTGGTACCAAGGATGCAAGAAGTTTTAATCCGTCTGTGGCGCCACCCAGCATCAGGGTATAAGCGTTTTCTTTTTTTCGCAAAGCCACAGTGCAGGCGCCGAATAATAAAATCGGAACCACATAATCCGTCATTTGTGCCACACCTTTCCAAAAACCCAGGCAGACAGAAGCCCCAGCCCGGCAGAACAAATGCTGGTAAGCCAAACGGCTGGAAGAATGTCAAAGGGTGTTTGACAGCCCAACCCGCCGCGCACGGCTGCCACATTCGCCGGAATAAGCTGAATGGAGGCGGTGTTCAGCACAATGAGCCGACATAATTCGTGGGAGGCGACACCGCCGGAATGCGTTGCCATTCTCTGCGCCGCCTGAATACCCATAGGCGTTGCTGCATTGCCCAGACCTAAGAAATTGGCGCAGATATTGGCGCTGAGGCTTTGGGACAAGGCTTTGTCAGTTCGGGTGCTGGGGAAAAGCCGGTACAAAAGTGGCTTTAATAGCTTGGACAAAAATCCTGTAAACCCCACCTTGTCCATAAGCCTTCCAACGCCACTCCATAGGCAGATAGAGCCGGCCATAGAAACAACCAGCATAGCCCCGGCTTGTGCGCCCTGGGGCACTGCGGCGGCAAGCTCGGCGCCCCTTCCCAATACCAGTGATGCAAACAGAGAAATCCCAATAAGTCCCGTAAAAATCCAACTCATAATCATTTTGGACACCCCCTTTTTGTAAGTATATGCCTTGGGGTGGACAAATTGCCGGGGATTGAAATAAGATAAGGGGCAACTGCAGTTGCAGTTGCGCCTTCATATAATCAGGAAAGGGAAGCGTCATAAACCACATTCTTAGGTAAGTTCAGCTCGCTGGCTGTCTGCTTCACCGCATCCTTGCGGCTCATTCCGCCTTCTATCAGCTCTGCCACACGCTTTGCAGCATCCTCCGGGGTAGCGGCGGGTGTTTCCTCAGGGACAGCACCGGCTAAAACCAGCACATACTCTCCCTTGGGAGGTTGAGAATTGTAAAGGTCAATAGCTTCGCCTAAGGTGGTGCGAATGACCTCCTCGTGAAGCTTGGTCAGCTCCCGGCAAAGACTGATGGGCCGGTCGTTGCCGAAAACCTCCGCCATAGAC
The DNA here is from genome assembly GCA_045653685.1 of Faecousia sp. Classification (GTDB taxonomy): domain Bacteria; phylum Bacillota; class Clostridia; order Oscillospirales; family Oscillospiraceae; genus Faecousia. The sequence continues at coordinate 66,656 of JAZOME010000022.1, forward strand.
TCCAAGGTGCCTAGGAGCTTGTGGGGCGCTTCGTAGAAAATCATAGTCCTTTGTTCTTGGATAAGACTTTCCAAATGCTCCCGACGGCTTTTCTTGGCGGTGGACAAAAAGCCCTCAAAGCAGAACCGTCCGGTGGACTGCCCGGAGATACTCAAGGCAGTAATCACAGCGCAAGGGCCGGGAATGGCGCAGACCGTAATGCCAGCCTCGGCGCATTGCTTCACCAAATCCTCGCCGGGGTCGGATATGGCAGGACTGCCGGCATCGGAGACCAGTGCACAGGTTTCTCCGGCTAAAATCCGGTCAACAATGATATTGCCTTTTTGTGCCTTGTTATGCTCGAAGTAGCTGACAAGGCTTTTTTTAATCCCCAGGTGGTTTAATAGCTTCAGGCTGACCCGGGTATCCTCGGCGGCGATAAAATCCACCTGCTCCAAGGTCTGGCGGCAGCGCTGAGAGATGTCTCCTAAATTACCGATGGGAGTGGGGACCAAATATAACATTCCGGGCATAAAAATCCCTCCTAAATATGATACAAGCGGCGGTAATAGTCGCTGGGGTTGCCGTATTTGTCAAACAGGAATTCCTCCTGCCATAAAAGTCCGGGCTTGCCGCCCTTGCGGCACTGCACCAGCACCAGCGTAACAGGGCCCAGCTCTGTGTGACGCAAAAGCAAAAGCTTCTTCGGCTCCAGGGTATGATGAACAGCCGTGGCAAAAATTTCTGCCAGCCGTTCCGGCCGGTGTACCAAATAAAAATCGCCGCCAAATTTTAGCGCCCATTGGGTAGCTGTCATCAGTGTTTCCAAACTGCACAAATCCTCCCGACGGGCGTTGGGTAGGCTACTGCTTTTCGGGCCACCTGTAAAATAGGGGGGATTGGCAACACATACAGAAAAACTGCCGGGTGTAAAGCGTTGGGGGACAGAAGCAACATCTGCGCATATACTGGTAAGACGGTGCTGGATTTGATTGTCCTTGGCATTCTTCAGCGCCTGCAAATGGGCATTTTCGTCAATTTCCACGCCGGTGACCCGGCAGGTGTCATTTTCGGCGCAAAGCAGTAATCCCAATGTACCGCAGCCGGCGCATAAATCCAGCACAGTGTCATTTGTTTTACAGCTTGCAAAATGGGACAGGGCAATGGAATCTGTACTTAAAGGGAATGCTCCGGGACAGAGCTCCAAAGTAAAGCCATTATGCAGAGTTTCCATACATTACTCCTGAAAGGGGATTGATAAAAAATCTGCCTGCGTACCGGAAAACCGGCTGCGCAGGCAGATTGCGGAATCGGAGAATCACTCTTCTACGATTGCTTCAACGGGGCAATTGTCAACGCAGGTGCCGCAGCTAACGCAGACATCAGCATCGATGACATAGGTCTCGTCACCCTCAGAGATAGCCTCTACGGGGCAGTTATCAGCACAGCTGCCGCACTTAACACAAGCATCAGTAATCTTGTAAGCCATGATTTTTCCTCCAATTTATAAGATAATCCTGCACCCAATATGTAAGGTGCAAGACTATTCTAGCACGGATTTTCAAAAATGCAATTCTTTTTTTTATATCTGGTATATTTTTTTGGACGATTGGGAAAAATTTCCGGATAAAGGGGGGTGGCTATGCAGTTTTCACAGCAGGTGCAACAGATTATTCTTTCATCAAGCACTTTGGCCCGGCAACTGGGTCACAGCTATGTGGGCACAGCCCATCTGCTTATAAGCCTGGCAAAACAGCCGGGGCTAAGCGCTCAATTGCTATACGGTGCCGGATTTCAATGGGAAACTGCCCTTGCAATGGCGCAGGTTCTCTACGGAAAGGGAACACCGTCTTTGCCGCTACCCCAAGGCTTTTCTCACCAAGCACGGGCGGTTTTACGCAGAGCTGGTGAGGAGGCAAGGCTATTGAGTAGCCGTCAGGTGCAACCGGAGCACATTTTGCTGTCTATATTGCGTCAGGAGAAAACAGCAGCACGGGATTTACTGATTTTGGCCGATGTGGACGCACAGGAATTGTTTACCCGAACTGTGGAGTATTTGCGTTGGGAGGGAGCCAAAACGGAAAGCAGAAATAAGGAGGCGGTTACGACGAAACTGTTGGAGCAATTCAGCGAGGATTTGCTGTTAAAGGCATCCACTATGGAGCCGGTCATCGGCAGAGACCGGGAGATTGAAACGGTGATTGGCATTTTGTGCCGAAAAAACAAAAACAATCCATCCTTGATTGGAGAGCCGGGGGTGGGAAAAACCGCCATTGCCGAAGGCCTTGCACAGCGAATGGCCGCCGGAAATGTGCCGCCCCAATTAAAAGAAAAAAGGCTGGTCAGCCTAAATATGGCGAATTTGGTAGCCGGCACCAAGTACCGGGGAGAGTTTGAAGAGCGTCTGAGGGATGTGCTTTCGGAAATCAAACGCAGTGGGGATATCATTTTGTTTGTGGATGAAATGCACACAATCGTGGGAGCCGGGGCGGCAGAGGGTGCCATTGATGCCTCCAATATTTTTAAGCCGGCATTGGGCAGAGGGGAGCTGCAAATGCTGGGGGCGACCACCTTAACGGAATACCGCAAGCATATTGAAAAAGACCCGGCACTGGAACGGCGTTTCCGCCCGGTGCTGGTGGAGGAGCCTACTAAGGAAGCCACACTTTCTATTTTGCAGGGGCTGAAACCAGCATTAGAAAGACACCACCACCTGCGAATTACAGAGGAGGCTATGACAGAGGCCATTCGTCTGTCTGTGCGTTATTTGCCGGATTTATTCTTGCCGGATAAGGCCATTGATCTTCTGGATGAGGGTGCAGCCCATGCCAGACTGGAGCAGCTACAGTCCGGGAAAAACGGACAGCGTCAGGAGCTGGAGCAGGAACTGCAGGAGGCGGTGAAGGAAGGACGGTTTGAAAAGGCGGCGCATCTGAGGGATAAAATGCAGCGCCTTGCCAGTCGTGGCGGTGAAATGCGCCGAAACCGGGCAGTTACCGGACTGGATGTGGCTTGGGCGGTTAGCGCCCGGACGGGAATTCCTGTGGGCAGACTGACAGCCAGCCAACGGCAGTGCCTTTTGAATTTGGAGCATATTTTGGAAAAAGAGGTAATGGGGCAAGCAGAGGCTGTAAAGCAAGTATCTGAGTGCGTGCGTCAGGGACTTTCTATCATCCGTGATGAAAATCGCCCCGTGGCCTGTATGCTCTTTACAGGCCCTACCGGCGTGGGGAAAACGGAGCTTTGCCGGGTGTTGGCCCGAGAGTTGTTTGGCAGTGCGGATGCCTTCCTGCGGTTGGATATGACCGAGTATATGGAAAAACAGTCTGTGGCCCGTTTGATTGGAGCGCCTCCGGGTTATGTGGGTTATGAGGATGGCGGAAAGCTGACAGAAGCTGTCCGACGCAGACCCTATTGCCTTGTGCTGTTGGACGAACTGGAAAAGGCGCACCCGGATGTGTCGGGAATTCTTTTACAAATTATGGAGGAGGGAGTGCTTACAGACTCCACCGGCCGTCGTGTCAGCTTCAAAAATGCCATAGTGGTGGCAACCTCTAATATTGGAGGAGAGCTGAAAGGGGAGGGTCTGGGCTTCAATCCTCAGGGAAGAGACTCAGAGACCCAAGGACTGTTGCGACAGCACTTTACACCGGAATTTTTGGGGCGGCTGGATAAAATAATTTGCTTTGCACCGTTGCAGCCCCAGACATTACGGGAGATTGCAAATAAGTATTTGCAACAACTGGAAAAACGCACAGCCGCCTGCGGCATCGAATTACAATTGCCTCCGTGCTTGGGAGAAATCATCGGCGAACGGGCAGGGAAAAAGGACGGAGCTCGTCAACTGCGCCGTTTGGTAAGGGAGCAGGTAGAAGCGCCTCTTGCAGTGCACCTATTGGAAAGTACAAAGAAGCCAACAAAAATCCAGGCGCTTTGGAAGGAAGAACGGCTGGAATTTTCTCATTAAAATAGAACAAGTGTTCTAAAATACGAAATTTCCCGGTTTTCCTGAAAAAATTTTGGAAAAACCGGGAAAAAAGTATTGATTTTTGAAAAAATATCCGTTATACTGTCATCAAAGGGAGCAAAATGGTAGCTAAGTGGAGCAAAATGGAGTGAGGTGAGCGCTGTGATTGGTAAATACCCTGCCAAATTGGATGATAAGAACCGTCTGTTTGTCCCGGCAAAGCTTCGTGGGGAGCTGGGGGAGGACTTTTATGTGACCCTGGGTGTTAACTGCGGTCGCAGCTGCCTGACAATTTACACCGCAGCAGACTGGGAAACCTTGGTGCAGAACTACAATGCACTGCCCATTTCTCAGCGTTCCGCCGCAACCAGTTTGATTTTTATGAATGCCAATCAGTGTAGCCCGGACAAGCAGTTCCGCTTTTCGCTGACCCAGTTTTTGCTGGACTATGCCGGAATTGGCAAAGATGTGATGATTGTAGGCCGTGCCGGTCAGGCAGAGATTTGGGATGCAGAGGCCTTCCGTGAATTTGAGAAGGAAAATCTCACCCCCGAAAAGCTGCTGGCATCCTTGGAGGCAATTGGTCTATGAGTGAGTTTCACCATATTTCTGTACTTCTGAATGAGTGTCTGGAGGGCTTGCATATTCAGCCTGACGGAATTTATGTGGATGGCACCTTAGGCGGTGCCGGTCATTCCAGCCAAATAGCAGCCCGGCTTACCACCGGACGCCTGATCGGCATTGACCGTGACCCGGTTGCCTTGCAGGCGGCAGGGAAGCGGTTAGAGCCATTTCAGGAAAGGGTGACCCTGGTACATTCCAATTTCTGCGAAATCAAGCAGGTCCTGCAGGATTTGGGAATTGCCGGCGTAGACGGCATTTTGTTGGATTTGGGTGTTTCCTCACCCCAGTTGGATGACAGTGCCCGTGGATTTTCCTATATGGCGGATGCACCACTGGATATGCGAATGAACGCTCAGGACAGTCTGAACGCTGAAATTGTGGTCAATACCTGGTCTTATGAGGAATTAAAAAGAATTCTTTATACTTACGGCGAGGAACGGTACGCACCGCAGATTGCTTCTGCAATTTGCAGTCGCAGAGAGGTAAGCACTATCAAGACCACCTTGGAGCTGGTGGATATTATCCGCTGTGCAATGCCTCCGGCGGCGCTGCGGGAAAAACAGCACCCGGCAAAGCGCAGCTTTCAGGCAATACGCATTGCCGTAAACGACGAGCTTGGCTCTGTAGAGAAAGTAATGGAGGATGCGATTCCTCTTTTGAATCCCGGCGGACGGCTGGCGGTGATTACCTTCCACTCCTTGGAGGATCGGATTGTAAAAACCGCAATGACCGCAGCCTCTAAGGGCTGTACCTGTCCACCCAGCTTCCCGGTGTGTGTTTGCGGAAAGAAGCCGCAGGTGAAGCTAATCAGCAGAAAGCCCATTGTGGCAACAGACGAAGAATTGGAAGTTAACCCCCGTTCCCGAAGCGCAAAGCTTCGGGTGTGCGAAAAACTATAAAAGAAGGAAGGGTTCTTTGTGGCGCCGAAACCGGAAATTCAGTATATCCAGTTTTATACCGACGGCAGTGCCGCTAAGAAGGTGGCACCTATCGTCCCTTTGAAGACCATTCAGCTTCCTAAAATTAAGATTCGCAAAAAAATTGTTCTGCACATCGACCCCATTGCTATTTGCGGCATTATAATGTCCGTGGTAATGCTGATTTTAATGACGGTGGGCACATTCCGCCTGGTGAATGCCAGAAACGAGTTAAGCCAAATGACCGGCTATGTGCACACATTACAGGAAGAAAACGCTACACTGAATCAGACAATGCGTGAGGGCTATGACTTAGAGGAAATTGAGCGCACAGCCTTAGCTTTGGGAATGGTTCCCAAGGGGCAGGTTTCCCACATCACTATGCAGATTCCCGTGGAGACTGCACCGGAGAATCCGGGTAGCTGGGAGCGCTTTTGCACATTCTTGACAGGACTTTTTGCATAAAATCCCGTCCTGACAATACACTAAAATAGTAGCTGCGTGGGCGGCGAGGGGTTCCCTTGCTGCCCACAATTGGGCTTTGGACTATTTTGGGAAAGGTCAGGATTTTTATGGGGAAGAAGAAAAAAGAGTACCAGCGCCTGCGGGCGGATACCGGTCAGCACATAAGAATTTTGGGAACCGGCTTAATACTGGGTGTTTTGGCTTTTGTCCCCATTATCATACAGCTTTATAACCTGATGGTGGTTAACTTCGATTATTATTCCGATCTTGCCCTGCGCAATCAGACCCGAACCACGCAGGTCACTCCGGACAGGGGAGAAATCTACGACCGGAATATGAACATTCTGGCAACCTCAGTAGGGGTGGAAAACATCTATTTAGACCCCCATGAGTTAAAGCAGTCCAAAGCGGACCTGCAGGAAATATCTCAAACGCTGGGAGCACTTTTGGATTTGGACCCGGACTGGATTCTAACCCAGGGGAAGGATACGACCAAGCGCTATAAGCAAATAGCGGCCCGGGTGGATGAGCAGACGGCAGGTAAGGTAAGAAACTACATAAATGAAAAGAATATTTCCGGAATCCACTTAGAGCCCAATACCAAGCGCTACTATCCTTACGGAAGCCTGGCATCCCAGGTAATCGGCTTTACCAACCTTTCCAACACCGGCTCGGAGGGGATAGAGGCCTCCTACAATAGCTTCCTGGAGGGCAGTGCAGGAAAGGTCATCACCACTAAGGGTAATAATGAAATGGATATGCCCTTTTCTTATGAGAACTTTGTGTCCACAAAATCCGGCTGTGATATTATCCTGACGCTGGATGCCACGGTACAAGCCTGCCTAGAAAAGCAAATGCAGGCGGCAATCGATCGGTACGCAGTACAAAACGGCGCATTCGGTATGGTAATGAATGTAAATACCGGGGAAATCCTGGCGATGGCCACATTGGGAAATTATGACCCCAATTCCTATCAGGAAATTGCGGATAAAAAAGTGGCAGAAAACTTAGAAAAATTGCGGCTTTCCTACCTGCTACACCCGGAAAACAGTGATGATTACACCGCAGGTAAAAAAGCCTATGACAAGGCGATAACAGAAGCTCGGCTAAAGCAGTGGCGCAACCGGGTGATCTCCGACGGCTATGAACCGGGGTCTACCTTCAAGGTAATCACTATGGCGTCGGCGCTGGATTGCGGCGCAATCAATTTAGAAACCGGCTTTCATTGTTCCGGTTCAGAACAAATCCCCGGACGCTCCCAGCGACTGCACTGCTGGCGTTCTGTCGGTCACGGTGCACAGCAGACCCCTCAGGCATTGCAAAACTCCTGCAATCTTGCATTTGCCCATATTGCGCTGAAGCTGGGCGGTGAGCGATTCTACGATTATGTAAAAAACTTCGGCATTTTGGAAAAGACCGGAATTGACTTGGCAGGGGAGAGCAAGGGCGTATTTTTCGACAAGGCTCTTGTGACCGACACAGACAAATGGGGGACAGCCTCCTTAACCTCCGGCTCTTTTGGGCAGACCTTTAAGTTGACGCCTTTGCAGTTGGTTCGTGGTATCAGTGCCGTGGTCAACGGTGGAAAGCTTATAGAGCCATATATCGTCTCCGAGGTAGTGACCAGTGACGGCGAAACTGTGTTGAAGCAAGAGCCAACGGTCATCCGTCAGGTAATTTCTCCTGAAACTTCCGAAACAATGCGCAACTTAATTCGCTCGGTTGTAAAGGAAGGAACTGCCAAAAATGCCAATGTTTTTGGCTTCGATATTGGGGGAAAAACCGGAACCAGCGAAAAAATTGACATTTTTGATGAGAATGGACAGCGCGTGCTGGATAAAATCGTATCATTTGTGGGGGTTGCGCCAATGGACAATCCGGAGTATATTGTATTAGTGGCATTGGACACGCCGTCCCGTTCCACTGGTATCTATATTTCCGGTGGTGTAATGGCAGCACCTACGGTGGGTGCGGTAATGGCAGATATCCTGCCGTATTTGGGTGTAAAGCATAATTATACCCAGGAGGATAAGGCGGGACAGACAGTGATTTTAGATGACGTTACCGGACTGAGTGCCACGGAAGCACAAAAAGTTTTGAAAAAACAAGGTATTGAAGCAGTCCTTCGGGGAAATGGTGAAACTGTAACCGACCAGTTACCCCAACCGGGCAGTGGGATTCCCGGGGACAGTCAGGTGATTCTGTATTTGGGAGAGTCGCAAACCCCGGAAATGGTTGCGGTTCCGGACTTTACCGGAATGACCCGACAGCAGGCCAGCGATGCCGCCGGTGCTTTGGGGTTATTTATTTTGGTAAAAGGAAATCCGGAAATAGCTCCTCAGATTACGGTGGTTTCTCAGTCTGTTTCCCCAAATGCCCAAATCGAAATGGGCAGTACAGTAGAACTTACCTTCTTGGATACAAAAGTAAAGGATTAAGGAGTCAATTATGAAGCTTGCACAGCTACTGCAGGGCGTTGAAATTTTGAAGGCGTCTGTAGATATGGATTTGGAAATTTCCCAGGTGTATTACGATTCCCGGCAGGTAACGCCCGGGAGCTTGTTTGTGGCCGTTACCGGTTTTGTTACCGACGGCAACCGTTATATTCCTATGGCGTTGGAAAAGGGAGCGTCTGCGGTAGTCACTGCAGTAGAGCCCCAAGAGAACATTCCTTATATTTTAGTACCCTCAGACCGTTTGGCACTGGCTCTGATCGGCTGTAATTTCTACAGCCATCCGGCAGAGGCTATGACCTTAATCGGCATTACCGGCACCAACGGAAAAACCTCCTCCACGCTTCTATTAAAGCACGTATTGGAAGTGACCTATGGGGCAAAGGTGGGCCTGATTGGCACTATGGACAATATGATTGGAGATGTTTCCGTTCCTGCTCAGCGTACCACGCCGGAAAGCTTGGATTTGCAGGCACTGTTTGCCCAAATGCGGGATGCCGGCTGCAACTATGTGATTATGGAGGTGTCTTCCCACGCAATTGCGCTGGAGCGAGTAGGCGGCATTGTGTTTGATGCCGCAGCCTTTACCAATTTGACAGAAGACCACCTGGACTTCCACAAGACTATGGAAAATTACTGCGATGCCAAGGCAGAGCTGTTTGCCCGGAGCAAAAAGTGTGTTGGAAACCTCGATGATGTGTGGTTCCCCAGAATCGCAAGTAAGGCAGATAGAGTGTTTACCACCTCTGCAAAGGAAACAGCAGATTTGTACGCAGAGGATTTGGAGCTTCTTTCGGACGGCATTTCCTTCACTGCGGTGTGCGGCAGAGAAAAGACCCGGGTACAGCTTCCGATTCCCGGAAAATTTACTGTGTATAATGCACTGACTGTGTTGGGAATTGCTCTGCAGTTGGGTATATCCTTGCAGGATGCAGCCCGGGCGCTGGCTACAGCCAAGGGTGTAAAGGGCAGGGTAGAGGTAGTTCCCACTCCCGGCAAGCCCTACACCGTGCTGATTGACTATGCCCATACCCCGGATGGCTTGGAAAATGTGCTGTCTTCCGTGAAAGGTTTTTGCAAAGGTCGCTTGATTGCCGTTTTCGGCTGTGGCGGTGACCGTGACCCTATGAAACGCCCCATTATGGGAAAAATTGGTGTAGAATTGGCAGATATTGCCATTATCACCTCCGATAATCCCCGGACAGAAGACCCAATGGCAATTATCCGGGATATCCTGCAGGGCATAGAGGAAACAAAAACCAATTATGAAGTGATTGAAAATCGTCCCACTGCTATTCATCGGGCTATGGACATTGGCGAAAAAGATGATATAATTGTATTGGCAGGCAAAGGCCATGAAACCTATCAGGAGATCCACGGTATTAAGCACCACCTGGATGAACGGGAAGTGGTGGCACAGTACCTGGAGGAAACGAGGAAATAATTATGGGCAGGATAACCCTGGAACAGGCCGCACAGTGGTGTGGCGGAACGGTAAACCCTAAATATAAGGATGTGACCTTTTTAGGTGCCAATAATGACACCCGGAAGCTAAAGCCCGGACAGTTGTTTGTTGCTTTGCAGGGCGCACGGGACGGTCACGATTTTATCCCTGCGGCTATGGAAAAAGGCGCCGGGGCGGTTTTGTGCACCCATTGTGATGGCGACTATCCTGCCATTGTGGTGGAGGATACCCGGCTGGCGTTGGGAGATATTGCCCGTGGCGAGCGTCAGCGTTTGGGTATGCAGGTAGTGGGTATCACCGGTTCTGTGGGCAAAAGTACCACCAAGGAGATGGTGGCTGCTGTGCTGGGAAGTACATACCGGGTAAATAAGACCCCTGCCAACCATAATAATGATATCGGAATGCCTATGGCGATTCTGGAAATGCCGGAGGATACCCAAATTGCGGTTTTGGAAATGGGTATGAACCATTTTGGAGAAATCGGCTATTTAACCGGCATTGCTAGGCCCGATGTGGCGGTGATTGTGAACATCGGCACAATGCATATTGAGCATTTAGGCTCTATCGAGGGCATTTTACAGGCAAAGCTGGAGATTTTGGAAGGCTTGAAAGAAGGCGGTGCTATTGTGCTCAATGGCGATGACCCTCTTTTGTGGAATCAGCATAAAGTTCTGAGCCAAGCCACCTACTTTGGTGCCAGCAACACAGAATGTGGCGTTTTTGCCAGCGATGTTTCGGAAGAAAATGGGAAAATTAGCTTCCATGTCAGTACACCCAAGGAGAAGCTTGACATCCGGTTGCACCTGGAAGGACTGCACTATGTGCCGGATGCTTTGGCGGCTGTGGCTGTGGGTCTGTGCCTAGGTGTTCCCGGAGATCAAATTGCCAAGAGCTTGGCAAATTTCCAAAATATGGAAGGCCGTCAGGAAATCTTTGAAGCAAACGGATACACCATTATCAAGGATTGCTACAATGCAGGCCCTGAGTCTATGGCGGCGGCCCTTGCGGTGCTGGGCAACAAACCCGGCAGAAAGATTGCTGTGCTGGGCGATATGCTGGAGCTTGGCTTTAATGCCCCGGCGGAGCATTACCGGTTAGGCAGAATTGTGGCAGAAAAGGCAGATATGCTCTTTGCCTACGGCCCAAACGGTGACCGTGTGCTTAGCGGTGCCATTACCGGCGGTATGTCTGGTATCAAGGCAAGTGCTTTTTCTGACCGTGATAAAATGGTGGAAGCCCTGAAGCAGAGGGCTATGCCCGGCGATGTGCTGCTGTTTAAGGGCAGCCACGGTATGCATATGGAGCTTGCACTGGAAAAATTCTTAAACGAAGAGAAATAAAGGAGGGACTGGGCCATGACAAAAATTCTGGTAACTGCATTGGCAGGTGCGGCATTAAGCGCGATCATCGGTTGGTTTTTGCTGCCTGTTCTACGGGCGCTGAAGGCCGGTCAGTCTATTCGTGAGGTCGGTCCTACCTGGCATAACAATAAAGCCGGCACGCCTATGATGGGCGGCTTGATGTTTATTTTTGCGCTGATGATTTGCTTGGTAGCAAGTGCCTTCACGATGGAGGATTACACAGCTTTTTTCGTACTGGGGCTGGCGCTTTGCTTTGGCCTTGTGGGTTTTTTGGACGATTTCTTTAAGCTGAAATATAAGCGGAATTTGGGCTTGACCTCTTTGCAGAAGGCAATGCTGCAGATGGCAGTTTCTGCGCTGTTTTTGTACCTTTTGTATAAGCAGAATGTGCTAAGCTGTGACCTATACATCCCCTTTGCAAACATCACCTTGGAAATGCATCCTCTGGTGTATATTTTCTTTGCGATGTTTGTGATGGTGGGCTGTGTCAACGCAGTGAATATTACGGACGGCATCGACGGCCTTTGCGCAAGCGTTACCGTGCCGGTTATGATTTTCTTTACTGTCGCATCGGTGGCAATGGAGCGCTTTGATTTGGCGCTGTTGCCCGGTGCTTTGACAGGAGCGCTGATTGCTTATCTGTTTTACAATTGGCATCCGGCAAAGGTGTTTATGGGCGATACCGGCTCTTTGTTCCTGGGCGGTATTGTGTGCGCAATGGCTTTTGCATTGGATATGCCCCTGATACTCATTTTGGTGGGCTTTGTGTATTTCGTGGAAACATTGTCTGTTATTTTGCAGGTGGGCTACTTTAAGTTGACCCACGGAAAGAGAATCTTCAAAATGGCACCCATTCACCACCATTTTGAGATGTGTGGCTGGAAGGAAGTCAGAATTGTGTTGACCTTCACGGGAGTAACCGCCCTGATGTGTGTGCTTGCTTGGTTCTCTATTGCAGGGAAAGTGGGATAAAAGGAGTTTTTTATGGCTAGGCAGAAGCTTCTGCACGCCAAAGAGAACCGGCTTTTTGATAAAAAAGCTGCAAGTATTGACTATCCTTTTTTGATTTTACTGATGACATTGCTTTGCGTGGGGCTTACGATGCTGTATTCGGCAAGCTACGCCCAAAGCCAGTATGATACAAGCTATACTGTATCCACACGCTATTTGGAAAAGCAGGGCATCTGCGCCATAATTGGCTTAATTGCAATGGTGGTGCTCAGCCGGATACCTCCGGATTTTTGGATGAAAACCGCCTGGCCTTTGTATTTTGTCAGCATTGCGCTTTTGTTATCGGTTCTGCTGTTTGGAGAATCTGTCAACGGAGCCAGGCGTTGGATCAATATTGCCGGGCTGCAGTTTCAGCCCTCAGAAATTGCCAAATTTACACTGATAGTGTTGTTTGCCCGATTAACCAAAGGCTTTGGAACATCAGCCAAACAATTTCGTTACGGTGTTTTGGGCTTTGGCGGTGCGCTTTTGGGAATCTTGATTCCCTTGGCGCTGGAAAAGCACCTGTCTGCCATTATGCTTATGGGAATGGTGGCAGTTGTGATGATGTTTGTGGCAGGCACAAGCCCCAAATGGCTTTTCGCCGGCGCAGGCTGCGCCGTGGTCTTTGTGCTGGTGTATGTCAGCCTGATGGGTTATGCCGGGGATCGAGTTACTGCCTGGCTTCACCCGGAGCAGGACCCCTCGGATACCGGGTATCAGATTTTGCAGTCTTTGTATGCCATCGGCTCCGGCGGTCTGTTCGGTATGGGCTTTGGAAAGAGCAGACAGAAATATTTGTATCTGCCCTTTCAGTATAATGATTATATTTTTGCCATTATCTGCGAGGAATTGGGTCTTGTAGGTGCTGTAGCGATTATGCTTCTGTTTGCTGGGCTGATCCTGCGTGGCTATTGGATTGCACTTCGGGCGCCGGACCGGTTTTCTACCGTGCTGGCCGCCGGACTGATTACGCTGATTGCAGTGCAGACTGTTCTGAATTTAGGGGTTGTTACCAATTTACTACCCTCTACCGGAATCGCCTTGCCGTTTTTCTCCTACGGCGGCACAGCATTAGCAGTCAATTTAGGAGAAATGGGAATTGTACTGAGTGTCTCACGGTATCGCAACCGGGAAGCACGACAGGAGGGATTAATGTGAATGTGATATTTACCTGCGGCGGCACCGGGGGACATATTAACCCAGCGCTGGCAGTTGCCAATATGTGGAAACAGCAGCACCCGGACAGTAAGATACTGTTCATCGGTGCAAAAGACAGAATGGAAGAACAGCTAGTGCCCCAGGCCGGGTATGCACTGGAAACCATTCCTGCCTCCGGTATGTCCCGGGGTAAAAATTTAAGTGCCATCAAGCATAACCTGCAAGCCATTGGCTATTTATTTCAGGCAGTGAGCCGTTGTAAGAAAATTATTCGGGATTTTCAGGCGGATGTGGTTGTAGGAACAGGTGGCTATGCCAGCTTTCCTGCTTTGTATGCCGCAGCATCCTTGGGTGTGCCCACCTGTGTTCACGAAGCCAATGCGATGCCGGGTCTGACTACCCGTATGATTGCCCGTCGTGCCAACAAGGTGTTGGTGTGCTTCCCGGAAAGCAAAAAATACTACCCCAAGCCGGATAGGGTGGAGGTAGTGGGAATGCCTGTGCGACAGGAGTTTATCTTTACAAAACGGGAAGATGCCCGGAAGGAGCTGGGCTTGGATAATCGCCCGTTGATTGTGTCTGCTTTCGGCTCTCAGGGTGCCCGGGCTATGAACGAAGCAATGGCAGGTCTGTTCCGTCTGGAAAAGGAGGCTGGCTATCCCTATCAGCACATTCACGCAACAGGACGCTACGGAGTGGACTGGATGCCGGACTATGTCCGGGAGCAGGGCGTGGACCTTTCGGAAAATAAAGGCATCACGATGCAGGAATATATTTACAATATGCCCACATTGATGGCTGCGGCAGATGTGATTATCAGCCGGGCCGGCGCTTCCAGTTGTAATGAGATTGCCGCTGCAGGCACACCCTGCATTTTGATACCGTCGCCCAATGTTACCGACAATCATCAGGAGAAAAATGCCCGTGCTTTGTCGGAAAATGGTGGGGCAACCTTGATTTTAGAAAAGGATTGTACCCCGGAAAGACTGATGGAGGAAATCCATCATTTGATTACAGATACCGAGGCCAGCAGGCAGATGCGCAAGTCTTTGCAAAAGCTCAGCGTATTGGATTCTGCCCAGCGTCTGTGTGATGTGATTGCTAAGCTCGGAGCACATAAGGAGAAATAAGAAATGGACACCAAGGAGAAAAAACGCCCGGCAGGGCAATCCCGGCGCCCAGCGACCCGGACGGGCAGCGCTGTAAAACAGAAGAGCAAAACAGTCAAGCGCCCAGCACCTCGTCGTAAAAAGACGGTGAAGGCACCGGGTATCGATGTGGTTTATACCCAGCCGGGACCTTTTAATAAATATCGTTTCTTGCTGTATTTGGCAACGGTTGTGGCAGTGGTGCTGGCTGTGATTTTTGGTATGTCTATCTTTTTCAAGGTAGCCACCGTCACAGTTACCGGCAACGAGAAATACACTGCCTGGGATATCCGGGAGGCCTCCGGAATACAGGACGGAGAAAACCTGCTTTCCATCAGCGAGCCGAAAATCAGCAACAGTATTACATCGAAACTTCCTTATGTAAATAAGGTTCGTGTGGGAATAAAACTGCCGGATACGGTAAAACTCGAAATAGTGGAATTTGATGTGGTCTATTCCGTGCAAGCCACCGATGGCAATTGGTGGCTGATGCGTTCCGATGGAGGCCTGACTGAGCAGGTAACCACGGCAGAGGCAGAAAAACACACAAAAATTCTGGGAATTCAGTTGGAATCCCCCAAGATCGGCCAGCAGGCAGTTGCCTATCAGCCGGTTGCTGAGGAAGGGGAGGAGACCGTGCCGGTGACGGTGTTGGCTTCCGAACAGCTCCAGGTAGCGCTGAATATTGTGCAGTACCTGGAGAGCTCCGGTGTAATTGGCGGCGCTGCCAGCGTCAATGTAGAGAATTTGTCAGACCTGCAGCTTTGGTTCGGCAAGCGCTATCAGGTACTGCTGGGCGATAGCCTGGAGCTGAGCTTTAAGATACGCAGTATGAAGACTGCGATCGACCAAATGGGCGATTATCAAAGCGGAACTTTGGATGTGAGCTTTACAATTTGGCCAGACGAAGTGGGTTATACCCCCTTCTGATGAAGAAAAATAGAAAAACTTTGGGAAAAATGTGTTTTTTCTATTGACCAAATCGTATTTTCGCTGTAGAATATACAAGTAATGTTATAATTAAGGCGGAATAGTAGTTTTTCTATATCCGCAACATACATAGGAGGAGAAATACATGGCTGATTTTCAGGAGCGCGTAGTTAAAATTAAAGTGATTGGTGTCGGCGGCGCCGGCAACAACGTTATTAACCGGATGATTACTTCCGGTGTTGGCGGTGTGGAGTTTGTAGTTATCAACACCGATAAGCAGGACCTGAATAAGTCCGTTTGTGAAAATAAGGTACAGATTGGTGAGAAGCTTACCGGTGGTATGGGCGCTGGCTCTAAGCCCGAGATCGGTCAGCAGTCTGCAGAGGAATCCCGTGCTGCCATTGCCAAGGTTCTGGAAGGCACGGATATGGTATTTATCACTGCCGGTATGGGCGGTGGTACCGGCACCGGTGCAGCTCCCATTGTTGCTGATTTGGCACATGAGGCCGGTATCCTGACCGTAGGCGTTGTGACCAAGCCCTTCAAGTTTGAGGGTGCCAACCGTATGCGTCAGGCTGAGGAGGGTATCGCTGCTCTGTCCGGCAAGGTTGATTCCTTGATTATCATCCCCAACGACCGTTTGAAGTATGTTACCGACCAGAAGATTACCTTCGCCAACGCTTTCGGCATTGCTGACGATGTGCTGAAGCAGGCTGTGATTTCTATCTCTGAGTTGGTTGGCGATTCCGGCAATATCGTCATTAACCTGGACTTCGCTGATGTTTCTGCTATTATGAAGGACGCAGGCCGTGCGCATATGGGCGTTGGCACTGCTGCTGGCCGTGAAAAGGCTGAGCAGGCTGCTCTGGCTGCTGTTGCCAGCCCCCTGCTGGAGACTTCCATCAATGGCGCTACCGGCGTTCTGGTGAATGTGACCGGTTCTGCCGAGCTGACCTTGGATGATGTGGAGACTGCTGCCGGCATTGTGCAGGAAGCTGCTAACCCCGAGGCAAACATTATCTTCGGTGCTACCTGGAATGATAGCTTCGAGGATGAGATGCGTGTCACTGTGATTGCCACCGGCTTTGAGCAGAAGGTTGAGGTAGCTGAAAAGGCCACTACCAACACTAAGGCCGCCGACGATATTGACGACATCTTCAGTGTTTTTAGCCGTTAAGGAAGACTATGACATCCCGGGCAGTTTGTCCGGGATGTTTTTTTGAGATAACGAAGGGTGTTTCGGTAATGTGATTATGCAGCCGTATCCCAACTCAAAAGCAAAGGATGAGTGATTGTGAACGCTTATGCAGAGCTGGCAAGAAGCTATGACCGCTTGACAAACGATGTGGACTACCAAGCTGTTGTTGCCTTTTACCAAGAGATTTTGAAAAAAGAAAAGCTCAATCCTCGCACGGCTGTGGATTTGGCCTGTGGCACTGGGTCAGTGGCCCTTTTGCTGGCAAAGGCAGGTATAGATGTGACAGGCGTGGATATGTCCGCAGAAATGCTATGCGTGGCTTCGCAGAAGGCCAATGAGCAGGAACTGCCCATCCAGTTTGTCTGCCAAAAGCTGCAGAACTTATCTATGCCAAGAGGGGTAGACTTGGCGGTGTGTGCTTTGGACAGTCTGGACTATATTTTAGACCCTGAGGACTGCCAACAGGCCCTTTGCCGTATCTATCGGGCGCTGAACCCCGGCGGATGCTTTATTTTCGATGTAAATACCCCTCAAAAGCTCCGGGATATGGATGACCAAGTGTTTTTGGATGAGGATGACGATGTATATTGTGTTTGGCGTGGTGAGTTTGACCAGCAAACCAACATCTGTACCTACGGAATGGACTTGTTCCAGCGTTATGGCAATGTTTGGCATCGCTCTTTTGAAGAGCATCAGGAGTATGCCTACACGGAGGCGCAGCTTCGCCAGTATCTGAAGGATGCAGGCTTTACCCATATCCGGGTTTACGGTGACCGAACCTTTGAAAAACCTGCGGAGGATACCCAGCGAATCTATTTCAAATGCAGAAAGGGAAAAATTAAATGAATGACTATTTAGTACGGGGAATGAGTATGGATGGAATGGTCAAGGTTGTGGCTATTCGTTCTACTGAGCTTGTTCGCCGTGGTGCACAAATACAGAAAACCACTGCCAATGCCACCGCCGCCTTTGGCCGTGCGCTGACTGCAGCATCTATGATGGGCAATATGCAGAAGGTGGAAAACGGCTCTATGACCCTGCAGATTAAGGGCGACGGCCCTATTGGCGGTATGGTATGCGTGTCTGACCCGGTGGGAAATGTCCGTGGCTATGTGTATGAGCCCAATGTGCCGTTGGCAGAAAAGTACCCCGGAAAGCTGGATGTGGGCGGTACCGTTGGTAACGGCACTTTAACCATTATCCGGGATTTGCAGATGAAAGAGCCCTATGTGGGCTCTATTGAGCTCATTTCCGGAGAGATTGCCGACGATGTAACGGCATATTTTGCACAAAGTGAGCAGACTCCCACAGCTTGCGCATTAGGCGTGTTGGTGGATACAGACCAGTCCGTCAAGGTGGCAGGCGGCTATTTAATTCAGCTTCTGCCCGGAGCTACAGAGGAGACGATTAAGACTGTAGAAGAGGGTATTCAGCGTGCCGGTGCGGTGACAAAGATGCTGGAGCAGGATATGACCCCTGAGGATATTTTAGGTCAGGTATGTGGCGCTCTGGGTGTGGTGTTTATGGAGACCACGGAGGTTTCCTACAAATGCTACTGCGACCGGGACCGGGTCACGGCTGCGCTGATTAGCCTGGGCACGAAGGAGCTTTCCGAGATTGCTGAGGAAAAGAAAGATTTTCCGGTGGAGTGTCAGTTCTGCGATACGGTTTATACATTCACCCCGGAGGATATTCAAAATATCCTAAAAAAAGTTTAATAATTCAGGAAAAACGGTGGGAAATCTAGGAAAAATTCCTATAAAAATTCTTATGAAAAATTAAGAAAAAATGCTTGACAAAAGGATCTTCCTTGGGTATAATAATACCCGTCGCTGAGATGTAAATGCAATTCAGCCGATGTTTGGGAGCATAGCTCAGCTGGGAGAGCACATGCCTTACAAGCATGGGGTCACAGGTTCGAGCCCTGTTGTTCCCACCAAACTTGGCCCGGTGGTGCAGTCGGTTAGCACGCCAGCCTGTCACGCTGGAGGTCGACGGTTCGAGTCCGTTCCGGGTCGCCATATAAAGCATCTGAGCAGAGCTGAATGCTCTGCTCAATATGCCTCTGTAGCTCAGTAGGTAGAGCAGTGGACTGAAAATCCACGTGTCGTTGGTTCGATTCCGACCGGAGGCACCACGGTTCCCAATCGGGGACCGAGATGCGGGTGTAGCTCATCCGGTAGAGCGCCACCTTGCCAAGGTGGAGGTAGCGAGTTCGAGCCTCGTCACCCGCTCCAAAAAGATTAGGAACGCCGGTGCGTTCCTAATTTCATATGGTACCGTGGCCAAGCGGTAAGGCAAGAGTCTGCAAAACTCTCATTCCCCAGTTCAAATCTGGGCGGTACCTCCAAAGCCCCAAGGACGATAAGTTCTTGGGGCTTACTTCTTACCTATTACCTCTTCACTCTTACCTAAAAAGTCCTTGTGGCTTTGGGAAGTAATAAGTAAGAAGTAATAGGTAAAAAGTATTTTTGCAAGGCTTTGCCTTGCACTTTTCCTTTTATTGTGGTATAATTACAATATGAAAGGTGGTAATATTGTGGCAGATAGTCCGTTGATTATAAAATCTAAAGAATTTGCTTTGCAGATAATTAAGGTATGCAACTATGTAAAACAAACTAAAAAGGAAAGCGTGCTTACAAACCAACTTATCCGTAGCGGAACAAGTGTTGGAGCAAATATTCGCGAAGCGTTTTATGGACACGGAACTGCCGATTTTATTGCCAAACTTCAAATAGCACTTAAAGAATGTTCCGAAAGTGAGTATTGGCTTGAACTTTTGATTGAAAGTGGCTATTACGATAATAATGATGTTTTAGAAAAATGTATTGAAGTTAAAAAGTTGCTTGTTACATCAATAAATACTGCAAAAAGTAAGTTGAAGAAATAACTCAAGACGGTCATTTCTATGTTGTTTTCTAAAAGAAAAAGTATCATTAAAAAGAGCATAAAGTCAACATTGCAGAATGTTGGTTCAAAATCTCCCCCAATTTATCAAAACTTCTTTTATGGTGCGTATGATTTGGCACCTCAGCATTTAGTAATTTGGTATTTGTTTGAAACGGATGCAGAATTACAGCAAGCTCAAGAAAATGCTTTGTGTGAAGAATTGACACTAAAAACAATTGAAAATTTAAAGTGTTTTGGATATCCTATTGAAGCATTTAGCAAAAAAATGCAATATAACTTAAATGAAAAAATCAAAATTCAAGGAACGAATGAAGAGATTGAAAAACAATTTCTTGATATATTGAATAATCAAAAAGTTTGTATTTCTTTTACAACTAAAGAAGATATCGATAGAACAACTGGTGGAGACTATCATTTGTATTTTCAGTAATAAATTCCTCGGTTTTTGTCTAGTTCTTTCTCGGACACGAATGACAAAAAATTCCAAGGACATTATGTACTTGGAATTTTTATTGTTTACTTTTTGCTAAAAAGTTGTTGGTTTCAAATAATGCAATCTTCTTAAAATTTCCTTTATACGGATACGGAGTAGATTGTTTTTATATACAAAGTATAAGTTAATTAAATGGTGATTTATAATGGAAAAAATACTTGTTTCTTTAAATGGTTTTCTTGGATTTGTATATGATAATATTCTCAGTATTGCTATGATGTTTCTTTTGATTGTAGTAGGTGTCTTTTTATCTATCAGAACTGGTTTCTTTCAATTTAGAAAGTTTGGTTATGTTTTAAAAAATACAGTAGGGATGATGTTTAATAAAAAATTACATCATCGAGATGTAGGCAGTGTAAGTCCATTTCAAGCGGTTGCCACTGCACTTGCGGGAACTATAGGCACAGGAAGTATTGCCGGTGTTGCAACCGCGTTGGTGCTTGGAGGACCGGGCGCCGTTTTTTGGATGTGGATAAGCGCTCTTTTCGGTATGGTAACAAAGTATTCTGAAATTGTTCTTGCTATTAAATTTAGAGAGAAGGACAAGCGTGGAGCCTTCATAGGCGGTCCTATGTACTATATTAAAAATGGTCTGGGCATTAAGTGGCTTGCAACCTTGTTTGCTGTGTTTGCGATGATTGCTTGCATAGGCACGGGAAATGCTACACAATCAAATTCAATTTCAGGTGTTATTAATTCGAATTTTAATATTGCGCCATGGATAACCGGAGTAGTTCTTACAGTAATTGTAGGATTTGTTATTATTGGTGGTGTAAAAAGAATTGCTACGGTAAATGAAAAATTAGTACCTGTAATGGCGGTTTTCTTTATACTTGCTTCTATTATTGCTCTTGTATTTAATGCAAATAAGATTCCAACTGCATTTGCGCTCATATTTAATGAGGCGTTTAATTTCAAATCTGCATTTGGAGGAGTTGCAGGATATAGTATATTTTCCGCAATGCGCTATGGCGTTGGCAGAGGCGTTTTTTCAAACGAGGCGGGTCTCGGTAGCGCACCTATTGCCCACTCTGCATCAAGTACAGAAGATCCTGTTAAGCAGGGACTTTGGGGCGTATTTGAAGTGTTTATTACAACTATAATTATTTGTACGATGTCTGCTATAGTTGTTCTTACCTCTGATATTTATTCAACAGCTTATGCTTCCGGTGTGCTTCCTTCTGTGAGTGGTGCTGCTCTCAGTAGCGCTGCATTTGATGAGGCTATACCTTATATAGGCGGAATGGGAATTGCGGTTTCAACAGTTTTCTTTGCTCTTTCAACAATACTTGGTTGGGCATACTACGGCGAAGTGAGTGTCGGATACATTTTTAAAAATCATTCAAGAATAGCTATTGGTATTTACAGAATTATCTATGTTGCCTTTGTATTCGTTGGGGCAGTCGCAGAGATAAATACAGTCTGGCTTGTGGCTGACTGTTTTAATACCCTCATGGCATTACCTAACCTTATAGCGCTTATTTGTCTTTCGGGACTTGTGGTCAAGATTACTCGTGAGTATTTTTCGCAAAATCATATTCAAATTTAATTTTCAGGCACATTTCATTCGTGCCATTAAGTTCGAAATACCCAAAAAGAAAGACACGATGAAAATCGTGTCTTTCTTTTTGTATTTGTGCCCCCAGGACCCAACATCGTTGTCCGAATAGAAACAAACGATGTTACACCTTTGGCGCAAATATCCCTTGCCCCCAACATTTTTTGGTGGTATAATTTATGCCACAAGGTTTTGTGGGATGCAGAAGGAGTGTTGCCATATGATAAATGAATTGAAAAATATGATTGGCCAGGATGAGGAAATCTTATATGAGGGTCGGCCAAATAAAAGGTGTTTTATTTTTGAGAGCATTTTTAATCCACTATTACCGGTTGCGGTGATATGGGCAGTTCTTGACTCATTTTTTATTAAAGCCGGGCTTGAAACCATGAATATGGTAATGCTTCCATTCTTACTCTTTCATATGATGCCGGTTTGGATATATTTGGCTGGCGTAATCTTCTCATTTAGAAAATACCGAAACACCTATTATATTGTAACAGACCACGCCATATATGTTTCACACGGTATTTTTACAATGAATTATGAGGTAAAATCTTTTGCAGAGCTATCCCGTGTTAATATCCACAGAGGCCTGTTTGACCAGCTGTTTCACGTGGGAGATGTGGTGATTACAACCAATCAGTTTACGCGGAAAAATGTACCGGCAGTATTGACGATAAACAGTATCTCAAATTACGCGCAGGTGTATAAGCTGATACAAAAGCTTCAGAAGGATATTTATTCGGATATTATGTATCCAAATGATTTAAGACCGGAGGAAAATCACGGCTATAGAACAAAATACAAGGGTTAAGGGAATTTTGAAATTGCTGGCCGTTTATTTGGTAATTTTTGCTTTCCTTTTTGCAAAATAGGATTGCAGAAAGATACCCATTGTGTTATAATCGTACTGCCGTTGACTAGGCGCACAAACAAATAAAAAGAAAGAAAAAACATGTGTAAGGGGACGTTGTAAATGGACTGTATGAATTTACCGGAAAGCTATTATAATGAAATGTTAAGGCTGTTGGGGGAACTTTGCGTAATTCCTGCACCGTCGGGCTTTGAAGACGAGAGAGCGAAATATGTTCTCGATTATTTGCATAATTTAGGCATCAAAAATGCTTATATTGACGAGGCAAAGAACGTTATTTGTACCTTGGGTAAGGAAACCGACCAGAAGGTCGTATTTATGGCCCATACTGACATTGTGTTCCCCTTTGAGACACCTTTGAACTTGGTCGATGACGGCGAGAAGTTATATTGCCCGGGCGTAGGCGATGATACCGCACGCCTTGTTATGCTTTTGGTGTCCTTAAAGTATATTATGGATCATAATATTCAGCTTAACAAAACGATTTTGTTTGCTGCGAATTCCTGTGAAGAAGGTCTTGGTAACCTGAAGGGCTGCCGTCAAATCTTTAAGGATTTCGAGGGCGAAATCAGCAGAATGTACACAATTGACGGTTCCAATAGTGCGTTTGTGAATCGGAGTGTCGGTTCCCATAGATATAAAGTAACTGCCTTGACAGAGGGCGGACATTCCTATGGCGCATTTGGCAACAGAAATGCTATCAATGTATTGGCTGGAATTATCAGTAAGATTTATGAGATTGAGGTTCCGAAAATCGGAGAAAGCAAGACAACATATAATGTAGGCACCATTGAAGGTGGAACGACCGTAAATACAATTGCGCAAAAAGCAACCATGTTTGCCGAGTACCGTTCGGACAATGTGGAATGCCTGTCCATAATGAAAGATAAATTCCAGGCTATTTTTGAAGAAGGCAAGACAAAATGCGAAAGCCTGGAAGTGGAGCTGGTGGGAGACCGTCCCTGTATGTCCGCCGATATAGATATGGAAAAAATGCAGGCTATGTCGAAGCTGGTTGCCTCGGTGCAAAGCAAGTACGGCAAATGCGATGTGAGTCCTAAAAGCGGTTCTACCGATGCGAACATTCCTCTGTCCTTGGGCATTCCTGCAATCTGCGTAGGTGCCGGTATTGCCGGCAAAGCCCATACAACCGAGGAATGGATGGATAAGGAAAGCCTGAAATCCGGACTTGCCATTGTTCTGGAACTGATTTTGACAGAGGGAGAGGTACTGTGATATGAAGTTTACGGCGGTAGGAGATACTGCGATTCAACGCGTGCTCACCAAGTATGACGGAATAGACGAAATCACTTCTTTTATTTCCCAAGGTGATGTGAGA
Organism: Faecousia sp.; assembly: GCA_045653685.1. Taxonomy (GTDB): domain Bacteria; phylum Bacillota; class Clostridia; order Oscillospirales; family Oscillospiraceae; genus Faecousia. The sequence goes on from JAZOME010000022.1 coordinate 90,491, forward strand.
TTTTTTAATCTGGAAACAACGGTAAATAAAGATACCTATGCCAACTTTTTTAGCGGCGGAACCTGGCTTCGCACCGACAAAAAAGTTTTATCGTCCTTAAAGGAATTTGATTTCAATCTCACTACCGGCGCTAATAATCATTGCCTTGATTTTGG
>JAZOME010000023.1:0-23499 GCA_045653685.1 Faecousia sp.
CAGCCGTACTCGTTCCAGGCAGGGGGCGTCTTAGCCTCGGCGGTGTACATATGCATCCGGTAACGGTTGTGGATGTGGGCCAGACGCACACAGGTCACATAGCCGGTTTTCACCTGAGACACATTCAAAAGGGAAGCGTTCAGCAGACCGAAGGCCGCAGGCAGAACCTGCACATCGCCCTTGGTAGCGGACTTGGGAACGAAGTCCGGCACGCCGATGAGCATACTCTTTTCAAAGAATTCGTAGTACTCCAGGTAGGGCACGGTCTGACCGGTGATAAATTTCATAATGAGCTGGGTCACAGCGCCCAAAACATCGTTTTCCGGAACGGTGAGGATGTCGCAGTAGTGCTCCAGAAGCATAAACACCATAGCAGGGGGGAAGCCCTCCAGCTTCTTCATGCCGTCCACATCCAACAAGGTGATGGCCTGCCAGTTGCGCTCCTTGATCTTCTTGCAGATAGCCAAAGCGTAGCACACACCCTGACGGATGACGGAGTCGTCACATTCCTTCTGGAACTTCCAGTTGGTCTTGACAAAGTCCACGCCCTCCTGAATGTCCTTCTCGCCCAAATTATCCAGCTCACGCACCATTTCCAGCATTTCGTAGGGCTCAACCTCTACACCGATCTGGCTGCGCATGGAGTGGCCTTCAAACTGAGTGCCGTACAGAAGCATATCCCGGTAGCCCATAGTGCCCACGGCAGCGCCACGAAGACTGAATTTTGCGTGGCAGGCCTGCAAATAGCTCTTAATGGCATCCATGGGGAAGGGCTTGCCGATGATGTTGTAGATGTACTTGAAATTGTAGTCCAGCGCCTCAAAAGCGGGGCGGATGGCAGTGGTGCCAGCCTGCTCGGCAGTGGTGATAATCCGGCCGTTTTCCTTCCAGCCGCAAAGACCCCACAGCAAAATGGGGGTGTGGCGGAAGTGGTCAGTGACCCGGATCACAGCGTGGGTGGGAACCCAACCGGCTACGCATAGGATCAGGCAGGACAGCTCCTTGCCTACAATTTTAGCAATAGCGGCATCGGCAGTCTCATAGGCAGGGTCGTCGATAACCAGACCGCCGTCAATGGGACAGATACCCTCAGCCTGCAAAGCGGCCAAGGCCTCATCGTGCTTCATTTGCAGACGCTCGATGGGGGTGTTGACTTCGCCGAAGCATACAAATCCAATGTTACTGTTCATATATAGTCTCCTTTAATTATATTATCCTTGATTGCCAAGGGAAGATACGGTTTGCTTGCCGGGGACAAATTCCGCCCAGGCCAGGGCGCCAGAATACAAAAGGGTAGGGCCTAAATTGAAGAAGTGGCAGTCCAGCAGACTGCAAAACACCATCACCAGCACAGAGCAGCCGATAAACACCTGCTCCTTATGACGCCGGGAAAGCAACATCCGGACAGACTGCACCCGGTGCAGCACATAAGCGCCCAAGCCCACGCAGCCGCAGCTAGCCAAAAGCTGTACAATGGTGTTGTGCCAGCGAGGGGGAATGAGGGCGGAGAAGCTTTCCAGCGTAGAGAAGTCCCACGCCTGAAAACCGGGGGAGAAGAAGGATACGCCAAACAGGGGGCTTTGAGCAAACAGGCGCAGACCCTCTACATAAATGCTGTCCCGGCTTGAGGGGTCGGTGCCTTTGGCAATCAGCCGGGAGAACAGTCTGAGAATTTGGTGGTGGAAGGCAATCAGGAATATCATCACCAGAGCACAGACCACAGCCCAAGCGATAAAGTTGTGCTTTTTGTTTCTTGCATACCGCAGCATAATTACCACACATACCGCGTAAATGACACAGCCGCCGATAATCGAGCTTCGGGAGCAGGTCAGGAAAATGCAAATCAGATAGATAGAGCCCACCACCGTACCCAGCCAGCCCCGGCGGTACTTGGTGGCCAAATAAAAGGCAGAGGGGAGCATAAAGGCCAGCAAAAAGCCCATATTGTTATACATGCCCCAGCCGGTGAACATACGCTCACGGATAATCACACCGTCGGAAATGACATTTTGGGTACAGTAGCTCCAAAAAATTTCCATTGCCAGCACACCGCCGGCGGCAAAGCACATCCAGGCGAAATAATCCCGCTGGGTATTTTTCCAGTCAACGCCCCGGCTGAACAGCCAGTAGGGCAAAAACAGACAGGCGCTTTGCATCAGGGCAAAGAGCAGATTGTTTTTCAGGTACTGCGGATAGGCAGCACTGCCAATGCCGCTAAGGAAATAGGCGGCACACAGCGCCACAAGCCCTAAAAAGCACTTTCCCGGCTTTTGGAAGAACTGCTTTCTGTCCCGGATAATCCGGAAAAGCAGCGCCAAAGCCATACACCCGGCCAAAACGCCCAGCACCGCACCCTCACCGCCGGAGAAAACAGATTGGGGATTGCGCCCCGGATTGTTCGTAGCGGAGGGAGTGATGTAGCAGGCCACCATTACTGGCATCAGACCCAGCAGGTCCCGGTCAAACAAACATATATAAATTGCTGTAAGGGCAAACAGAATGTAAACGGGAAGCTCCAGACAGAGAATATGTGCCAAGGCTGCAAGCGCCATTACCACAATGCAGAAATTGGGGGAAGCGATATGGCTGTGAATGACCTCGGTGCCTGGCAAGGAGGTCTTCTGAAAGATACGCATAATCGCAAACATCCTTTATATCTATAATACTTAGCAACATTATACCTCTAAAGCGAGAAAAAAACAAGAGCTTTCTTTCAGTTGACGAACCGGGGGAAATCTCATACAATATTGGGTATAACACACTGGGTGAAATGTTAGGAAAGAGGGGTTGTTTGGCTATGACCGGAGAGATGTTAAAGCTTTTGGCGCTGGTGGCGATGACATTAGATCATATCGGGGTAGTGCTGTTTCCCCAGACGGAGATTTTGCGCATTGTGGGCCGGCTGGCCTTTCCCATTTTCGCCTTTTTGATTGCAGAGGGTTGCTGCTACACCCGTCATATGGGAAAATATTTGGGGAAAATGGGGCTAATGGCGGCTATATGCCAAGGGGTGTACTTTTTCGCTATGGGGTCTGTGTATCAGTGCGTTCTGGTAACCTTCAGCCTGTCCATCGGGCTGATTTGGCTGGTGCAGACGGCTCAGAAAAAGCCCGGCTTTTGGGGCATATTCCTGCTGGCGCTGGGGGCGGTGTACTTTCTCACAGTCAGCCTTCCCGGTATTTTGAAGGGCACAGACTACGCCGTGGATTACGGCCTGTGGGGTGTGCTGCTGCCGGTGGCGGTATATTTGGGCAGAACCAAATGGGAACGGCTGGGGCTTTGCGCCTTGATGCTGACGATGCTGGCGCTGGATAGCGCGCCCATTCAGTTTTATTCCCTGATCAGCCTGCCAATACTTTCCCTTTATAACGGCAAACGGGGGAAGGGCTTGGGGAAATATTTCTTCTACATCTATTACCCGGCGCACCTGGCAGTATTGCAGGGGATCGCCTGGTTTATCCCATAGAGAAAAGGCTATACAGAATGCGCATTTTTCTGTTGATTCCCGTTGCTGACTGTTGTATAATAAGGTATATGCTTTTTAGGAGAGAGATACTATGCGAGTTGTTGTGAAGGTAGGCACTTCCACGCTGGCCCACGAAAACGGGCGGATGAATATCCGCCGGGTAGAAAATCTGTGTAAGGCGTTGAGTGATTTGAAAAATGCGGGCTGGGAAATCGTGCTGGTTTCCTCCGGCGCCATCGGTATGGGCGTGGGCAAGCTGGGTCTAGCCGGACGGCCGAAGGATATGCCCGGCAAGCAGGCGGCGGCGGCAGTGGGTCAGTGCGAGCTGATGTACACCTATGACCGGCTGTTTGGCCAGTATAACCACACGGTTGCCCAAATTCTTCTGACCTATGACGATATTCACGACACCCGGCACAGCACCCATGTCCAGGACAACCTGGAGCAGCTGCTAAGCTGGGGAGTTTTGCCGGTGGTGAACGAAAACGATGCGGTGTCCATTGACGAAATCGGCGTACATACCACCATTGGAGAAAATGACACCCTGGCGGCCTATGTGGCTACTCTTGTCAAGGCAGATTTGCTGGTGCTCCTTTCCGATATCGACGGCTTATACACCGAAGACCCCCGGAAAAATGAAAATGCGGAATTTATCCCGGTGGTGCAGAAAATTACCCCGGAGATTTTGGCCTTGGCCGGCGGCAGTGGCACTTCCTTAGGCTCCGGCGGAATGTCTACCAAGCTTAAGGCCGCCCAAATTGCCACAAAGGCAGGTATGGATATGGTGATTGCCAACGGTCAGGAGCCGGAGATTCTCTATCGGGTTCTGGACGGGGAAAATATCGGCACACGATTTGTAGGTGAGAGGAAATGACAACCCAGGAGATTTTGGTGCAGGCGAAAAAAAGCGCCCCGGCGCTGGCGCTTTGCACCACGGAGCAGAAAAATAATGCCCTTTTGGCGATGGCGCAGGGGCTTTTGGACAGCCAAGCGGATATTCTAAAGGCCAATGCCCAGGATTACGAAAACGCAAAAAGCCACCTCAGCCAATCTATGCTGGACAGACTTTCTTTGACGGAAAGCCGGATTGCCGCTATGGCAGAGGGCATTCGTCAGGTGGTGGCATTGCCGGATCCGGTGGGCTATGTGCGCACCACGGTGACCCGGCCCAACGGCATTCGCATTGACCGGGTGGGCGTTGCTATGGGCGTTATCGCTATGGTGTATGAAAGCCGTCCCAATGTGACCTCCGATGCGGCGGCGCTGTGCCTGAAGGCTGGCTCTGCCTGTGTTTTGCGTAGTGGCAAGGACGCATTTTTATCTGCCCAGGCCATTGTGAGGGCTATGCAGACAGGACTTGCAAAAGTAAATCTGCCCAAGACTTTGGTGCAATTGGTGGAGGATACCTCCCGGCAGAGCGTAACGGATTTAATGGAGGCCGTGGGATATGTGGATTTGCTGATTCCCCGGGGCGGTGCAGGTCTGATCAAGGCCTGTACGGAGGGCGCGAAAGTACCCTGTATCCAAACCGGCACCGGTATTTGCCACATTTATGTGGACAAAACCGCCGACCAGGAGATGGCGCTTTCCATTGTGGAAAATGCCAAGACCAGCCGCCCCTCGGTGTGTAATGCGGCGGAGTGCTGTTTGGTGCATCAGGATATTGCCCGGGAATTTTTGCCCAAGCTGTATGGGCGTCTGGTGACCCAGCGGCAGGAAAACCCGGTGGAGCTGCGGCTGGACAGTAAGGCTCAGGCCATTATCCCCGGAAAAGCGGCCACAGAGCAGGACTTCCATACGGAATTTTTGGATTATATTTTGGCAGTGGGTGTAGTTCCCGACGCAGACACCGCCATGGGACATATCGCCACCCATTCCACCGGCCACAGCGAGTGCATTGTGACCCGGGATATGGCGGTGGCAGAGAAATTCACCCGGGTGATTGACAGCTCTGCAGTGTATGTGAACTGCTCCACCCGTTTTACCGACGGCGGTGAGTTTGGTTTGGGCTGTGAGATTGGCATTTCCACCCAAAAGCTCCACGCCAGAGGTCCTATGGGTCTGGAAGAAATCTGCACCTATAAATATGTGATTAGCGGCGACGGACAAATCCGTTAAGGAGGCAATTATGATTTTTGGTTTTATCGGCACCGGCAATATGGGTGGTGCATTGGCTCGTGCTGCAGCAAAGTCTGTGGCAAAAGAGAATTTGCTGCTGTCAGATGCCTATGCCCCGGTGGCGCAGGCACTGGCAAAGGAGCTGGGCTGTCAGGAAGCTTCCGTGGAAACGGTTGCTAAGACTGCCAATGTGATTTTCTTAGGCGTGAAGCCTCAGGTGATGGGAGCTATGCTGGAGGAAATCACCCCGGTGCTAAAAAATCGGCAGGACTTTGTGCTGGTTTCCATGGCAGCCGGTTTGGATATTTGGAGCATTCGGAAAATGGCTGGAGGAGAATATCCCGTCATTCGGATTATGCCCAATCTGCCGGTGCAGGTGGGTGAGGGTATGATTTTGTACGATTATACCGATAATGTAGAAAAGGCTTATTTGGAGGCCTTCCAAAAAGCAATGCAGGAAGCAGGTAAATTAGACCGAATTCCGGAAAAGCTGATTGATGCCGGCAGCGCCTTGTCCGGCTGTGGACCTGCCTTTGTCTGCTTGTTTGTAGAGGCACTGGCAGACGGCGCAGTGGCCTGCGGTCTGCCCAGGGATAAGGCAAACCTTTATGCGGTGCAGACCATTTTGGGTACAGCAAAAACCCTGATGGAAAAGGGGATGCACCCCGGCCAGCTCAAGGATGCCGTTTGCTCTCCCGGCGGTACTACCATTGCCGGTGTTGCGGCTTTGGAGCAGGGCGCTTTCCGGGCAAGCTGTATGGAAGCTGTGGCCAGCGCTTACCAAAAAACCCTGGATTTGGGGAAATAAGTATAAAAAACCAAGAAAAAGCCGAAAATTTTATTTTACAAATAGCGTTTGCTGTATTATAATATTTCGGTGGTGCTGAAAAGCGCTGTTAAACTGTTTTTAGGAGTGTTGATTATGGGTCGGATGTTAGGTACCGTTTCTATGGGCGTGCGTGCCCCTATTATCCGTCAGGGAGATGACCTGGCGGGCATCGTTACCGACTCTGTTCTGGAAGCCGTAAAAAACGGCGAAATTTGCCCCCGGGATCGGGATGTGGTGGCAATGACGGAAGCCATTGTTGCCCGTGCACAAGGTAACTATGTATCTGTTGACGACATTGCCCAGGATATCCGGGCAAAATTCGGTGGGGAGACCTTGGGTGTCATTTTCCCCATTTTGAGCCGTAACCGCTTTTCTATCTGCCTGCGGGGTATTGCCAAGGGCTGTAAGAAAATTGTGCTGATGCTCAGCTACCCTGCTGACGAGGTGGGCAACCACCTGATTGACTGGGATATGATGGACGCCCATGGTGTTGACCCCTACAAGGATGTGCTGGACGAAACCAAGTACCGGAAGATGTTCGGCTTTGTCAAGCACCCCTTCACCGGTGTGGACTATGTGGAGTACTACTCCCAGCTCATCCGGGATTGCGGCGCTGAGGTGGAAGTGATTTTTGCCAATGACCCTCGTGCGGTTTTGGGCTACACCAAAAATGTTCTGCACTGCGATATCCACACCCGGACCCGCACCAAGCGGCTTTTGAAGGCCGCCGGCGGCGAACGAGTCTACGGACTGGACGAGATTATGACTGCCCCGGTAAACGGTAGCGGCTGTAACGAGAAGTACGGTCTTTTGGGCTCCAATAAGGCCACCGAGGACACCGTAAAGCTGTTCCCCCGTGACTGCCAGAGCTTGGTAGAGGATATTCAGGACAGATTGCTCAAGGCTACCGGTAAGCATTACGAGGTAATGGTTTACGGTGACGGCGCTTTCAAAGACCCGGTGGGTAAGATTTGGGAGCTGGCAGACCCGGTGGTTTCCCCGGCCTACACCCCCGGCCTGGAGGGCACGCCCAACGAGCTGAAGCTGAAGTATCTGGCAGATAACGACTTTGCAGATTTGTCCGGTGAGGCCCTTCGGGATGCCATCCGTGGCAAAATTCAGGCAAAGGACGGCTCTTCTTTGGTGGGCAATATGGCTTCCCAGGGTACTACGCCCCGTCGGCTCACCGACCTGATTGGCTGTTTGTGCGACCTGACCTCCGGCTCCGGCGACAAGGGCACGCCCATTGTCTATATCCAGGGCTACTTCGATAACTATACCAACGACTAAGCATGAAAAACCCCACCGAAAAATCGGTGGGGTTTTTTGTAGGGAACGAATTCATTTGTTTCTATTCAGGAATACATAAATGCATTCCTCACAAAAACTTATTTTGCTAAAGTTGCCGCCATAACTGCCTTAATGGTGTGCAGGCGGTTTTCTGCCTCGTCAAAGACAATGGATGCCGGGCCTTCAAATACCTGGTCGGTGACTTCCATACAGGAAATCCCGAATTTTTCGGACATCTGCAAGCCGATTTCCGTGTCCAAATCGTGGAAGGCAGGCAGACAGTGCATAAACCGGCACTGGCTACCGGCAATGTCCATCAGCTCTTGGGTAATCCGGTAGGGGGTCAGGTCGGCGATACGCTCCTGCCACACGCTGTCCGGCTCGCCCATAGACACCCACACATCGGTGTAGAGCACATGGGCATCTTTCACTGCGATTTTGGGGTCGGTGATGAATTCCAAGGTTGCGCCGGTCTGGGCGGCAATTGCCTGACAGGTTTCCACCAGCGCCTTGTCCGGGAAATACTTTTCCGGAGCGCAGGCTACAAAATGCATACCCATTTTGGCACAGCCCACCATCAAGGAATTACCCATATTGTACCGGGCATCGCCTAAATACACCAGCTTTTTCCCCTTCAGGTCGCCGAAATGCTCCTGGATGGTGAGAAAATCCGCCAAAATCTGGGTGGGGTGGAATTCATTGGTCAGACCGTTCCACACCGGCACGCCTGCGTATTTTGCCAGCTTTTCCACAATCTCCTGACCGAAGCCCCGGTACTCAATACCGTCAAACATCCGTCCCAGCACCCGTGCGGTGTCGGCGATGGATTCTTTTTTGCCCATTTGGGAGCTTTTGGGGTCTAAGTAAACCGGATGCATACCCAAATCTGCGGCGGCAACCTCAAAGGCGCACCGTGTCCGGGTGCTGGTTTTCTCAAATACCAAAGCAATGGACTTGCCCTCACACAGTCTGTGGGGGATGCCCTGCTTCTTTTCTTTTTTTAATTTGGCAGACAAGTCCAAAAGACTGGTAATTTCTGCCGGGGTGAAGTCTAAAAGCTTCAAAAAGCTCTTTCCGGTAAAGTTTTCCATAGCGTTTCCTTTCTTAACGGCAGGCGGCCAAAAGCACATCCAGCGCCTTTTCCAGTTGCTCCATAGGGATATTCAGGGCAGGCAACAGCCGGACCTTTTCCTTGGCAGTCAGGCACAAAACCCCGTTTTCGATGCAGGTATTAACAATTTCTTTGTTGTTTTTCTTCGTGGTAATGCCAATCATCAAGCCCAAACCGGACACACCCAAAATACCGGGCTGTTCTTCCAGTCGGGAGAAAATGTAGCGGCTCTTTTCCTGCACCTGGGCAAGAAAAGCCTCATCCAGCCGGGAGATGACGCTGTAAGCACCGGCGCAGGCAACCGGGTTGCCGCCATAGGTAGAGCCGTGGTCTCCGGGACCCAGCACTGCTTCCAGCTTTTCTCCCACCAAGGTGGCGCCGATGGGCAGGCCTCCGCCCAAGCCCTTGGCAGTGGACACAATATCCGGGGTAATGCCGTAGTGCATATAGCTGTAAAGCTTTCCGGTGCGTCCGTTTCCGGTCTGCACCTCGTCAATCATAAGGGGAATGTCCTTCTCCTTGCAAAGTGCCGCAACACCCTGAATGAAACCTGCATCCAGCGCCATGACACCGCCTTCTCCCTGGACACATTCCAAAAGAATACCGGCTACGGAAATTTCCTCCGTTAATGCGGTAAGCTCCTGCAAATCCCCGGCTTTTGCGTGGACAAAGCCCGGGGTCAGGGGCTGAAAATCCTTGTGGAACACATCCTGACCGGTGGCGGAGAGGGTGGTTAAGGTTCTGCCGTGGAAGCTGTTTTGCAAAGTGACAATGGTGTAGCAGTCCTTGCCTTTTTTCTGGGCAGAGTACTTCCGGGCATATTTAATGGCGCATTCATTGGCTTCCGCACCGGAATTGGAGAAGAAAACCTTTTTCATTCCGGTCTTTTGGCACAAAAGCTGGGCCAGCTTTGCGCAAGGCTCAGTATAGTACAAATTGGAGCAGTGCTGCAGCTTGCCCAATTGGTCAGTGACTGCTTCCAGCCAAGCCTCATCCCCCTGACCAAAGGCAGTTACGCCAATGCCGGAGGTCATATCAATGTAGGTTTTTCCTTGGCTGTCCTGCAAAATACAGCCCTTGCCGGACACCAGCTCCACGGGAAACCGTCCGTAGGTGGGTGCCACATAGGTCTTATCTAAAGAAAGAATGCTCATCCGAAATTACTCCTTTGTCACCATGGTGCCGGCACCCTCATCGGTCAGCAGCTCCATCAAAATGGAGTGGGGGGTACGGCCGTCCATAATGACCACATTTTTTACACCGTGGCTAATTGCTTCGATACAGCAATCCACCTTGGGGATCATACCGCCGCAGATAACCCCTTGGTCATAAAGCTGAGCAGCCTCTGCCACAGTGATGTGGGGAATGAGGGTGGAGGGGTCGTCCTTATCCTGCAAAATGCCGGCGATGTCCGTCATCATAATCAGCCGTTCGGCCTCCAAAGCACCGGCAATATAGGCGGCAGCTGTGTCGCCGTTGATGTTGTAGATATTGCCTTGACGGTCGCTGGCCACGGTGGAAATCACCGGGATGTAGTTCTTCTCCAAAAGGTCGGTAATGGGCTGGGTGCGCACCTTGGTGATTTCACCCACAAAGCCCAGGGCCTCGTCCTTGACTGTAGCCTCCAAAATACCACCGTCAATACCGGAAAGACCCACAGCGTGACCGCCCTTGGCCTGCATCAGGTTCACAAGGTCCTTATTCACTTTGCCAGCCAAAACCATTTGGGCAATCTCCACAGTCTCCTTGTCGGTGACACGCAGGCCGTTGACAAAGACGGATTCCTTACCCAGCCGCTTCATCATCTGGCTGATTTCCGGACCACCGCCGTGGACCAGCACCACTTTGACGCCAATGAGCCACAAAAGGGCGATATCCTCCATCACCTGTTGCTTCAACTGCTCGTTGACCATAGCGTTGCCGCCATACTTAATGACCACGATTTTGCCACTGTATTTTTTAATGTAGGGGAGGGCAGCAGTCAAAACCTCTGCACGCTGGGCATTTGTAAAGTCCTTGTTCATTCTGATTTCTCCTTATGTTCTGTAGTCCCCGTTGATTTTCACATAGTCATATGTCAGGTCACAGCCCCAGGCGGTGGCTTCACAGCTACCGCTTCCCAGGGATACCAAAATGTCGATTTCCGGCTCTAAAAGAATTTCCTTGGCCTGTTCTTCACTGAAGGGAACGCCACTGCCGTTTTGGCAAACCGTAACCGTACCCTTACTGCTTCGGAAGGAAACGCCGATTTTATTCACATCCACCTTGGCGCCACTGTAGCCGATGGCGCACAGTACCCGTCCCCAGTTGGCGTCAGCGCCGAACATAGCCGCCTTCAAAAGGCTGGAGCAAATCACGCTCTTGGCGCAGATTTTTGCGTTTTCCAAGGTGTCAGCTTCTGTGACAATGCACTGCAGCAGCTTGGTTGCGCCCTCACCGTCGCCGGCAATCATCCGGCAGAGCTGGACGGTAATGGTGTTCAGCGCCTTCATAAACACCCCGAAGTCCTCACCCTCGGCGGTGATTTCCTGGTTGGCTGCCATACCGTTTGCCAGCACTGCTACCATATCGTTGGTGGAGGTATCACCGTCAATGGACAGCATATTAAAGGTGCTGGCCACATCCTGAGAAAGTGCCTTTTGCAGCATTTTGGGGCTGATGGCGGCATCGGTGGTGATAAACACCAGCATGGTGGCCATATTGGGGTGAATCATACCGCTACCCTTGGCAATACCGCCCATATGGCAGGTTTTGCCTCCCAGGGTAAAGGAAACAGCCAGCTCCTTTTTTCGCAGGTCGGTGGTCATAATGGCGTTGGCAGCCTGGTCACTGCCGCCCGTGGAAAGCTCAGATGTAAGCTGTGCCATACCCTTTTCAATGGGCTCCAGGCTCAAGGGCTGACCAATCACACCGGTAGAGCCAACCACCACATCCTTGGCAGAAATTCCCAAATGGTTTTCAACCAATCGGCACATACCCTCTGCAATTTGGATGCCATTGGCGTTGCAGGTGTTGGCGTTGCCGCTATTGCAAATCACCGCCTGGGCAATGCCGTTTTTCAGGTTCTCTTTGGTCACAGTCAGGGGAGCGCCCTTGACCAAATTCTGGGTATATACCGCCGCCGCAGAGCAGGGCACATCGCTGACAATCAGCGCCAAATCCCGTTTGGTGCGATTGTGGCGGATACCGCAGTGGATACCGCTTGCCCGAAAGCCTTTTGCGGCGCATACGCCGCCTTCTGTCAATTTCATTCTCTATACCTCTTTATCTTAAATGGTTAAGCCTGTGTCCTCTCTAAGACCAAGCAAAATATTCATATTTTGAATTGCAGCGCCGGAAGCGCCCTTGCCCAAATTGTCAAACCGGGCGGTCAGGATGATACGCTCCGAATTTCCGAAAGCGCTGACTGCCATATCGTCCCGTCCGGCATAGCCGCAGGCGGAGAGCAGTCCGTCCGGGTCAGTACTTTCCGCGTAGCGGATAAGGCCGGTGGCATAATAGGCTTTGTAAAGCGCCTGAATGTCCGAAAGAGTGGCGTTTATTTGGCTGGTAAACAGAGGTACCGTAACCTCCATACCGCTATAAAAATCTGCCACCACCGGGCAAAAAACCGGGGCATTTTCCAAGCCGCAAACCGTTGCCATCTCCGGCAAATGCTTGTGGCTCTGCCCCATAGCGTACTGCCGGGGAGCGTCATACAGCCCGGAACGGTCAGCGTCTTCATACTGGGCAATCATTTTCTTGCCGCCGCCGGAGTAGCCGGTAAGGGAGAAGGCGGAGAGCAAAGCGTCCTTTTTCAAAATGCCCTGCTCCACCAAGGGGGCAACCAGAGCAATAAAGCCACTGGCGTGACAGCCGGGGTTGGCAATCCGGGAGGAAGAAGCAATCTTTTCCCGCAGGCCGGTAAGCTCCGGCATACCGTAGACCCAGTCCGGGTCTGTCCGGTGGGCGGTGGAGGTGTCAATGATTTTCACAGAGCTGCCCTCTGCCAGTGAGGCGGATTGCCTTGCCGCATCGTCGGGAAGACATAAAAAGGCAACATCGGCAGCTTTCAGGGCATCGGCCCTTGCATTAGGGTCTTTTCGCAGCTCCTCCGGCAGTATCACCAGGGACAAATCCTGCCGGGTGGACAGCCGGTCTACAATCCGCAGTCCGGTGGTGCCGGCACTGCCGTCAATAAAAACCTTAGTCATTGGCAAGCACCTGCCTTACATAGCTGATTTGGTTCTGCACCGAGGAAAAGCTGGTGCCACCCTGGCTTGTCCGCTTCTCCACGCAGGTCACAAGGTCAATTTCCTTGTACAAATCCCGGTCAAACAAATCGCTGTGGCTTTGATAGACCTCCAGGGGAAGCTCCTCCAAAACCGTGTTGTTGGCGATGCAGTAGGCCACCAGCTCACCGGAAATTTTATAAGCGCTGCGGAAGGGAAGTCCCTTCTTTACTAAGTAGTCTGCCAAATCCGTGGCGTTGATAAAGCCCTTTTGGGCGGCACGCTTCATATTATCGCAGTTGGCAGTCAGGGTTTCTACCATAGGAGCAAAGACCTGCAGACACATTTTTACAGTGTCCACTGCGTCAAATACCCCTTCCTTATCCTCCTGCATATCCTTGTTGTAGGCAAGGGGCAGACCCTTCAGGGTAGTGAGCAGGCCCATCAAATCACCAAACACCCGTCCGGACTTGCCCCGGACCAGCTCTGCCATATCCGGATTTTTCTTTTGGGGCATAATAGACGAGCCGGTGGTGTAGGCATCCGACAGCTCAATAAACTTAAATTCCCAGCTGGACCACAGGATAATCTCCTCGGAGAACCGGGACAGGTGCACCATCAAAATAGAAAGGGCAGACAGAAGCTCAGCGCAGAAATCCCGGTCGGAAACGCCGTCCAAGGAGTTCAGGCTCAGGCCGGTAAAGCCCAGCTTTTCTGCCTCGAAATTCCGGTCGGTAGGGTAGGTGGTGCCGGCTAAGGCGCAGCAGCCAATGGGACTCTGGGACATCATCCGCTTCCGGCAATCCCTTAATCTCTGCACATCCCGCAAAAGCATCATTGCGTAGGCCATCAGGTGGTGGCCGAAGGTAATGGGCTGGGCTCTTTGCAGATGGGTATAGCCGGGCATAATGGTGTCGTAGTAGGCTTCAGCCTTGTCCGTCACTGCCACAATCAGGTTCTTTGTAAGCTGGGAAATCTCTGTGATTTCTTCCTGCAGGTACAGACGGATATCCAGCGCCACCTGGTCATTCCGGGAACGGGCAGTGTGAAGCTTTTTGCCCACATCTCCCAAACGCTGGGTGAGCACCTGCTCTACGAACATATGAATATCCTCGGCAGTTTGGTCAATTTCCAGCTTTCCCCGCTGCAGGTCGGAAAGAATACCGGAAAGGCCGTCGATCAGGGTGTCTGCGTCCTCCTGGGAGATGATTCCCTGGGCGGCCAGCATCCCGGCGTGGGCCATAGAGCCCTCTATATCCTGCTTGTACATCCGGCTGTCAAAGCGGATGGAGGAATTGAAATCGTCTGCAATTTGTGTGGTTTGGCCGTCGGTTCTTCCGGCCCAAAGCTTTGCCATAACCCTCTCTCCTTAAAACAGATATACGGGGCGGACCAATTTGTCCGCCCCTACTATATTCTTATTTGCCGTCCACCATAGCCTGCACCTGAATGGGCAAGCCAAAGAGGTTGATAAATCCGGCGGCGTCTGCCTGATTGTAATCGCTTTCACCAAAGGTGGCGATTTCCTCAGAGTACAGTGTGTAAGGGCTCCAAACGCCGGCGTTAATCATATTGCCTTTGTAAAGCTTCAGCTTCACCTTACCGGTGACACGCTCCTGGGTCTTGTCCACAAAGGCGGCCAAGGCCTCACGCAGAGGGGTGAACCACTGACCGTTGTAAACCAGCTCTGCATAGGTCACAGAAAGCTTCTGCTTTTCGTGCATGGTCATCTTGTCCAGGCAAATCTGCTCCAGAACGCTGTGTGCCTTATACAAGATGGTGCCGCCGGGGGTCTCATAAACGCCACGGCACTTCATACCAACCAGCCGGTTCTCCACGATGTCCAAAATGCCGATGCCGTTGGCACCGCCAATTTTATTCAGCTCCAGAATAATTTCCTTAGCGCTCATCTTCTGGTCATTCAGGGCAACGGGAATACCCTTTTCAAAGTCCAGGGTGATGTATGTAGGCACATCGGGAGCCTGCAGGGGAGACACGCCCATTTCCAGGAAACCGGGCTTTTCGTACTGAGGCTCGTTGCCGGTGTCCTCCAGGTCCAGACCCTCGTGGCTCAGGTGCCACAGGTTCTTATCCTTGGAGTAGTTGGTCTCCCGGTTGATTTTCAGGGGAATGTTGTGGGCCTCGGCGTACTCGATTTCCTCCTCACGGGACTTGATATCCCACTCACGCCAGGGGGCGATGATGGGCATATTGGGAGCAAAATGCTTCACTGCCAGCTCGAAACGAACCTGGTCGTTACCCTTGCCGGTACAGCCGTGGGCGATGGCATCTGCCCCTTCCTTCAGGGCGATTTCTACCAAACCCTTTGCAATCACAGGACGGGCGTGGCTGGTACCCAGCAGGTACTCCTCATATACCGCACCGGCCTTGACACAGGGCATAATGAAATCGTCCACATACTCGTCGGTCAGGTCCAGCACATACAGCTTGGAAGCGCCGGTTTTGATGGCCTTTTCTTCCAGACCCTCCAACTCGTCTGCCTGGCCCACATTACCAGCCACTGCGATGACTTCGCAGTTGTTGTAATTCTCTTTCAGCCATGGGATAATAATGGATGTGTCCAAACCGCCGGAGTAGGCTAAGACGACTTTTTTAATGTTTTCCTTGTTCATGGGGATTGCCTCCTAAAAGTGTTAATCAATATGCACCCGATTATACACCCGTGTTCAGGAATTGTCAAGAGCAAATGCATAAATATTCATAAATTTTTTATTTTATACATAAAATTTTGCATAAACGCATAAATTGCCGAAAAAAGGAATATAACCGGGATTTTTCCGGCGCAAAATGCAAAAATACGAGAAGCAGATTGTCCAAAATAACCCCTGTTTTTTTATGCAACCTGCGCAAGGGAAGGCTAGGGGTATTTTTTGTAAAAATTTTAACAAATATAGGAAACTGCTTGCAACTTTCCGCAAATAATGATAGAATACGAAAGAACGATAACTGCCAAGGCAGTTTATTAACAATAAGGAGGCAAATTATGACGCTCAGTGAGAAAAAAGAGTTGCAAATCACTGCCTGCAAGGTCCGTATGGGTGTAATCGAGTCCACCTACGGCGCCAAAGCAGGTCACCCCGGTGGAAGCTTGTCCGCCGCAGAGGTATTTACATACCTGTACTTTAAGGAAATGAATATTGATCCCAAGAACCCCAAGTGGGAGGATCGGGATCGTTTCGTTCTGTCCAAGGGCCACACCACCCCCGGCCTGTACGCTACATTGGCAAACCGTGGCTTCTTCCCCGTGGAAGATCTGCCCACCTTCCGCCACATTGACAGCTACCTGCAGGGTCACCCCAATATGAACACAGTTCCCGGTGTAGATATGTCCACCGGCAGCTTGGGTCAGGGCGTTTCCACTGCTGTGGGTATGGCTATTGCCGCCAAGCACACCGGCAAGACCAACCGCGTCTACTCCCTGCTGGGTGACGGTGAAATTCAGGAGGGTCAGGTTTGGGAGGCTTGTATGTCCGCCGCCCACTATAAGCTGGACAATCTGTGCATCGTAGTAGATAACAACGGCCTGCAGATTGACGGCGCTGTTGCAGATGTTATGAGCCCCTATCCCATCGTAGACAAGCTGGAGGCCTTCGGCTTCTATGTGCAGGAGATTGACGGCCACGATTTCGACGCCATCGAGACTGCTTTTGCCAATGCGAAGGCTACCTCCGGTAAGCCCAGCGCAATTGTCATCAAGACCGTTAAGGGCAAGGGCGTTTCCTATATGGAGAATAAGGCTGGCTGGCACGGCAAGGCTCCCAACGATGCAGAGTATGAGCAGGCAATGACCGAACTGAAGGCAAAGCTTGCAGAATTGGAGGCATAAGAAATGGCTGAATTGAAAAAAGTTGCAACCCGTGACAGCTACGGTGCTGCATTGGTAGAGCTGGGTCAGGAGAAGAAGGACCTGGTTGTTTTGGACGCAGACCTGGCCGGTGCCACCAAGACCGGTGTGTTCCAGAAGGCATTTCCTGAGCGTCACTTTGATTTCGGTATTGCTGAGGCCAATATGGTCAGCGCTGCTGCCGGTATGTCCACCGCAGGCCTGGTGCCCTTCGCATCCAGCTTTGCTATGTTCGCTGCTGGTCGTGCCTTTGAGCAGGTGCGTAACTCCATCGGCTACCCCCATTTGAATGTAAAAATCGGCGCTACTCACGGCGGTATCTCCGTGGGTGAGGACGGCGCTTCCCATCAGTGCTGCGAGGACTTTGCGCTGATGCGTACCATTCCCGGTATGACTGTCATTTGCCCTGCAGACGACGTTGAGGCTAAGGCTGCTGTGAAGGCTGCTTATGAGATGGAAGGTCCTGTGTACCTGCGTTTTGGCAGACTGGCTGTGCCCGTGTTCCACGCAGAGGACTACAAGTTCCAGATTGGCAAGGGCGAAGTGTTGAAGGAAGGCAAGGATGTGGCAATCATCGCCAACGGTCTCCTGGTTTACGAAGCTATTCAGACAGCCGAGGAGCTGGCTCAGGCCGGTATCGACGCTATGGTCATCAATATGGCTACCATTAAGCCCCTGCATGTGGAGCTGGTGGTTGCTGCTGCCAAAAAGTGCGGCAAGGTTATCACCTGCGAGGAGCACTCTGTTATCGGCGGCTTGGGCGAAGCTGTTTGCGGTGTTCTGTCCGAGAAGTGCCCCACTCCCGTACGCCGTATCGGTGTCAACGACGAGTTTGGCCACTCCGGCCCGGCAGTGGCCCTGCTGAAGCAGTTTGGTCTTTCTGCTGAGCACATCGTAGAGGTTGCCAAGGACTTCTGCAAATAAGCTTTCTATGTAAGCATCATAAACCGGACGCCTAAGGCGTCCGGTTTTTTACTCCCTTTGTTTTATGCAAAGTGCACAAGAGAATAGGGGGTCAATTGTTCTAAATGTAGAACTTTTGCATATTCGCCGATTTATGATTGCTTTTTGCCCATAATTAGGCTATAGTTAATTCAGAGGGAATTGGAAACGATTCCAATTTTCCAAAATCGGACATCGTCCAAAATTTAATAGGAGGATATTATCCATGAAAAAGCTTATCTCTTTACTGCTTGCTCTGGTTATGGTGCTGTCCCTGGCGGCCTGTACACCTGCTGAAAATCAGGGCGAAACCGCAGGCGAAACCGCAAAGGGCTCTGTCTACTGGCTGAACTTCAAGCCCGAGTCTGACGAAGCTCTGCAGGAAATTGCAAAGATGTACAAAGACGAGACCGGCGTTGAGGTCAAGGTTGTGACTGCCGCTTCCGGCACCTACAACGAGACCCTGACCGCACAGATGGACAAGACCGGTGCACCCACTCTGTTTGTGGTGGGCAATCAGGCTGCTGTTGAGACCTGGGGCGACTACTGCCTGGATCTGAAGGATACCGACATCGCCAAGGAGCTGAACACCGACGCTTATATGCTCTACGACAAGGACGGCAAGCTGTGCTCCATCGGCTACTGCTACGAGTGCTACGGCATCATCGTCAACAACGAGCTGCTGAAGAAGGCTGGCTTTGAGCCCGGTTATATCACCAACTTTGCCAAGCTGAAGGAAGTTGCCGAATCCGTTCACAGCCGTGCTGCTGAGCTGGGCTTTGACGCTTTCTCCTCCTCCGGTATGGACGACTCTTCTTCCTGGCGTTTCACCGGCCACCTGATCAACCTGGAGTACTACTACGAGGCTGCAAAGAACCCCGACGCATGGAAGACTTGCCCCCCCACTCTGACTGGCGAGTACATGGACAACTACAAGGCTCTGTATGACCTGATGGTCACCAATTCTCTGACCGATCGCGCAGCTCTGGCAAACGGCGGCTTTGACGCTGCTGCAGAGTTCGCAGAAGGCAAGGCTCTGTTCTACTTCAACGGTAACTGGGAATGGTCCGGTCTGGAAGGCAAGGGCATGAAGGCTGAGAACCTGTCTATGATCCCCTACTACTGCGGTGTTGAGGGTGAAGAGAAGGCTGGCTTGAACTGCGGCACTGAGAACTACTGGGCTGTCAACAAGGAAGCTTCCAAGGAAGACATCGAAGCTACTTTGGCATTCATGAAGTGGCTGGTCACCGACAAGGAAGCATCTGAGAAGGCTGTTGCAACCTTCGGCGTTATGCCCTACAAGCAGGCTGCTGAGTCCACCAACCCCTTCTTGGCACAGGCAAACGCATACCTGGCTGACGGCTGCTACAACATGTGGTGGGCAACCAACTATCAGCCCAATGTTGACGCTTACCGTGCAACTGCTGTTTCCGCACTGAACGAGTATAACGCAAATCCCACCCAGGACAACTGGGCAAAGGTCGTCACTGCATTTATCAACGGCTGGGCTACCCAGTACAATGCTGCTAACGGCTAATATTCGGTTTATCCCGATCTAAAATCGCTTTGCGTGGACGGGGCGGGCATAATGCTCGCCCCGTTTTTTATATCACGGTGCAGGTCGCATGAGACCCAAACCGTGCCCAATTATTATAGAATTTTAAAATAGGAGTTGGTGCGATATGAAGCGTAAGCTTAGCGGATCTGCCATAAAAAGTCGCAATATACGCAGATCCATACAGCGTTGGTCGCCGCTGTTTTTGCTACCTATGGTGGCGGCATTTTTAATCGGTTTTGTTTGGCCGTTTGTTCAGGGCCTGTTCCTGTCCTTCACAAAGTTCAAGACAACCAGCAAGTGGGAATGGGTAGGTATTTCCAATTATCTGAAGGCCTTTGCCGATGAGAGCTTCCGCTACTCCTTTGGCTACACGGCGGTGTATGCCATTGTTTCTTTGGTCTTAATCAATGTGCTGGCTTTTGCCATCGCCTATGCCCTGACCCAAAAGATTAAGGGCGCAAACCTGTTCCGTACGGTGTTCTTTATGCCCAATCTGATTGGCGGTATTGTGCTGGGTTATATTTGGAGTATGATTTTTGATGGCCTGCTCAGCGCCTACAACAACTCTATTCTGATGGACAGCGCCTGGGGCTTCTGGGGCCTGATTATCCTGATGTGCTGGCAGCAAATTGGTTATATGATGATTATTTACATTGCCGGCTTGCAAGCCGTGCCGGGGGATATGCTGGAGGCTGCCCGAATCGATGGCGCCAACGGTTGGCATAGCTTGTTTAAGGTGATTATCCCCAATGTGATGCCCTCTATCACCATTTGTATATTCCTGTCGCTGACCAACGGCTTTAAGCTGTTCGACCAAAACCTGGCTTTGACCGGCGGCCTGCCTTATATCATCAATCCCGACGGCAGTGCTGTTCATACCACGGAAATGCTGGCGCTGAACATTTATAATACCTTCTACGGTCAGAATGTGAACTCCCGGGGCGTTGCTCAGGCGAAGGCTGTGCTGTTCTTCGTGCTGGTGGCGACTTTGGGCCTAATCCAGTTGAATGCTACCCGTAAAAAGGAGGTGCAGCAATAATGAAACAGGATTCTCTTACTGCGCAAAAATTCCGCAGGAATATATTAAGTGTATTTTTTACACTGCTATCTTTGATCTATGTGTTCCCGGTGGCAATGGTGGTGCTGAACGCCTTTAAGCAGAACACCTTTGTAAAGACGGAGACCTTTGCCTGGTTCACCAAGGAAAGCTGGGCAGGTCTTGCCAACTTCATTAAGGGTATGACCTTCGGTGGCTATCCCTTCTGGAAATCTGCCCTTTACAGCGTGGTCATCACCCTGCTGTCTACAGCGCTGATTTTGCTGTTTACCTCTATGGCAGCCTGGTATATTTCCCGGGTGGACTCTCCGGTGTGCCGAATTGTCTATTATCTGTGTCTGTTCTCTATGGTGGTGCCCTTCCAAATGGTGATGTTCACCCTGTCGAAAACCGCAGACACCTTAAAGCTGAATACCCCCTGGACCATCCCGGTGATTTATCTGGGCTTTGGCGCAGGCTTGGCGGTATTTATGTTTGTAGGCTTTGTTAAGAGCATACCCCTGGATATCGAGGAAGCCGCCGCTATGGACGGCTGTTCTCCCTTCCGCACCTTCTTCAGCGTGGTATTTCCTATGCTGAAGCCCACCATGATTTCCGTGGCAATTTTGGAGATTATGTGGGTATGGAATGACTATCTGCTGCCTTATTTGGTGCTGGATATCACAAAGTACCGGACGCTGCCAATCCACATCCAATATCTGAAGGGCAGCTACGGCACCGTGGATTTGGGCGCTACGATGGCGCTGATTCTGTTGAGCATCATCCCTGTTATCGTATTTTATCTTACCTGCCAAAAGCATATTATCAAAGGCGTAGCGGCCGGTGCTGTTAAGGGATAATAACCCTTCATAAGGAGAGAAATATGACCATAAAAGACCTGGCAGCAAAGACCGGGTATTCCCTGGGAACCGTATCCAGGGTTCTGAACAACCATCCCCACGCCAGCCAGAAGGCCAGACGGGCAATCCTGCAGGCGGCAAAGGAGAGTGGGTTTCAGTTGAACGAAAACGCAAAGCAACTGAAACAGCAATACGCAACATCCATATTAGCGGTGGTGAAGGGCACATCCAATGAGCTTTTCAGCGATTTAATGGAAAAAATTCAGGCTATGATTGCCAAGACAGGCTATCCGCTTATCGTGGATTATATGGACGAAGATGGCAATGAAGTACTGCAGGCAGTACAGCTTTGCCGGACAAAAAAACCCCTGGGCATTATCTTCTTGGGGGGGAACAGCCGTAATTTTTGCAACGATTTTGATAAGATTGATATTCCCAGCGTTTTGATTACCAACAATGCCGGCGGACAGGTATTTTCCAATCTGTCCAGTGTGACCACCGATGACCGGGAGGCTTCCCGGCAGGCAATCAAGGCGTTAATTGACCAGGGTCATCGTAAATTTGCCATTGTAGGCGGTGACCGCCTGCTCTCCGACACCAGCCGTCTGCGTTATGAAGGCTGTCTGGACGCCTTCCGGGAGCAGGGCATTGCGTTTGATGAGGAGCTGGATTATCAGGGCGTTCGCTATTCCTATATGGGCGGTTATCAGGCAACAAAGGCGTTGCTGGATAATGGCCGAAGGTTTACAGCCCTGTTTGCGGTGGCAGATGTTATGGCTATCGGCGCCATTCGGGCGCTTCGGGATGCCGGACTGCGGGTGCCGGAGGATGTTTCGGTTATGGGCTTCGATGGTCTGCCTTTGGGAAGCTATCTGGTACCTCAGCTTTCCACAGTGGTGCAATCCACAGAGCTGTTGGCAAGAAGAAGCGTGGACATACTCATCGACAGTATAAAAAACGGCACCGGACATAGGCAGGAAACTGTGCCCTTTCGGATAGAGCAACGGGAGAGCACTGGACACATAGGAGGTTGATTCTATGCGCAAAAGCGGTATTTTGATGCATATCACATCCTTACCGGGTCCTTATGGCATCGGCACTATGGGAAAACCGGCCTACGATTTTGTGGACTTTTTGTGTAAGGCAGGGCAGACCTACTGGCAGATTTTGCCCATTAGCCCCACGGGCTACGGGGATTCTCCCTACCAGGCCCTTTCCACCTTTGCAGGCAATCCGTATCTGATTGACCTGGATATGCTGGTGAATGAAGGGTTACTGATGCCTCAGGAAGTAGAGCAGAAGGATTGGGGCACGGATGCAGGCAGGGTGGACTTTGGCAAAATGTATGCCCATCGTACAGAACTGCTGCAAATGGCCTACCGGCGGTTTTGGGATAAGGATGCTTTGCATAACTTTATGGCCCAGCAGGCCGGGTGGCTGGATGAATATGCGCTGTTCGTGGCGCTGAAAGAAAAATTCCAGGGTATGCCCTGGCAGCAGTGGCCGGAAGACCTTTTGATGCGCAGCCCATCTGCACTGGACAGCGCCCGGCAGGAGCTGCAGGATACCATTACCTTCCACTGCTTCGTGCAGTATCTGTTCTTTAAGCAGTGGACAGCCTTGCGTGGCTATGCCAACAGCAAGGGCATACGGATTATCGGAGATGTGCCCATTTATGTGCCACTGGATTCGGCAGATGTGTGGGCAGCGCCGGAAAACTTCCGGTTGGATAGCAATCGCAGACCTCAACTGGTGGCTGGTTGTCCGCCGGATTCCTTTAGCGCAGACGGTCAGAGGTGGGGAAATCCACTGTATGACTGGGAAACGATGGGAAAGACCGGATACAGGTGGTGGATACGCCGTCTGCAGGCTGCAGCCGGAATGTATGATGTGGTACGGCTGGACCATTTCCGTGGTTTTGAAAGCTACTGGGCCATTCCTGCATCAGACCCGACTGCGGTAGGTGGCTGGTGGGAGAAGGGTCCCGGTATGGATTTCATAACGGCAGTACAGCAGGCGTTGCCAGCGCTGGAATTTATCGCCGAGGATTTGGGCTTTGTGACCCCGGAGGTCCGTAAGCTGCAGTTGGATTCCGGATATCCGGGTATGAAGGTGTTGCAGTTTGCCTTCGATTCCCGGGAGGCCGGAGATTATCTGCCCCACGCCTATACGGAGAATTCTGTGTGCTATACCGGCACCCACGATAATATGAC
>JAZOME010000024.1:0-69130 GCA_045653685.1 Faecousia sp.
TGTCCATCGCCTTTAAATTTTAGTAAATTCAAAATCTTCAAATTTTAACCTGTCACCAATATCAGAACCAAAGGGGAGTAGGGCAATGGCAACTTCGGAAATCACACCGGTGGCATCATATTTTACAAAAGCATAATCACCACGGATGTCCACTATCGTACACAGCATATAGTATCTCCTTTGAAAAACCCTCCCCTGAGAAACCAGGGGAGGGTAAATACTAGCTAGAAATTAGTCCTTGTACAGGTCAACCAGCTTCACCAGATGCTCGTAACGCTCCTTAGCAGCAGCCTCGTTCTTAGCGAACAGATCAGCTGCGCGCTCGGGGAATTCACGGGTCAGGCGAGCGTAGCGTGCCTCGTTCATCAGGAACTCCTGGTAGCCGCCCTTAGGTGCCTTGGAGTCCAGTGTGAACTTGCCGGTCTCCTTGGAAGGATCGAAACGGAACAGGTTCCAGTAACCGCAGTCGACAGCCTTCTTCATTTCTGCCTGGCAGTTCATCATGCCGCCCTTGATGGAGTGCATCTCACAGGGAGCGTAGCCGATGATCAGGGAAGGACCGTTGTAAGCTTCAGCCTCGGTGATAGCCTTGATGGTCTGAGCCTGGTTTGCGCCCATAGCAATCTGAGCAACATACACATAGCCGTAAGACATAGCAATCTCAGCCAGGGACTTCTTCTTGGTTTCCTTACCGGAGGCTGCGAACTGAGCAACCTGACCGATGTTGGAAGCCTTGGAAGCCTGTCCGCCGGTGTTGGAGTAAACTTCGGTATCGAATACGAAGATGTTTACATCCTTGTTGGAAGCCAGCACATGGTCAACACCGCCGAAGCCAATGTCGTATGCCCAGCCGTCGCCACCGAAGATCCAAACGGACTTCTTGGACAGGTATGCCTTCTTGTCGAGGATGTCGGCAACGGTATCGCAGCAAACCTTAGCTTCCAAGCTCTCAATCAGAGCCTTGGTAGCAGCCTTGTTAGCTTCACCGTCGTTGAAGGTATCCAGCCAAGCCTGACATGCAGCCTTGCGATCCTCGCAGCAGGTGTCTTCCATAACCTTGCGAACCTTGTTAGCCAGGGACTCACGGATCACAGCCTGTGCGGTGTACATACCCAAGCCGTGCTCAGCGTTGTCCTCGAACAGGGAGTTGGACCATGCAGGACCGTGACCCTCAGCGTTGACGCAGTAGGGAGAGGTAGCAGCAGGACCGCCCCAAATGGAGGAACAGCCGGTAGCGTTGGAGATATACATACGATCGCCGAACAACTGAGTGACCAGACGAGCGTAAGAGGTTTCAGCACAACCTGCGCAAGAGCCGGAGAACTCAAGCAGAGGCTTCTTGAACTGGCTGCCCTTAACAGTGTTGTCTTCCATTTCGGGCTTCTGGGAAACCTTTGCAACCATGTAGTTGAAGACTTCCTGCTCGTTAAGCTCCTGCTCCTGAGGAACCATGGTGATAGCGCTGGTGGGACATACGCCAACACAGACACCGCAACCCATACAATCCAGAGGAGATACAGCCATAGTGTAGGTGTAAACACCCTTACCCTTACCAGCCTTGACGGGCACAGTTCTGGTAGCTGCAGGTGCAGCAGCAGCCTCGGCCTCAGTCAAAGCGAAGGGACGGATGGTAGCGTGAGGACAAACGTATGCACAGTTGTTACACTGGATACACTTGGTCTCATCCCAGTGAGGAACGGTCACAGCAACACCGCGCTTCTCGTAAGCGGATGCGCCCAGAGCGAACTGACCGTCAGCGTAGGGCTCGAAAGCGGAAACAGGCAGGCTGTAGCCGTCCATCTTGCCAACGGGGGTCAGAATATTCTTAACAACATTGACGGTATCAGCGTTGCCTACCAGCACAGTTTCAGTAGCCTTAGCTTCGGCATTTGCCCAAGCAGCGGGAACTTCAACCTTAGTGTAAGCAGTAGCGCCTGCGTCGATAGCGTTCCAGTTTGCGTCAACAACGTCGCGGCCCTTCTTCAGGTAGGAAGCTTCAGCAGCAGCCTTCATGTAGCCGATTGCCTCTTCACTGGGCATAACATTTGCCAGGGAGAAGAATGCGGACTGCAGGATGGTGTTGGTGCGCTTGCCCATGCCAACCTTGATAGCCAGGTCAATGGCGTTGATCAGGTACAACTGAATGTTGTTTTCGGCAATGTAGCGCTTGGAAGCGGCATCCAGGTGATGCTCCAGCTCCTCCAAAGTCCACTGGCAGTTGATCAGGAACACACCGCCGGGCTTAACGTCCTGAACAATCTTAAAGCCCTTGGTGATATAAGAGGGATTGTGACAAGCCACGAAGTCAGCCTTGTTGATGTAGTAGGGGGACTTGATGGGCTTGTCGCCGAAACGCAGGTGGGAAACGGTCACGCCACCGGTCTTCTTGGAGTCGTACTGGAAGTAAGCCTGTACGTACTTACCGGTGTGGTCGCCGATGATCTTGATGGAGTTCTTGTTAGCACCGACAGTGCCGTCGCCGCCCAGACCCCAGAACTTGCACTCGATGGTGCCTTCTGCAGCGGTGTTGGGGGAGACCTTCTCCTCCAGGGACAGGTAGGTCAGGTCGTCAACGATACCCAGAGTGAACTCCTGCTTGGGCTCAGCCTTAGCCAGTTCTTCATAAACTGCGAAGAAGGAAGCGGGAGTGGTATCCTTAGAACCCAAGCCGTAACGGCCGCCGATAACAGAAACATCGTTCTTGCCGGCCTTAGCCAGAGCCATAACAACATCCTGGTACAGAGGCTCGCCCTGAGAACCGGGCTCCTTGGTGCGGTCCAGAACAGCGATCTTCTTAGCAGTTTCAGGAATAGCAGCCAGCAGGTGCTTGGAGCTCCAGGGACGGAACAGACGGACCTTAACCAGACCGACCTTCTCGCCGTGAGCGTTCAGGTAGTCAATAACTTCCTCGATAACGTCGTTAACGGAACCCATAGCAATGATGATGCGGTCAGCATCGGGTGCGCCGTAGTAGTTGAACAACTGGTAGTTGGTGCCCAACTTCTCATTGCCCTTAGCCATATACTTCTCAACAACTGCGGGCAGAGCAGTATAGTACTTGTTGCAAGCCTCGCGGTGCTGGAAGAAAATGTCGTCGTTTTCGTGAGAGCCACGCATTGCGGGACGCTCGGGGTTCAGGGAGTGATCACGGAAAGCCTTAACAGCATCCATGTTGGTCATTTCCTTCAGATCCTCGTAATCCCAAATAGCGATCTTCTGGATCTCGTGGGAAGTACGGAAGCCGTCAAAGAAGTTAATGAAGGGAACACGACCCTCAATGGAAGCCAGATGTGCGACAGCACCCAGGTCCATAACTTCCTGCACGTTGGTCTCAGCCAGCATGGCGAAACCGGTCTGGCGGCAGGCGTAAACGTCGGAGTGGACACCGAAGATGTTCAGCGCCTGGGCAGCAACAGTACGGGCAGAAACATGGAATACGCTGGGCAGCAATTCGCCTGCAATCTTGTACATGTTGGGGATCATCAGAAGAAGACCCTGAGAAGCAGTGTAGGTGGTGGTCAGAGCACCTGCGGCCAAAGAGCCGTGTACGGTACCAGCAGCACCGGCTTCGGACTGCATCTCGACAACCTTAACGGTGTCACCAAAAATGTTCTTACGGCCGGCAGCAGACCACTGGTCAACATAGTCGGCCATAGGGCTGGACGGGGTAATGGGATAGATACCAGCAACCTCAGTAAAGGCATAGCTGACGTGGGCGGCAGCAGTATTGCCGTCCATTGTTTTAAACTTTCTTGCCATAATGAAATACCTCCTAATGTATTCAGTTTTCAACTCACATATCATATCACTTTCTTTTTGATTTGTAAAGCATTTTACTGCAAAGAGTTTCGAAAAAAACACACAGATGTCAGTATTGGCTGGATAAATGTATATATTGAGGAAATAGTTAGAGAAAAAAAGAATTGTGTTTTGATTTAGAATGCGTTATGATAGTGAAAAGGGGTTGAGTAAATGATTTGCAGTATTCAAACAGCAAATGTAAATGGCATTCGTGGCTGCGCAATTACAGTTGAATGTTATATATCCAACGGTTTACCCAGCTTTGATATAGTAGGTTTGCCGGATTTGGCAGTTAAAGAGGCAAGAGAGCGTGTCCGTGCGGCAGCAAAGACCAGTGGACTGCGTTTTCCCACCGGAAGAATAACCGTGAATTTGGCGCCAGCCAATGTACGAAAAGTTGGCACACATTTTGACCTGCCGATTTTGTTAAGTATTATGTGTGCCTGCGGTGCGGTTAAAAGACCCAGCTCCACCTGCGCTTTTATTGGCGAGTTAAGCCTGGACGGCCAAATACGGCCGGTAAACGGTATATTACCTATGGCAATTGCGGCAAAATATGCTGGAATTGAAACCCTGTATGTTCCTGAGAAGAATGCGGCAGAGGCAACACTTTCTCACGGCGCTGCCATTATTCCGGTTCGTACCGTTGCGGAATTGGTTTCTGCGTTATCCGGTGAGACAGAGCTTACGGAGGAGCCAATTTGGGTGCCGGAGCGACGGGATGAGCTGATGCCGGACTTTAAGGATGTTATGGGTCAGGAAAATGCAAAGCGTGCAATGGAAATTGCTGCCGCCGGCAGCCATAATATTCTGCTCATTGGCCCTCCCGGTTCCGGTAAGAGTATGCTCAGTAAGCGTCTGCCTTCTATTCTGCCGGATATGACTTGGTCAGAATCGCTGGAGGTTACGCAGATATACTCTGTATTGGGAATGCTCTCTGAGAAGTCTCCACTTGTAATGCAGCGTCCATTTCGTTCACCCCACCATACGATTTCCAATATGGGCTTGGCAGGTGGTGGAACAAACCCAAAACCCGGTGAAATATCTATGGCGCATAAGGGTGTTCTGTTTTTGGACGAATTCCCTGAATTTAAGAAGGATACCTTGGATTTGATGCGCCAGCCCTTGGAGGATGGATCTGTTACCATATCCCGTGTGTCCGGTACAGTAAATTATCCTGCAGAGTTTATGCTGGTTTGTGCTATGAACCCTTGTAAATGCGGTTGGTACGGTGATCCTTCCGGTCGGTGTACCTGTTCGCAGTTTGCGGTTGATACCTACAGAAGCCGTATTTCCGGACCATTGCTTGACAGAATTGATATCATAATGGAGATGCCGGCAGTGCCTTATGAGCATTTGCAGAAAAGACGGGAAGGGGAGCCATCCTCGGAGATTAAGAAGCGTGTGAATGCGGCACGAATGATGCAAAACCGCCGTTATGGGGAAAGCTCTGGTATGTGCAATGCCCGGATGGGCCCAAACGAATTGCGCCGTTTTTGCGTTTTGGATGATGAGTCTGCGGAATTATTGCGCCGGGCCTTTGATGTTTTTGGTCTAACGGCGAGAAGCTATGACCGAATACTAAAGGTTGCAAGAACCATTGCCGATCTGGAGGGCTGTCAAACCATTAACAGTGGACATATTGCAGAAGCAATTCAGTACCGCACTGTGAATTTGTAATGTTAGGAGTAAAGTTGTGAACGAGATTTTTTTGCTAAAGCTGGGAGAAATTGTGCTGAAAGGTGCCAATAAACGCCAGTTTGAGGACAAGCTTCGTCAAAATATTCGCCGTCGTGTAAAAGTCTATGGCAATTTTGATGTTTATATTATGCAGTCTACCGTTTATGTCCAACCTATGGATGACGAGGCAGATGTAGAAGGTGCTTGGGAAGCCTGTCACAGTATTTTCGGCTTGGTCAGTCTGTGCCGATGCCGTCCTTGTGAAAAGGATTTAGACAGCATTTATAACGCTGTTGAGGAGTATTTAGGTGATGATTTGGACTGTGCCAAATCCTTCAAGGTGGAGTCCAAGCGTTCGGATAAATCCTTCCCAATGACCTCTATTGCTATTTCCCAGGAAATAGGCGGTCGATTGGCGGAAGCCCACCCCAATTGCAAAGTGGATGTGCATAATCCGGAGTACACCGTCTATGTGGAGGTTCGGGATTTGGCGGCCTATGTGCACGGCCCTGCTGCGCCGGGTGGCGGCGGGTTGCCCAGCGGTGTAGGCGGCAGAGCTATGTGTCTTTTGTCCGGCGGTATCGATTCTCCTGTTGCGGCATATATGATGGCGAAGCGTGGTGTGGAGATTGAATGCGTGCATTTCTTCTCCTATCCATACACCTCCGAGCTTGCCAAGAATAAGGTGCTGGAGCTTGCCAGACTTGTGACAAAGTACTGCGGCAGAATGACTGTGAATATTGTCAGCTTTACGCAAATTCAGGAGGCAATTCGGGATAACTGTCCGGAAGAATACTTTACCTTGATTATGCGCCGGTTTATGATGGAAATCGCTCAGGCAATTGCGAAGGATGATGGCTGTAAAGCGTTAATTACCGGTGAAAATCTTGGTCAGGTAGCCAGCCAGACTATGGGGGCTATGGCGGTAACCGGTGCTGTTGTGGATATTCCGATCTTTATGCCATTGGTTGGTATGGATAAGGAAGAAATTATTACGATTGCCCGGAAGATTGGTACAATGGAGACCGCAGTTTTGCCCTATGAGGACTGCTGTACGGTATTTACTCCGAAGCATCCTAAGACCAAGCCCCATTTGGGTCAATTGCTCCATGCGGAACGGAAGCTGGATAGAGAGGCACTGATTGCTGAAGCGGTTGCCGGGGTAGAAAAGGTTACGGTGAAGTACAGTGATGAAGCTTTCCTGTGATGTAATTGCGGCTCTGCAAGGTCGCACCTTGGTCACGGCTGAAAGTTGCACCGGCGGCGGTATCGGTGCAGAGCTGACTGCTGTTCCCGGCAGCTCCAAGGTTTACAAGGGTGGCATTATCAGCTATACCAATGCGGTGAAAATTTGTCAGTTGGGAGTAAGGCCGGAAACCCTTGATCGGGAAGGGGCTGTCAGTGCTTCAGTTGCGGAAGAAATGGCATCAGGTGCAAGAAATACATTGTGTGCAGATGTGGCTGTGTCTGTGACTGGTCTTGCCGGTCCTGACGGGGATGAGTTTGGAAATCCGGTTGGCACTGTCTTTATCGGATATAGCGACAAAAACGGTACGATTTCTAAAAGATTTTTCTTTTCCGGAGATAGAAACGCTGTCCGTAAACAAGCGGTACAAGCGGCGCTGGAACTGATATTGGAGTTTAATTAGAAAACAAACAAAAAACCCTTGAACAATCGTTCAAGGGTTTTTTGGAGCTACTGGCCGGACTTGAACCGGCGACCTGCTGATTACGAATCAGCTGCTCTACCGACTGAGCCACAGTAGCATAGCAATTTGCAAGCCAGAACATTATATCGACTTTTCTCTTTATTGTCAACTGAAAAAACAAAATTGTCAAGGGACATTAAAAAAGTACTTGACAAATCTGCGCATATGGAGTAATATAAGCAAGCTGACTGTGCAAGGTCATCTCTATGGAGAAGTCGCGTAGCTGGCCGAGCGCGCACGATTGGAAATCGTGTATACCCCAAAAGGGTATCGAGGGGTCAAATCCCTCCTTCTCCGCCACAAGAAACCACCCAATAGGGTGGTTTTTTTCTTTACCTTTTGTGCAGTCAAAATTGAAAGCCCTCATTCGTTGGAATGAGGGCTTTCTCTGTTTGTCAGCGAGTGTAATCGAGCAGGGAAGCGGTATCCAGCTTATCGAAGGTGGCAAGGAAGGTGCTCAGTTCTTTTGCAATTACCTTTGCACCGCCGACGCAGTTGCTTTCGATGTTCAACGGAAGCAGGGGGTCATGCAGAGAAAGACGGAGCAGGAACCAGCCGTTGCCGTGTTCTTCGTCCAGGTTTACACGAACGCCTTCGAAATTGCTGGGAGCCAAGGACCAGCCAGCCTGTTTACCGGCGTATGCGTTTAACTCGTCAATAACATTCTGTCCGTATGCCTTAAAGTCCTCTAAGAGAATATTCATACGGAATTCGATGCTCTCAGCAGGCTCTTCCAATGTGGAAATCAAGGATTCCAGTGTGTAGCCTTCTTTTTTGCCACGGGCAAGCTCGATTAGGAGTTTGGTTACCAAATAAGCGCCGTGGTCCAGGAAATAGTTTTCCTTCAGCGCACCGTGGCCGGAGGTTTCAATTGCCAACTGGCTGTCCTGACCTTGGCTGTTCAGACGGATGGACTCGTTGATCACATTGCGGTAGCCACGCTTAAAGCGGTGATGAATACCGCCCTTTTCTTCAATAAACTTAGCAAGGCCGGTGGAGGTAATGGAGTCGGTGACGATAGTGGTGCCGGGATGCTCACGGAGTAAAATAGCAGACAGCATTGCAATAATGCGATTTCTGTTTAACTCACTGCCGTCAGACAAAACAGCACCGGCTCTGTCCACATCGGTGTCAAAGATGATGCCCAAATCGGCACCGGTCTCCTTGACAGCCTGGGTAATGCTCTCCATAGCCTCTTTGTTTTCAGGGTTTGGGATGTGGTTAGGGAAGCTGCCATCCGGTTCCAAATAACGGCTGCCGTCGGTATTGGCACCCAAGGGCTTCAGAACCTTGTCCGCATAGAAGCCACCAGCGCCGTTACCGGCGTCTACCACAATACGGAAACCTTCCAGGGGCTTTTCACTTCCGGTAGCGGAACGAATTTTATCAGCAAGGATTTTTGCGTATGTATCCATAAATTCGCCGGAAATAATGCTTCCGGGGCGCAGACCGGTAGTATCAGCACCTTCTGCATATGCTAAAATTTCTTTAATGTTTGCAGATTCCAAGCCGCCTTCTGCGGTGAAGAACTTAAAACCATTGCGGTTAAAGGGCAGGTGACTGGCGGTAATCATTACAGAGCCGTCAAAGCGAAAACCCTCTGTGACGGTGGACATAAACATCGCAGGGGTACTGGCCATACCGAAATCGGTGACCTGGAGACCTTGCTCGCTCATAGCCTTACAAATCCAGTTGGAGAGTGTTTTGCCGGACAGACGGGAATCCCGGCCGACTGCAACACGCAGTTCGGTCTTTCCGGTTTTCTTTATGAGCCAAAGGGCAAAACCACGGCCGATATCCATACAAACCTGCTCGGTTAGGTTAATGTGCTGCCCTTCGATACCTTCCAGGGCGACACCACGGATATCACTGCCGTTTTGTAATTTTTTATAATCCATTATTATCTTCCTCCTATTTATCTGCCTGCCGGCTTTTCGCTATTTTATCACATATTTCTTAAAGAATCAATCACAGGACAAAGAAAAAACCTGAGATAAAAATCTCAGGTTAATCATCCAGGGATTGAAAATGATTACCACCTCTAAAGTAAGTAAAGAGGTAATCGGTAAAGGAGATGAGCATAAATATGACATCTGTCAGGAATATGCCAAAAATCACATCATCGGACAAGCCGGGTAGCATAACCATAAGGATTAAGCTGACGAATAATACGGTTGTGCAAACCTTTCCGGAAATCAGTGCACCCTTTAGCATTTTTCCTTTTTTCAGGTTGATGCCACCGGCAATCAACTGAAAACTTTCCTTTACGACAAATAAGCCAACCAAATACCAGAGTATGGGATGTTTGACCGTAAGGCAAAGTATAAGGGCAAATTGGGTTAATTTATCTGCCAGGGGGTCCAAAATTTTGCCCACATTGGAAATCATATTAAAGTGTCTTGCTATTTTTCCGTCAATCAAATCAGTAAGGCAGGAAACCGCTAAAATTCCGGCGGCAATATAGTAATCAGCGTTATCCCGTGCGTTGAGATAAATAGCCACATAGACAGGAATTAAAACAAGCCGAAGCAGACTCAGTATGTTTGGTATTGTCCATATTTCCTTTTTCCAGTCTTTCATGTGCATATTTGCCTCCAGATTAATTGCGTTTCATATATTATAGGCGTTATTTTATCTCAAATCAAGTGAATCTTTGTAAGATTTTGGAAAGTTCTTAAAAAGTTAACAATATTTATTCTATTGCTCAGGTATTTCTGTGAACTGCGGCATTATGATGTGCGTTTAAGGTAAACTGAAGCACCAAATGCTTCCATACCAGCCTATCAAACTCTCCGTTTTCCGGCAGTCCGGATAGCTTTTGAAAATCCGCAAGAGACTGAACTGTGTTGTCGTCCATAACTCCGGTATGATTGGGCTGTGCGATAGACGGATGGTCATTGGAAAGCTGTGTCAGCATACTTTGCAGCAGGTAAATATAAGGACTTGCGTCACCCTTTCGGAAAACCTGCCCCGGGTCTAAGATAATCTCGATCGGTTGTGCCGGACCAACTCTGATAATAGCCAGCTCGTAGACCTCCACGATATTATCCCAGGTGCGCTGGTCAACTATTCCTGTAACCGGTAGACCGTACCGGCGCTGAAATGCTGTAACTGCGTTCATCGTGCTTGGCCCATATATACCGTCCGGGACTACGGTGGGTAGAGAACGGTCATCCTCTGACAAAACTCTGAGCATAGTTTGTAGACTTCGGATGGGTTGTTCCACAAAAGATTCGGCCGGCCTCATCGAACCACCTCCTGCTTAATAACATCCTGAGCGCCGATACTAAGGTTTCTGCCGGGGAACTGGGTCATTGTGCTGGTTCTTGCATAATTTGTTCGGGGGTTGCCTCTGTTGTTTTGCAGACTACCGGGGAAGCTTTCTCCGTCACGGAAGACTGTATTTTCAATGCCAGAATATTGGTCATATATTTCATCCCAGGTTTGCGCACCTACTGTACCGGTTTCCGGCAACTGAAATCTGCGCTGCGCCGCCAATACTGCATTTTTGGTTTGTTGACCGTAGATGCCGTCAATATTAACCGGCGGTATTGACGGAATGTGGGCAGACAGCACAGAAAGCATATATTGCAGTAGACGCACCTTTTCTCCGGAGTCACCTACATCCAAACCGCCGGGAGGTGACCAGTTAATTGCATAAAACTGCTGACCTAAGCTACGCAACTCGGACAAGGCGGTGACTGCAGTGTATAGCCTGACAAGTGCATACCAAGTGCTGCGACCAACAATGCCGTCCGGAGTTAATCCAAATATTTGCTGGAATGCAATCACCGAAGCTTCGGTGCGACTGCCAAAAATACCGTCAACTGCAGGTATTTTGGGAATCGCAGGGTAATTCTGAGCGATTCTGTTTAGAGATGTCTGAATGACAACAACATTAGGACCTGTGCTTCCTCTTCGTATTGGCGTACCTGGGTAAGAGGAGGAGTACCCTCTCACAGGAGCGTTAGTAACGATTTCCACATCTCCATAATAGCTCTGCAGAATTTGTGTGGAGTTATATCCTTGCTGTGCCAAATTTTCGCTGCCCCATTGGCTTAAGCCCTCGCATGTGACAGTAGTGCCGTTGCAGAATTTTGCGGCAAGTGGTTCTACAAATCCGGGCCGCCGGAGATAGTCATTAAACAATTCATCCACCAAACGAGAGATGTTTTCGAAGAATGCTCTGCCGTTGACAAACGCCTGGTCATATGCGGTAGAACTGGTAATATCAAAGCTATAGCCTCTGCTTCGGTAAAATTCTGTGTACACTCTGTTTAGGGCAAAGGAAACGATTGCCAAAATATTTGCACGCAGTGCGCTTTCATCCCAGGTAGGATAAATTTCGCTGGATGCAACATTTTTTACATAATCGGAAAAGGAAACAGTAACATTGGCCGCATTGGAAGACGGTGAACCCAGATGGACGGTTATTCTTTGCGGTACAAAGGGCGTAACCTGTGGCATATTGTTACCTCCACTACAGATTTTGTGCAGGCGTGTCGAAAATTTCTGCCTGGTTCCAGTTTTGGGGTAATTCCGATAAGGGAATCATTTCTAAATTTTGGTTTGTCACAATGTTGGGAAATACCTGTAGCCGTTCGATGTGAATTTCCTCGAAATCCTTCACCCTTGCGTATAAATCAA
Source organism: Faecousia sp. (assembly GCA_045653685.1). Classification (GTDB taxonomy): domain Bacteria; phylum Bacillota; class Clostridia; order Oscillospirales; family Oscillospiraceae; genus Faecousia. The sequence goes on from JAZOME010000024.1 coordinate 11,838, forward strand.
CTACGCTAAAGGGTATGATTCCTGTGTTGGGACTTTGACCGGCAGAGGTATCCGGTACGGGAATCTCAATTGGCGCATCCAAAATTCCGCTTCGGTTTGTCAGACGCATAGCGATAGCGGCGCCATCTGTATCCGTAACAGTAATGGCAACATCCTCCAATGGAAATCTTGCGTAGCTTGTGTATGCGTGAACCTGTATGTAACCGGTTGCACTCAAATGTATCACACCTTTCCATAGTCTCGGGTTATTATATGTTTTGAATTTACTTCTGTGACAGCGTTGCACACATTAAGACTATGTACATAGAATACCTATGGAAAGGGGAATGAATATGTGTGCAATAGCCGGTTTTGTAGGACTTCCCTATGAGGAGTTGATCGCACAGAAGATGCTGGGTACTATGAAGCGCAGAGGTCCGGACGGGCAGGGGATATGGCAAAAAGAGGAATGCTGTCTGCTTCACAGCCGCTTGGCCATTATCGACCCTGCAGGGGGTAGTCAGCCTATGACTGTGTCTTGGAAGGGAGAACAATTTACAATTGTATATAACGGCGAGCTTTATAACACGGACGAGATTCGCAGCGTGCTTGTAAAATTAGGACATAGATTTACAGGACATTCTGACACAGAGGTGGTTTTGCACGCCTATGCCCAGTGGAATGAGGGTTGCGTGGAGCAGTTTAACGGCATTTTCGCTTTTGCAGTTTGGGAACATAAGCGGAAAAAGCTTTTTCTTGCCCGGGACAAAATAGGTGTGAAACCGTTGTTTTACAAACAACAGGCAGATACACTGCTCTTTGCTTCTGAAATTAAGACAATTTTAGAATACCCGGGGGTTTCGGCTGAAATTGATGCAACCGGCGTAGCAGAAATTTTGTTGATTGGCCCCGGTAGAACGCCGGGAAACGGAGTATTTAAGGGTATATCGGAATTAGAACCCGGCTGTTACGGCTATTTTGTAAATGGGAAATGGAATTGGCGCAGATACTGGAAGCTTCGTGACAGAGAGCATACCGAGGACTTTGAAGAAACTGCAGACTATGTACGATATCTTGTCACAGATTCCATTCGCAGACAGATGGTTTCCGATGTACCCATTGGTACATTTCTCTCAGGCGGTCTGGATTCCAGCCTGATTTCCTCTGTGTGTGCAAAGGAAAGTGGGAAATTTAATGGAAAACTGCCGACCTTTTCCGTAGATTACGAAAATAACGACAAGTATTTTGTGCCCGGGAAATTCCAGCCAAATTCCGATAATTCCTTCATTCAAATTATGCAAAGCTATCTGCAAAGCGAGCATCATTGGTCCGTACTGACACCGGAGGATTTGGTAAATGCTTTGGAGCAGGCAACTATCGCCAGGGATTTGCCGGGAATGGCGGATGTGGATTTTTCTCTATTGGTATTTTGCAGGGAAATTCGCAAATATGTGAAAGTAGCCCTTTCCGGCGAGTGTGCAGACGAGATTTTTGGAGGATACCCCTGGTATCGTGACCCGGAGGTTCGGGCTCGTGACGGCTTCCCCTGGGCGCAAAATACCCAGGAAAGAGCGCAGTTTTTACACCCTGCTGTCTTAGAAAAGCTAAACCCGACGGAATATGTGCAGGACAAATATGCCCAGACCATTGCGCAGTGTGATATTTTGCCGGGCACATCCCCGGAAGAGAGAAGAATGAAGGAGATGGTAAATCTAAATCAACGATGGTTCATGCAGACGCTTTTGGATCGTAAGGACCGAATGAGTATGTTTAGCGGTCTTGAGGTGCGTGTGCCGTTTTGTGACTACAGGATAGCAGAATATCTTTACGGCGTACCTTGGTCATTTAAGGATTACAGAGGGCAGGAAAAGGGTCTTCTGCGGTATGCAATGTCGGAGTATCTGCCATTAGAGGTGCTGCACAGGAAAAAGAGCCCCTATCCCAAAACCTTTGATCCTAGATACTTGCAAATTGTCCGCCAAAGGCTGATTAGTCTCATACAAGCTCCGGACGCACCAATTCTGCAAATTGTCAAAAAGGATGCTTTGGAAAGCTTGCTGACAAGTGAATTTAAGTGGCCTTGGTACGGTCAGCTTATGAAAGTGCCGCAAACCATTGCCTATATGCTGCAAATCAACTATTGGCTGGAGCATTACAGGGTGAATGTTTTATAACCCGGTTTTTCATAATGTGGTAAAATTTTTGTAAAAATTTTTTGAAAAGCTTTACTATTGCATTCGTTTTTGGTAGAATTTTTCTATCAGGAGGCGATGCTATGCTCACATATGAACAAGTGACAAAAAGTGAAGCAATCCGAACATATATCATTTCTGCAGATGAATCTCTTTCCAGTCTGGGCTTTACGGAACACAGCTTTGCCCATGTAGTTCATGTTGCAGAAACTGCCGGTTATATTTTGACAACATTGGGTTTCGACGAGCGCACGGTGGAGCTGGCGAAAATTGCCGGATATCTGCACGATATCGGTAATTTGGTGAACCGGAAGGAGCATTCTCAGTCCGGTGCGGTAATGGCGTGGAGTATTCTCAATGATATGGGCTGTGACCCTGGGGAAATCGCCACGATTGTGACTGCAATCGGTAATCACGATGAAGGCACCGGCGTTCCGGTTAACGCAGTTTCCGCAGCGCTTATTCTTGCGGATAAAGCAGATGTGCGCAGAAGCCGGGTTCGCAACCAAGATATTTCCACCTTTGATATTCACGATAGAGTAAATTATTCCGTTAAAAAATCCGTTTTGAAGATTAACGAGGAGCACACCCTTGTAAAATTGAAGCTTACAGTTGATACGCAGTATGGTTCGGTGATGGATTATTTTGAAATCTTTATGAACCGGATGATTTTGTGCAGAAAAGCCGCCGAGAAACTCGGCTTACAATTCAAGTTGATGATTAACGAGCAGCAGCTAATTTAATATAATAAATGGTCTTTATCACTCTACCAACGGTTTACATCTCCTCACTAAACCAATGGTAGGTGTACTTTGTATGCTATGAATGATACACTGAATGCGAAGGGAGGCAGAGCATGAACCAAATGAAAGTCGGTAAATTTATTGCCGAAAGCAGAAAACAGAAAAATTTAACACAAATGCAGTTGGCAGAGAAGCTTAATATTACGGTTAAAGCAATTTCTAAGTGGGAACGCGGCAAAGCAATGCCGGATGCCAATATTATGCTTGAGCTCTGCGATATTCTGAGCATCAGTGTCAATGAATTATTAAGTGGGGAGAAAATCAATATGAAAAACGATAATGATAAAAACGAACAGCTTTTGCTGGATATGGCAAAAGAATTAGAGCAAAAGAATAAAACAATTTGGTCGTCTATGTGGATCATTATGATTAGCAGTTTGACTGCCTTGCTTGCAGGTATCTTTATCGCCGCATTTTTAATACCCGAAGGTCCTTTGCAGCTTGTTACAATTCTGGGAATTTGCGTTTTCTTTTTGATACCTTGCTTCTATGCATTAAAGTTGGAAGTAAGCGTTGGCGCCTATAAGTGCAAAAATTGCGGTCACGAGATTGTGCCTACCTATACGCAGGCACTTAATGCGATGCACTGTGGAACTACTCGCTACCTAAAGTGTCCCAAGTGCAACAAAAGAACCTGGTGCAAAAAGATATTAAAGTATGAAATTTCGATTCTCGGGCAAGTAAAATTGCATAAAGAAAACCCAGAAACCGGTGCGGTTTCTGGGTTTTTGAAGTTCTTGATGTGAAGCAAATTATCTCTTGGAGCTTTCGGTGTACCGTTTATATCGTGTAATATCGTTTGAAATCGTGTATATTGTGCGGTTTTGTTTTGCTAAAACCCCATTTAGCAGTCTCTTCGTTGATATATTCAAGCATACTAATGAATAATCTATGGTAAGGAACTTGCCGTCTTTCTTCACCATATTTTCAAAAAGGTTTCCATAAAGAATCATCATGACTCATGAAGATTGCAGAAATATTGCTATTTTGAATAATTTATGGTATAATCTAATCAATTTGATAAATTGGAATTGGATGAGGATATTAAAATGATAGATATTACTGCATGGATGAAAAACTTCTTGCAGGCATTAAATGAGACTTTTGGAAACCGTGTGTGGTTTGTTCGTTTACAAGGCAGTTATGGTCGTGCTGAAGCAACTGAAACAAGCGATATTGACATTGTTGTAATGCTGGATGAATTGTCTGCTGTGGACATCCAAGCTTATAACACAATGTTGGATACCCTTCCTCGCAGAGAATTGATTTGTGGTTTTCTCTCAGGCAAGGATGAGATTTTGAATTGGGAGCCATCTGACCTGTTCCAGTTTTGTCATGACACCACACCGATCAAGGGGAGTCTTGACGAAGTGATGGCAGTTGTTGATGAGAGTGCGGTGAACAGAGCAATCAAAATCGGTGCCTGCAACATATTCCACGGATGTGTACACAATATGCTGTATGAAAAGAGCGAAGATATTTTGCGTGGACTGTACAAATCTGCTTCTTTCGTTGTTCAGGCAATTGCTTTCAAGCAAACAGGTAACTATATCAGTCACCAAAAAGAATTGCTCAAAGTTGTATATTCCGATGAACGGGTAATTGTCGAAACCTTTTTGAATTTGAAAAACGGCGGAACAGTAGAGTTCGATTTGATGTCTGAAACATTGTTTGTTTGGTCAAAGAAATGGATTACTGAAAATAGGTAAACCAATTCCAATTTTTAGGTAAATAGATGATAAAGCCTGTTGCAAATATACTCACAAGTTTTCCTATCCTCGGCAGTATTTTATTACTGTTCTTTCCTGTGCGTTTATTGGAGTTTTATATCATATATCTCTCCTTTACGGTTGTAATGTGCCTTTTTATAATTTGCACCAAAATAGATTTTAAGACAAAAAGAAAACCCAGAAACCGTTGCGGTTTCTGGGTTTTTGATGTTCTTGATGAGAAGTAAATTATCTCTTGGAGAACTGAGGTGCGCGACGTGCAGCCTTCAAGCCGTACTTCTTTCTTTCCTTCATTCTGGGGTCACGGGTCAGCAGACCTGCGGCCTTCAGAGTAGCACGGTACTCAGGATTTACGGTCAGCAGAGCACGGGAAATGCCGTGACGGATAGCGCCGGCCTGACCGGAAACGCCGCCGCCAGCAACGGTAACAACGATGTCAACCTTGCCAACCATATCGGTGGTAACCAGGGGCTGACGAACAACCAGCTTCAGGGTCTCCAGACCGAAGTAGTCGTCGATATCACGGCCATTGATGATAATGGAACCGGTGCCGTTTTCGTAAACACGAACACGGGCAACGGAGGACTTACGGCGGCCGGTGCCGTAGCTATACTTCTTCTTGCTCTCGTACATAATCGATTACCTCCTAATTACAGGGTCCATGCTTGGGGCTTCTGGGCAGCGTGGGGATGCTCTTCACCCTTGTACAGGTGCAGACGAGTCAGGGAGTTGCGGCCAATGGAATTCTTGGGCAGCATACCCTTAACAGCCAGCTCGAAAGCGTAGTCGGAGCGCTTCTCCATCATGATACGAGCCTTGGTCTCCTTCAGACCGCCAATCCAACCGGTAACACGGTAGTAGGTCTTCTGCTCCAGCTTGTTGCCGGTGAGAATGGCCTTGTCGGTGTTGATAACGATAACATTATCGCCGCAGTCGACATTGGGGGTGAAGGTGGTCTTGTGCTTGCCGCGGAGCAGGTTAGCAACGGTCACAGCAGTACGGCCCAGGGGCTTGTTCGCTGCGTCGATGATATACCACTGACGCTCAACGGTCTCCTTTTTCAGCAGTGTAGTGGACATTATGCGTTCCTCCAATAGGTAAAATATTTTGACAAATTCAGATGCAGGCATTACAATGTCTGCAAAACGCTTGATTATTAAACCATAAGCACATCAAATTGTCAACAGTTTTTTGAATAAATTTTATGAAAACCTGAAAGAGCTCTTAAATACTCCCAAAAACTCTTAAAAGCTCTTAAATACTAACTTTCTATTTTACAATTTTTTAGGAGGGAATCCTATATGCAAAGACTAATTGGGCTGATTCGTCGCTGTGTGGAAGACTATAGGATGATTGAGCCTGGAGATAAAATCGGTGTGGGCGTGTCCGGAGGAAAGGATTCTCTGGGGCTTTTGGTGTTTCTGGCGGAGCTGAAAAAATACCATTCTGCATCCTTTGAGCTGGAAGCAATCACAATTGATATGGGCTTAGGAATGGACTATTCTCTGATTGAAGCGCTTTGTGAAAAATTAGAGGTACCTTATACTATAATAAAGACTGAAATTGCTCCTGTGATTTTCGACTACCGGAAGGAAAAGAACCCCTGCTCTATGTGTTCGAAAATGCGCCGTGGTGCATTAAATCAGGCGCTGCTGGATAAGGGGCTGAATAAGCTGGCTTTGGGACACCATTATGACGATGCAGTGGAAACCTTTATGATGTCCTTATTATATGAAGGGCGCATTAGCTGTTTCCAGCCGGTGACTAATTTGGACAGAACCGGAATTATCCAAATCCGACCTATGCTGTATATTCACGAGCAGACAATAGATAACTTCGTGACCCGGCAAAATCTGCCGGTATTGGAAAATCGCTGTCCGGTAGATAAGCAAACCAAGCGTGAGGAGATTAAACAACTGATTTATGACCTGACCGCCAAGTATCCGGACTTAAAAGACCGTGTGTTTGGCGCTATGCAGCGTTTTCCGCTACCGGAATGGGAACCGTTGGGTCGCTATAAACCGCCTAAGGATGTATGATGCCGGTAAAACTGGGGAATACTGCCAACGGAGGCGGTAAGTATGGTAAAAGGTATATCCCGGCAGGTTATTGTGGTGCAATCTCCGGAACCGGAGCTTTTTGAGCAGGCAATCTTTATTCTCAAGGACGGTCAGGTGGGCGTTTCTGACGAAACGCTGTTAAAAGAGGCAAAACACCTGATGAATAAAGCAGGTGGCAAGAAACGGAAGAATTACCTATATGGCCCGGTTTGGGCTTGTGGTGGCGCAATGGCAACCGGATTTTTGTGGCTGCTGACCCATCTGTTTTGACTTGTAAAATAGGCCGCACTGTGCTATAATCTCCCCAAATGGGAGGTGAGCGCAGTGCGGCTTGGTCATTATGAATTAAATAATCCCTTGTTTTTAGGTCCTATGGCCGGTGTAACGGACTGGGCTTTCCGAAACATCTGCGGCCAATTGGGTGCAGATGTGACGGTAACGGAAATGGTATCCTCCCGGGCTTTGGTGTATCAGGATCAAAAGAGCAAGGCGCTTTTGAAAAAGACGCAGGGGACTGTGTGCGGCGCGCAAATCTTCGGCAATGACCCTCAGATTATGGCCCAGGCTGCCTGCCTTGCATCGGAATATTCCGGCTGCGATTTTTTAGATATCAATATGGGATGCCCTATGCCGAAAATTGCAAATTCCGGAGACGGTTGCGGCCTGATGCGCACCCCGGAGCTGGCAGGAGAAATCGTGAAAGCGATTGCGAAGGCTGTGGATGTGCCTGTGACGGTAAAATGCCGTTTGGGATGGGATAAGGGCAGTATCAATGTTTTGGACTTTACTGCCCGTATGGAGGACTGTGGCGCTTCCTTAATTACGGTTCACGGCCGCACCCGGAGTATGCTGTATTCCGGAACGGCAGACTGGGATATGATTGCCAAAGTCAAGCAGGAGCGTTCCGTTCCGGTGATTGCCAATGGCGATGTGATCAACGGAGAGACTGCTATCCGTTGCTTGAAATGGACTGGTGCGGACGGGCTGATGATTGGCAGAGCAACCTTTGGTGACCCTTGGATTTTTGCCGAGGTGAAATCTGCTTTGGCAGGGGAGAGCTACACCCGTCCGCCTCTTGCCCAGCGTGTGGACATTGCTTTAAAGCAATTTGAACTTGCTAAGGCGGACAAGGGGGAGCATATCGCTTGCCTGGAAGCACGGAAGCATTTTGCTTGGTATCTTCGTGGTGTGCCCTACAGTAATTATTATAAGGAGCAGATTTCCTCAATTAAAACAATGGAGGATATCTATTCTATCGGTGAGGGTATCCGCCGTGACTTAAAGTAAATGTAAATTTTACAATCATTTCTAGGAATATTACATCCACTGTTTCACAGCCTATGTACTGAGGTGAGTATGTGAAACGGTGGATTGTTTTTATATTGCTGATTAGTCTTATGGCATTTCCGGTCCGGGGAGAGCCAATTCGTTGGGTGGATTTTGGGATACCTTACGAATCGTTAAAGTATGCAATGGATGCCGATATTGACAGCTTTGATAAAGAAAAGCATATTAGCTGGATAGATATTTTAGCCCTGGCCGGTTGTCGTACCGGGGGTAAATGCGGTCTATCTTCTGTGAAAAGTGCAATAAAAGACCTGCAGGGCGATAAATCTCCTCAGGAGCTTTTGGGCGATCTGTACCGGTATTATGATTACTATCATAATGCTTATGAAGCAGTCCTGGGCGGCCTTTTAGGTTGCTACAGTATCGAGGTAGATGGTGAACAAAAGCCTTGTTACGGGTTAAAGGCCTACAGTCCGATTGCCGCCGGCTATGGCTATAGCCATTGTGACGATTTTGGAAACAGTCGAAGCTTTGGCTTTCGGCGCAAGCACTTGGGTAATGACCTGATGGGTGGACAGGGGACTCCAATTATTGCGGTGGAAGGCGGCGTTGTGGAGGCTATGGGCTGGAATCGATACGGCGGTTGGCGGATTGGAATACGCTCCTTTGATTCCAAACGCTACTATTATTATGCCCATCTGCAAAAGGATAAGCCCTTTGCGTCGGGGTTGACAGAAGGGGATATGGTACAAGCCGGGGATGTCATCGGCTTTATGGGCAGAACCGGTTATTCCGACAAAGAAAATGTGAATAATATCGAAACAGTTCATCTGCATTTTGGTATACAGCTTATCTTTGATGAGAACCAAAAAGAGTGCAATTCGGAAATATGGATCAATGCCTATCATATTGTCAGATTGCTATCCAATCACCGCAGTACAGTCCTGAAAACCCCTGAGGGCTGGCAACGGAAATATCCATTTGTGGATTTGGATATTTCGGAGTATCCGAATGCAGGAAAATTTGTATAAAAAAGCACATCACAGAGTTTGACAAAGCGCAAGCTCTGTGATATACTTATTCGGATAAAAAGAACAGGAGGAAATTGCAATGATGAGCGCAAAGATGAGAATGAAGTCCGTTGGCTGTTGCGTTAGTGATATTGTTTCTTCCGGTCCTTCCTTTGCAGAGGAATTATTGTCCTTTAATTCCCCTGAATATGCTGTTTTTCCCGGCTTTTGTGATGTGCATGTGCATTTCCGTGAGCCGGGATTTTCTTATAAGGAGACCATAGAAACGGGAAGCAAGGCTTCTGCAAGAGGCGGCTATACTGCTGTTTGTACGATGCCGAACCTGAATCCGGTACCGGATAGTGTGGCGCACCTGCAGCAGCAGCTAGACCTTATTCGTCACAATGCAGTGATCCATGTATATCCCTACGGTGCAATAACGGTAGGGGAGCAGGGAGAAACTTTGGCAGACCTGGAAGGTATGGCAAAGAATGTGATTGCTTTTTCCGATGACGGCAGGGGTGTGCAAAGCGAGGAAATGATGCGCAATGCTATGCTCCGTGCAAAGGCTCTTGGGAAAATGATTGTTGCTCACTGCGAGGTGAATAGCTTACTCCACGGCGGCTATATTCACGACGGCCAATACGCTCGGCTTCACAATCATAAAGGTATCTGCAGTGCCAGTGAATATGAGCAGATTGCCCGCGATTTGAAGCTTGTGGAGGAAATTGGTTGTAAGTACCATGTGTGCCACATTTCCACGAAGGAAAGTGTGGAAATAATTCGTCAGGCGAAAAAGCGCGGAGTGGATGTGACCTGTGAAACTGCGCCCCATTATCTTGTGATGAATGATATGGACCTGCAGGAGCACGGAAGATTTCGCATGAACCCTCCCATTCGCAGCGAGGAGGACAGAAAGGCGCTTGTAGAAGGTGTTTTGGATGGCACAATTGATATGATTGCCACGGACCACGCCCCCCACAGCGCAGAGGAAAAAGGAAAAGGTCTTTCCGGCAGTGCTTTTGGTATTGTGGGTATTGAAACAGCATTCCCGGTGTTGTATACTTTTCTTGTTAAGAAAAACATCCTGACGCTGGAAAAGCTGATGGATTTATTGGTGTTTAACGCCAGACGACGTTTCCAAATTCCGTTAGGTGACGATTTTACTGTGTGGAATTTGGAAAAGGAGATAACCGTTGACCCCGATGATTTCCTTTCTAAAGGAAAGGCGACGCCTTTTGAAGGCTGGAAGCTTTATGGGGAATGTGTGCTGACTGTTTGCGACGGCAAAGTTGTTTACAAGAAATAAATTCAGGAGGATTTTAAGATATGGCGAAAAGAACGGATATTAAGAAGGTACTGATTATCGGCTCCGGCCCTATTGTCATCGGTCAGGCAGCCGAATTCGACTACGCTGGTACCCAGGCATGTCTGGCACTGAAGGAGGAGGGCTACGAGGTCGTTCTCTGTAACTCCAACCCGGCAACCATTATGACCGATACCACCATTGCGGATAAGGTATATATGGAGCCTTTGACTCTGGAATACATTGCAAAAATTCTTCGTTATGAGCGTCCGGATGCAATCATTCCCGGACTGGGTGGACAAACCGGCCTGAATCTGGCTATGCAGCTTGAAAAGAAGGGCGTTTTGAAGGAATGTAATGTAGAGCTGTTGGGAACCAGCAGCGAGTCCATTGAGCGTGCTGAGGACAGAGAGTTGTTTAAGCAGATGTGCCAGGATATCGGTGAGCCTGTCATTCCTTCTGAGATCACATATTCTATCGAGGAAGCTAAGGAGGCGGCTAAGCGAATTGGCTATCCTGTGGTTCTGCGTCCTGCATTTACCTTGGGCGGCACCGGCGGCGGCTTTGCTGATAACGAAGCGGAACTGATTGAAATTGGCTTGAATGCCTTCAAACTGTCTCCTGTACATCAGGTGTTGATTGAGAAGAGTGTGAAGGGTTATAAGGAAATCGAGTTCGAGGTTATGCGTGATAGCAATGACCATGCCATCACCATCTGCGGTATGGAAAACATTGGCCCGGTGGGTGTTCACACCGGTGACTCTGTGGTTGTTGCGCCGATCATGACTCTTTCCGACCACGATAAGAAAATGCTCAACGATTCTGCCATCAAAATCATTCGCGAGCTGAAAATTGAGGGTGGCTGTAATGTGCAGTTTGCTTTGAATCCCCATTCCAGCGAGTATTACCTGATCGAGGTGAACCCCAGAGTTTCCCGTTCCTCCGCACTGGCTTCCAAGGCTTCCGGTTACCCCATTGCCCGGGTGACTGCCAAGATTGCTGTGGGTATGGCATTGGAGGACATTAAGATTGCCAACACCGACGCCTCCTTTGAGCCCCAGCTGGACTATGTGATTGCCAAGCTGCCCCGTTTCCCCTTTGATAAGTTTACGGCCGCTTCCAACCTGCTGGGAACGCAGATGAAGGCTACCGGTGAGGTTATGGGCATTGGCTCTAACCTGGAAGAGGCTCTGCTGAAGGGTGTTCGCTCCTTGGAAATCGGCGCAAATCACCTGTATCTTGCAAAATTTGACAATATGACCAAGGAAGAGCTGTTGGAGTACATTCATCAGTTCCGGGATGACAATCTGTTTGCAATTGCTGAGCTTTTCAGCCGTGGAGCAACTGTAGAGGAAATCCATAATATTACAAAGATTACTCCCTTCTTCTTGGAAGCAATCCAAAACATTCTGAAAATGGAGGAGAGTCTGAAGGCCAGCCCCATGGACCTGGATGTCTTGAAGGTTGCGAAAAAGATGGGCTTTAGCGACAAATATATTGCCCGTATGTGGAACTGCACAGAGCGTCAGGTATTTGACTTCCGTAAGGAAAATAAGCTGATGCCTGTGTTCAAAATGGTGGATACCTGCCACACCGGCGCCTATATTCCGTATTTCTACTCTACCTACACAGGCGAAAACGCATCCCGTCTGACCAATAAAAAGAAGATTGTGGTTTTGGGTGCAGGTCCTATCCGTATCGGTCAGGGTGTGGAATTCGACTATTCCACAGTACACGCAGTTTCCACAATTAAAAATTCCGGTTATGAAGCAATCATCATCAACAACAATCCGGAAACAGTGTCTACTGACTATACAACGGCAGACAAGCTGTATTTTGAGCCTCTGACTCCTGAGGATGTAATTAACATTATTGAGTTTGAACAGCCGGAAGGCGTGATTGCCTCTCTGGGCGGTCAGACTGCTATCAACCTTGCGCAGCCTTTGCTGGATCACGGCATTAAAATTGTAGGCACGGACTGCGCAGCGATTGAGCGCGCGGAAAACCGTGACAGCTTTGAGAAAATTCTCAGCGAATTGAAAATTCCCCAGCCTAAGGGCAAGGCTGTGACTAAGATTGAGGACGGCATAGCCGCCGCAGCAGAAATCGGATATCCTGTTTTGGTGCGTCCCAGCTTTGTGTTGGGCGGCCGTGCTATGCAGATTGTTGCCAATGAGTCACAGCTGCGGCATTATCTGAAAACCGCAGTGGAAATCGACGAGGACAAGCCTGTGCTGGTGGATAAGTATATCCAGGGTAAAGAGGTGGAGGTTGACGCAATTTGTGACGGTATCAATGTCTTTGTTCCCGGCATTATGGAGCTTGTGGAGCGTACCGGCGTTCACTCCGGTGACTCTATGAGCGTGTATCCGTGCTTCTCCATTTCCGACAAGGTTAAGGGCATTATTTTGCAGTATGCAAAGAAGCTTGGCTTGGGCATTGGCATTGTAGGTCTATACAACATCCAGTTTATTGTGGATAAGGATGACAATGTGTTTATCATTGAGGTAAACCCCCGTTCTTCCCGTACCGTACCTTTCTTGAGCAAGGCTACCGGCTATAGCTTGGCAGATATTGCAACAGAGGTTATTCTGGGCAAGAGCCTGAAGGAGCAGGGTCTGTTTGATATCTATCCTGAGGAGAAGAAACGCTGGTATGTTAAGGTTCCTGTGTTCTCCTTCAATAAGCTCCGTGGCTTGGATGCTTACTTGTCTCCTGAAATGAAGTCTACCGGCGAAGCCATTGGCTACGACGATAAGCTCAACCGTGCTATGTATAAGGCTTTGCAGGCATCCGGTATGCACCTGCAAAACTACGGCACCGTATTTGTTACCATTGCCGACAAAGATAAAGAAGAGGCGCTGCCTTTGATTCGCCGTTTCTATAACCTTGGCTTTAATATCCAGGCAACTTCCGGTACGGCACAGTTTTTGAAGGCAAACGGTATTCGCACCCATATTTTGGGCAAAATCAGTGACGGCAGCGAGGAAATTCCGGATGCTTTGCGTCAGGGCCACATTGCTTATGTGATTAACACCAGAGACCCCGGTACTAGCGGCAACTATAACGACGGTCAGCAGATTCGTCTGCTCGCTACGGAAAACAATGTGACAATCTTCACAGCGCTGGACACAGTTCGTGTACTTTTGGATGTTTTGGAAGAGACGACTCTGACAATCTCCACCATTGATGCTTAATGAGGTTATAATGAAGCAGGGATTATTTGAAATTATCGAGAATAAGCCGTTGACAGATAATGTTTATAAAATGACTCTCAAGGGTGATGTTTCTGCAATTACTGCTCCCGGTCAGTTTGTAAACATTTTGCTGGACGGACTTTATCTGCGCAGACCGATTTCTGTATGTGATTTGGGCGAAAATACCCTGACCATTGTCTACAAGGCGGTAGGTAAGGGCACCAAGCAAATGGCAGCTATGCAATCCGGCACATTGGATATTCTCACAGGATTGGGTAACGGTTATGATCTGTCCGTTTCCGGGGAAGAGCCGGTGCTTTTGGGCGGTGGCGTAGGTGTGCCTCCTATGTACCTGCTTGCAAAGCGTCTTTTAGAGCAAGGTAAGAAGGTACAGGTGATTTTGGGCTTTAATACAAAAAGCGAAGTGTTCTACGAAAACGAATTTAAGGCTTTGGGCGCTGAGGTCACAGTCACCACTGTGGACGGCTCCTACGGCACAAAGGGTTTTGTGACGGATGCGCTGGAAAATATGGACTACAGCCATTTTTATACCTGTGGCCCGGAGCCTATGCTCAAGGCAGTCTATCGGGCTTCCAAAACCTCCGGTCAGATGAGCTTTGAAAAGCGGATGGGCTGTGGCTTTGGTGCCTGTATGGGCTGTTCCTGCAAAACCCTTACCGGAAATAAGCGGATTTGCAAGGAAGGTCCTGTGATGAGGAAGGAGGAAATTCTATGGGAAAACTAAGTGTAAACCTGTGCGGCATTACCTTAGATAATCCGGTGATTCCTGCTTCCGGTACCTTTGGCTACGGTTACGAATATGCTGAGCTTTATGATATTAACTGTCTTGGCACATTTTCCTTTAAGGGTACCACGAAGGAGCCTCGCTTTGGTAATCCTACCCCTCGGATTGCAGAATGTACTGCCGGTATGATTAACGCAGTGGGTCTGCAAAATCCTGGCGTGGAGCAGGTAATTGCCCACGAACTGCCGTTGCTTAAAAAGTGCTTCCAAAAGCCGGTTATGGCCAATGTCAGTGGTTTTTCCATTGAAGAATACGCCTACACTTGTGAAAAGCTGGATGCGCAGGAGCAGGTTGGATGGCTGGAAGTGAATGTCAGTTGCCCCAATGTTCACGGCGGCGGTATGAGCTTCGGTACAGACCCCAAGGCGGCGGCAGAAGTAACTGCGGCTGTGAAAAAGGTTACTACCAAGCCTGTGATCGTGAAATTAACTCCCAATGTTACAGACATCGTTTCCATGGCAAAAGCTTGCGAGGATGCCGGCGCAGACGGAATCAGCTTGATTAACACAATGCTGGGTATGCGGATTGACCTTCGTACAAAAAAGCCTGTGATTGCAAATAAAATGGGCGGTTTCTCCGGATCTGCAATCTTTCCTGTGGCTGTTCGGATGGTCTATCAGGTAGCAAATGCCGTAAAAATCCCGGTTGTGGGTATGGGCGGTGTCAGCAGTGCTGAGGATGTGATTGAAATGATGCTGGCCGGTGCCACCGCAGTAGAGGTAGGCGCAGCCAATCTTGTCAATCCCTTTGTTTGCCGGGATATTATACAGAACCTTCCCAAAGTGATGGAAGAATATAAAATTGACTCCCTTGCAGAAATTATTGGAGGTGCAAAATAATGGGTAAAGATGTAATTGTGGCTTGTGACTTTGCCAGTGCAGAGCAGACCTTTGCATTTTTAGATAAGTTCACCGGCAGAAAGCCTTTTGTTAAAATCGGTATGGAGCTGTATTACGCTGAGGGTCCGGAGATCGTTCGCCAGATTAAGGCAAGAGGACATAAGATTTTCCTGGATTTAAAGCTGCACGACATTCCCAACACTGTCAAAAAAGCTATGGCAGTTCTTAAGAATTTGGATGTGGATATCACCAATCTGCACGCTGCCGGTGCAACGGCTATGATGCAGGGTGCATTGGAGGGCTTGACCCGGGAAGACGGCACCCGTCCTCTGCTGATTGCGGTTACCCAGCTGACCTCCACCGACCAGGAGAGTATGGAGCGTGATATCCTCATTAAAGAGCCTATCGACAAGGTGGTTATGCACTATGCGATGACCGCTAAAAACGCAGGTCTTGACGGCATTGTCTGTTCTCCTCTGGAGGCAGGCAAGGTGCACGATACCTGCGGCAAGGAGTTTTTGACAATTACCCCCGGCGGTGGGTTTGCTGACGGTGAGGTGGGGAATCAGAAGTGTGTTATGACGCCGGCTGAGGAAAAGGAAATCGGCTCTGACTACATTGTAGTTGGCCGTCCCATTACGGCTGCTGCCGATCCTGTGGCTGCATACGAGCGCTGTGTGCGTGAATTCTGCGATTAAAAGGAGATAGAAAATGGAAGGCTACAAAAGAGAATTTATTCAGTTCCTTGAAGGAGCAGGCGTTCTGAAATTTGGTGATTTTACTGCCAAATCCGGCAGAAAGATCCCTTACTTTGTTAATGCCGGTATGATTAAAACCGGTGACCAGATTACCAAAATGGGCGAGTTTTATGCTAAGGCATATTTTGATAAGCTGGGCAACAAGGAAACTGTGCTTTATGGCCCTGGTTATAAGGGTATCTCCTTGTCTATTTCTGCTGCTGTTGCGCTGAGTAAGGGCGGCCTGAACCTGCCGTTCTTCTTCAACCGCAAGGAGGTAAAGGACCACGGTGAAGGCGGTACATTTGTGGGTTATGTGCCTCAGGCCGGTGAGGAGATTGTAATTATTGAAGATGTCATTACTGCCGGCACTGCAATCCGTGAGAGCATGGAGATTTTGAGTAATTTAGAGGGAACGAAGGTTATTGCCACCTTTATTATGGTTGACCGCAAAGAAAAAGGTCAGTCTGACAAGGGTGCTATGCAGGAGATTGAAGAGCAGTTTGGTTTCCCGGTATATTCTGTTGTGGATGTGTATGACATTATCGAGTACCTGGAAGAAAAGCCCGAAAATGCGGAGAATGTTAAGAGAATCCGCGATTATCTTGCAGTAAACGGAGCGCAATAATGAGAAGTTTAATTGATATTAGGGATTTTTCCGTAGAGGAGTTAAATGAACTGCTGGCCACTGCCTGTGACATTAGTGAGCATCCGGAGAAATACAGCGAAGCTTGCCACGGTAAGAAATTGGCCACCTTGTTTTTTGAGCCTTCAACCCGTACCCGTTTAAGCTTTGAAGCTGCGATGTATGAGCTTGGCGGCAATGTGCTGGGCTTTAGCGAAGCAAGCTCGTCTTCTGCATCAAAGGGCGAAAGCGTTTCCGATACCGCCAAAATGATTAGCTGTTATGCTGATATTATGGCTATGCGCCACCCTAAGGAGGGTGCGCCCTATGTGGCGGCACGCAGTGCGTCTATTCCTGTCATCAATGCTGGCGACGGTGGCCATTGTCACCCTACCCAGACCCTGGCTGACCTTCTGACGATTTACCGTGAGCTGGGCAGACTGGATAACCTGACAGTTGGTTTCTGCGGTGATTTGAAATATGGCAGAACGGTTCATTCCTTGCTGTCTGCTTTGGGTCGCTATCAGAACATCAAGGTTGTGCTGATTTCCCCTGAGGAATTGGCGCTTCCTAAGTATGTCAAATACGAGGTTTTGGACAAGAACCAAATGGAGTATGTGGAAACTACTTCCCTGGAAACGGCGATCCCTCAGCTGGATGTATTGTATATGACCCGTATTCAGCGTGAGCGCTTTGATAGCTTCGATGAATATGAGCGCCTTAAGGATAGCTATATTCTCACTGTTGAAAAAATGCAGCTTGCAAAAGACCAAATGCGTGTTCTGCATCCACTGCCCAGAGTCAACGAAATTTCTGTGAAGGTGGACGAGGATCCCCGTGCCGCTTATTTCCGTCAGGCATTAAACGGCAAGTATATGCGTATGGCGCTGATTCTGAAGCTTTTGAAGGAGGCTGAGGAGGGAAGACAGATGGAGGAGCCTGCTGATGTGGTGTTTGACCAGATGCATTGCGATAACCCCCGTTGTATCACCTCTACAGAGCAAGAAATTGTCCATACCTTTAAGTGCGTAAATCGGGAAAGCGGTATTTACCGGTGCATTTATTGTGAAGCTAAGAAAAAGAAAAATTAACTGCGATTATCCTTTGGATAATACTGCTATAAGTTCCACAAAAACGCCGGTCAAACCATAGGATTTGGTGTCGAAACAAACAAAAAATAGAAATCATTTTGTTGTTTCTTGACAGTACTTTTTAATCGTGTTAAAATAACTTCAGACTTAAAATAATGCTTTCTGCGACTGACGGAATACGTGGAGCACCACGGAGGAACAGGAAGTTAGAAAAGCCGACCGTCTGGGCGCATTTAGCTGATAGGCTAAGTGCGCCCTTTTTAATTTTTAAGGAGGTTATGATATGAAAAAAGTCGGAATCGTTATGGGTAGTGACAGCGACCTGCCGATTATCCAAAAAACCACAGATATGCTCAAGAGCTTGGAGATTCCCTTTGAGGTTCATGTATATTCTGCTCACAGAACTCCCGTCGAGGCTCGGGATTTTGCGCTTTCTGCAAGAGAGAATGGCTTTGGCGTTTTGATTGCCGCCGCCGGTATGGCTGCTCATTTAGCCGGTGCCATTGCTGCCAACTCCACTTTGCCTGTTATTGGTATTCCTTGTAAGGGACCGGTGCTGGACGGAATGGACGCACTGCTTGCCACTGTGCAAATGCCTACCGGTATTCCCGTAGCAACCGTTGCCATTAACGGTGGTGCCAATGCGGCGCTTTTGGCGGCGCAGATTTTGGCGGTTTCTGATGAGGCTTTGGCCAAGAAATTGGACGAAAAGCGTGTGAAGGATGCTAAGGCTGTTCTTGAGAAGGATGCCGGCATTCTGGAAAGACTGTAAGACCTGGTCAAAAAAGACCATTACAAAAGGAGATATTTAATATGGAAAAGAAGCTTGTTTACACTGGAAAGACCAAGGATGTATTTGCACTGGAAAATGGTAATTATCTGCTCAAGTTCAAGGATGATTGCACCGGAAAGGACGGCGTATTCGATCCCGGCGAGAACTCTGTGGGTTTAACCATTGAGGGCGTAGGTGATGTGAACCTGCGCATGTCCATTTATTTCTTCGAGAAAATCAACGCTGCCGGCATTAAGACCCACTATGTCAGCGCAGATCTGGCTAACACCACTATGGAGGTTTTGCCCGGTAAGGTGTTCGGTAAGGGCCTCGAGGTTATCTGCCGCTACAAAGCAGTAGGTTCTTTCTACCGCCGTTATTCCGACTATTGCACCGAGGGTCAGGATCTGCCCGCCTATGTGGAGACCACCTTCAAAAATGACGAGAAGGGCGATCCTCTGGTTACCAAGGACGGTCTTGTGGATTTGGGCGTTATGACCTCTCAGCAGTATGATGATTTGAAGGCCATGACTCAGGCTATTACCAAGATTGTTGCCGACGACCTGAAGGAAAAGGGCTTGGATATGTACGATATCAAGTTTGAGTTTGGTTATGACGCAGACGGCAAGGTAATGCTCATTGACGAAATTGCCTCCGGTAATATGCGTGTTTACAAGGACGGTCAGTATGTTGACCCCATGACCCTTAATAAGCTGTTCTTCGCCTAATTTGTCTAAAGGAGTTTCATAATGGGAGGCTTTTTTGGAATCGCATCCAAGCATGATTGTATGATGGATGTGTTCTTCGGTGTAGATTATCATTCCCATTTGGGAACCCGTCGTGGTGGTATGGCTGCCTACGATAAGGAAATTGGTCTGCAGAGAAAAATTCATAATATTGAAAATTCCCCCTTTCGTACAAAGTTCGAAACCATCTTTGACGAGATGCAGGGTACTTCTGTAATCGGCTGTATCAGCGATTCGGACCCTCAGCCAATGCTGGTGCGTTCAAAGTTGGGAACATTTGCGATTACCACTGTGGGTATTGTCAATAACGCTAATGAGCTGATAGAGCATTATCTTGCTCATGGTGGTCATTTTGACGCAATGACCGGTGGCAAAGTGAACACCACGGAATTGATTGCATCGTTAATTTGCTTGAAGAATAATTTTAACGATGGTATCCGCTTTGTACAGCAGATGATTGAGGGCACTGCCAATATCCTGATTTTGAAAGAGGATGGCAATATAATTGCCGCCCGTGATCGCTTAGGGCGCATACCGGTGCAAATTGGTAAAAATGAGGATGGATACTGCGCTTCCTTTGAGCAGTTTGCTTACACGAAGCTTGGCTTCGAGCATGTTAAGGAGTTAGGCCCAGGAGAAATCGTGGAGCTTTCACCGGACGGGATGACCCAGCTTACTGAGCCCGGAAAAGAAATGCGTATGTGCGCCTTCCTTTGGAGCTATTACGGATATCCCACCTCTACCTACGAGGGTATCAATGTGGAAGCAATGCGTTACCGCAACGGTGCGGCCATTGCAGAACGGGATATGGCGCAAGGTCGGAATGTGGATATCGACTATGTGGGTGGTGTTCCGGATTCCGGTACACCACACGCTATCGGTTATGCCAACCGCACCGGAAAGCCCTTTGCCCGTGCGTTTATCAAGTACACGCCAACCTGGGCAAGAAGCTTCACCCCGGCCCGGCAGTCCGACCGGAATAAGATTGCGAAGATGAAGCAGATTCCGGTGCACGAGCTGATTGTTAATAAGAATTTGCTGTTTGTTGATGATTCCATTGTTCGAGGCACTCAGCTTCGGGAAACGGTGGAATTCCTATATGAGAACGGAGCAAAGTCTGTGCATATGCGCTCAGCCTGTCCGCCAATTATGTATGGTTGTAAATACCTGAATTTCTCTCGGGCTACCAATGATATGGAACTAATTTCCCGTCAAACCATTATGGAGCTGGAGGGGGAGGAGGGCTTTGCCCATATTCAGGAATATGCAGATGGCAACACTGAGCGTGGTAAAAAGATGCGGAAGACAATCTGCGAGAAATTTAAGTTTGATTCCCTGGTCTTCCAGACAGTTGACGGTGTTATCAAGGCTATCGGCATGGATGAATGTAAGCTTTGCACCTACTGCTGGAACGGCAAAGAATAAAATTTAAGGAGAATTATTATGGCTGAAAAGAGCTATTCTGCAAGCTACGCTGCAGCAGGCGTGGATATTACTGCTGGTTACCGTGCGGTAGAACTGATGAAAAAGCATGTTGCTCGTACCCGTAATGAGGGCTGCCTGGATGATGTGGGTGGCTTTGGCGGTTGCTTTGGCTTGCCGGTGGCCGGTATGGAGGAACCCGTTTTGGTTTCCGGTACCGACGGCTGCGGCACCAAGGTGAAGCTGGCAATCCTGATGGACAAGCACGATACCATCGGTATTGATGCCGTTGCTATGTGTGTCAATGACATTATCTGTGTTGGCGCAAAGCCGTTGTTCTTCCTGGATTATATTGCCTGCGGTAAGAATATTCCTGAAAAAATTGCGCAGATTGTTGCCGGTGTTGCTGAAGGCTGCGTTCAGTCCGGTGCGGCACTTATCGGCGGCGAAACTGCTGAACACCCCGGCATGATGCCTGTGGAGGAGTATGACCTTGCAGGCTTTGCTGTGGGCATTGTAGATAAAAAGAAAATTTTGGACAATTCCAAGATGGAAGCGGGGGATGTGGTAATTGCTCTGCCTTCTACCGGAATTCATTCCAACGGCTTCAGTCTGTGTCGCAAGGTGTTTGATATTGATAATAACAACCCGGAGCTGTATGTTCCCAAGGAGGAATTGGGCGGCAAAACCACTGCAGAAGCACTGCTAACTCCCACCAAAATCTATGTAAAGCCTGTGTTGGCATTGCTGGAGAAGGTGAATGTTAAGGGCATCAGCCATATTACCGGTGGCGGCTTCTACGAAAATATCCCTCGTAGCATTCCGGATGGACTGGGTGCAAAGATTAACCGCAATGCGGTTAAGGTTCTGCCGATTTTTGACTTGATTGCCAAGACCGGTAATATTCCGGAACGGGATATGTTCAACACCTATAATATGGGCGTTGGAATGAGTATTGTTGTCCCGGCTGATGAAGTAGAGAAGGCGCTTTCTGTTTTGAAGGAAAACGGTGAGGATGCCTATGTGATTGGTGAAATCATCCCGTCTGAGGACAAAATTATCATCGAATAAAAGGGGAGAGGGCGATGAACAAGGCAAGAATAGCCGTTTTGGTTTCCGGTGGCGGCACCAATCTGCAGGCATTGATTGATGCGCAGGTGTCCGGTATGCTGCATAGCGGAGAAATTGTATTGGTAATTTCCAATAATTCCAAAGCATTTGCACTGACACGAGCAGAAAAGGCTGGTATTGTAACGAAGACAGTTTTAAAGTCAGCCTGTGGCAGTCAGGAGGCCTTTGAGAAAGAAATTATGGACATTTTTGCAGCTTATCAAATCGATCTGATTATTATGGCTGGTTTTATGTCTATTCTTACGGATAATTTCACTAAGGCTTATCCCAAGCGGATTATCAATGTTCATCCCTCCTTAATTCCTTCTTTTTGCGGAAAAGGTTTTTATGGACTTCGTGTCCACGAAGCCGCACTTGACTATGGCGTGAAAGTCACCGGTGCAACGGTGCATTTTGTGAACGAAATTCCCGACGGAGGAGAGATTATTCTTCAAAAGGCTGTGGAAGTTCAGGAGGGGGATACCCCGGAAATTTTGCAGAAACGAGTAATGGAACAGGCAGAATGGATATTGCTTCCTGCAGCCGTAGAAAAGGTCAGTGAGGCCATCATGAAAGGAAATTGAGCATATGAATGTGTATGAAACCGGCTCTATGAGCCAAAAGCTTTCCACCAATACTTACCCCGGTCGTGGCATTGTATTAGGTGTCAGTCCTGACGGCAAGAACGCAGTTGCAGCATATTTCATTATGGGTCGCAGCGTAAACAGCCGTAACCGTGTGTTTGTTCAAGAGCCCGACGGCATTCGCACAGAGGCTCACGATCCAAGCTTGATGAAAGACCCGCATTTGATTATTTACCACCCCGTTCGGGAAGCCGGATGCGGTCTGATTGTCACAAACGGCGATCAAACCGATACTATTTGGGAATCGCTTGCCAAGGGTGAGAGCTGGGAAATCGGTCTGCGTACTCGTATGTTTGAAGACGACGGCCCCAACTGGACACCCCGTATTTCCGGCTTGCAGGCAAAGGACGGCAGCTACAAGATGTCTATTCTGAAATCTGCAGATGCAGAAGGTTCTGCCTGTGCTCGTTTCTTCTATGAGTATCCCGGAATTGCCGGCTTGGGTCATTTCCTGCACACCTATGTCTGTGACGGCAATCCTGTGATTCCCACCTTCCAGGGCGAACCGGAGCGTGTGGAAATTTTGGATAATATTCAGGATTTTACAGATATGCTTTGGAAAAACCTGAACCCGGACAATAAGATTTCTCTGTTTGTCCGTTATACGAACCTGGAAACCGGCGCTTATGAGCAGCGCATTCTGAACAAACACTGCTAAAGGAGAAAGAAAATGAAGGAATTCGAACTGAAATACGGTTGTAACCCCAACCAAAAGCCTGCAAAGCTGTATATGCACGACGGCACTGACCTGCCTTTCACCATTCTGAATGGTCGTCCCGGTTATATTAACTTTATGGACGCTCTGAACTCCTGGCAGCTTGTCAAGGAGCTGAAGGAAGCCACCGGTATGGTAGCTGCAACCTCCTTTAAGCACGTTTCTCCCACCTCTGCAGCCGTGGGTAAACCCTTGGATGCTGACCTGAAAAAAGCTTGCTTTGTGGACGATGTAGAAGGTTTGGACGAGAACCCCTTGGCTTGCGCTTATGCTCGTGCCCGTGGTACAGACCGTATGTGCTCCTTTGGCGATTGGGTCGCTCTGTCCGATGTTTGTGACGAAATGACCGCAAAGCTGATTGCGCGCGAAGTTTCCGACGGCGTCATTGCCCCCGGTTATACCGAAGAGGCACTGGCAGTTCTCAAGACCAAGCGCAAGGGTACTTACAATGTGGTTGCTATCAACCCCGATTTTGTGCCTGCTGAAGCTGAAAACAAGCAGGTCTTCGGCATCACCTTCCAGCAGGGCCGCAACAACTTCAAGATCAATGAAGAACTGCTGCAAAATGTAGTCACTGAGAATAAGGAAATTCCTCAGAGCGCCAAGATTGACTTGATTGTGGCGCTGATTACCCTGAAATATACCCAGTCCAACTCCGTTTGCTATGCTGTTGACGGCCAGGCAATCGGTGTAGGCGCCGGTCAGCAGAGCCGTATCCACTGCACTCGCCTGGCAGGCAGCAAGGCAGACACTTGGTTCCTGCGTCAGCATCCCAAGACCCTGTCACTGCCTTTCCGTGAGGACCTGGGCAGACCCAACCGTGACAATGTGATCGACGGTTATATCAACGGCAATGAAGAGGATGTCTGTGCTGACGGTATTTGGCAGAACTACTTCACTACCCAGCCTGAGCGCCTTACCGAAGAGGACAAGAAGGCATGGCTGGCAAGCCGTCAGAATGTTGCACTGGGTTCCGATGCATTCTTCCCCTTCAGTGATAACATCAAGCGTGCATACGCTTCCGGCGTTAAGTACATTGCAGAACCCGGCGGCTCTATCCGTGACGACCTGGTCATTGAGGAGTGCAACAAGAAGGGCATTGCAATGGCATTTACCGGTATGCGTCTGTTCCACCATTGATGGAGGAAAATATGAAAGTAATGGTAGTCGGTGGTGGTGGCCGTGAGCACACCATCATTAAGAAACTGAAAGAAAGCAATAAAATTTCCCAGATTTTTGCTGTGCCCGGTAACGGCGGTATGGCGAAAGATGCTACCTGCGTGAACATTGGTGCAACGGATCTGGATGGAATTGTTGCATTTGCAAAAGAAAATGCCATTGATTATGCGGTGGTTGCGCCGGATGATCCTCTGGTGTTGGGTTGTGTTGATCGGCTCAATGAGATTGGCATTGACTGCTTTGGTCCTACTGCGAATGCGGCAATCATTGAAGGCAGCAAGGCTTTTTCTAAGAACTTGATGAAAAAGTATCATATTCCCACTGCTACATATGAAATTTTTACGGATATCCAAAAAGCGCTGGCTTATGTGAAGGAATGTGCGCTACCCGTTGTCATCAAGGCAGACGGTTTAGCTTTGGGTAAGGGTGTTATCATTGCCCAGACCCGGGAGGAGGCCATTGAGGCTGTCACCGATATGATGGCCAATGCCAAATTCGGCAAATCCGGCTCTACTGTGGTCGTAGAAGTGTTTTTAACCGGTCCTGAGGTATCTGTGCTGGCATTTACCGACGGAAAGACGGTTAAGCCTATGGTTTCTTCTATGGATCATAAGCGGGCAGGAGACAATGATACAGGCCTGAATACCGGTGGCATGGGCACGATTGCCCCCAATCCTTACTACACGCAGGAAATTGCTGATATTTGTATGGAAACGATTTTTCTGCCTACGATTGCAGCAATGAACCAGGAGGGGCGTACCTTTAAGGGCTGCCTGTACTTTGGTTTAATGCTGACTCCCAATGGTCCTAAGGTAATTGAGTACAATTGTAGGTTTGGCGATCCGGAGACCCAGGTGGTTTTGCCTCTGCTGGAAAGTGATTTGCTGACAGTTATGCAGGCAACCACAAATGGCACCTTGGCTGATACAGAAGTGAAATTCTCCGATAAGAATGCCTGCTGTGTGGTCACGGCATCTGCCGGATACCCCTTAAGCTATGAAAAGGGCTTTGAAATCACCATGACTGAGGAAGCAGAGCGTCATACCTATGTAGCAGGCGCCAAGCTATCCGATGGAAAACTGGTAACATCTGGCGGTAGAGTAACCGGTACGACTGCTGTTGCTGATACCTTGGAAAATGCAATTTTGGAAGCCTATCGCATTGCCGATGGTGTGCAGTTTGAAAAGGCATACCGCAGAAGCGATATTGGCCAGCGAGCACTGGCTGCAAACAAATAAGGAGGTTTTACCCCCGATGGTATATCGTATTTTTGTTGAAAAGAAGAACGGTCTTGACAATGAAGCACAGGGCCTTTTGAACGAAGCAAAAAATTTGCTGGGCATCAAGGGTTTGGAGAGCATCCGGCTTTTCAACCGTTATGATGCAGAGAATATCACAAAAGAACTGTTTGACTATGCAGTAAAGACAGTTTTCTCAGAGCCGCAGCTGGATAACACATCCGATGCTTTAGAATTGCCCGGCGCATATGTGTTTGCAGTGGAGGCTCTGCCCGGTCAGTTTGACCAGCGTGCAGATTCTGCTGCTCAGTGTATCCAGATTATCTCTCAGGGTGAGCGTCCTCTGATTCGTACTGCTAAGGTTTACGGCTTGTACGGCAACCTGAGTGAGGCGGACATCACTGCGTTTAAGAAGCATGTAATCAATGCGGTAGAAAGCCGAGAAGCAGAGCTGAGCCTGCCTGAAACCCTGGCTGTGCAGTATGCAGCTCCGGAGACTGTTGCAACCGTGACCGGCTTTATCCAAATGGATGATGCTGCCCTTGCAGCGCTGTTGGACGAAAAGGGCCTTGCAATGGATTTGGATGACCTGAAGTTCCTGCAGGCTTATTTCCGGGACGAAGAGCATCGTGATCCCACCATTACCGAAATCCGCGTGGTAGATACCTATTGGTCTGACCACTGCCGTCATACTACTTTCTCTACCCACATCGATGATGTTCGCATTGATGATCCTGCTGTTCAGGCAGCTTATGAGCGCTATCTTGCTGCTCGTGTGGAGGTCTACGGTGAAGAAAAGGCTGCAAAGCGTCCGCAAACTCTGATGGACATCGCAACTATTGGCACCAAGACTCTGAAAAAGCGCGGTCTGCTGCCGGAATTGGACGAGTCTGAGGAGATCAATGCCTGTTCCATTCATGTCACTGCAACGGTGAACGGTGAGGATCAGGACTGGCTGCTGATGTTCAAGAACGAAACCCACAACCATCCCACAGAGATTGAGCCTTTCGGCGGTGCTGCGACCTGTATAGGCGGTTGTATCCGTGACCCCCTGTCTGGCCGTGCCTATGTGCATCAGGCTATGCGTGTCACCGGTGCAGGAGACCCCAGAAAGGCAATTTCTGAGACCCTGTCAGGTAAGCTGCCGCAGAGAAAAATCTGTCAGACAGCTGCTGCCGGCTACTCCTCCTACGGTAACCAAATCGGATTGGCTACCGGTCACGTAGCAGAAATGTATCACGATGGTTATGTTGCCAAGCGCTTGGAGTGCGGTGCGGTGGTTGCAGCTGCTCCTGCATATAATGTTCGCCGTGAGCGTCCTGCTGCCGGTGATGTGGTGGTTCTGCTGGGCGGCCGTACCGGCCGTGACGGTATCGGCGGCGCTACCGGTTCTTCCAAGAGTCATAATATGAAGTCTTTGACTACTATGGCATCTGAGGTTCAGAAGGGTAATGCCCCTGAAGAACGGAAGATTCAGCGCCTGTTCCGTAATCCGGAGGTCACTCGTTTGATTAAGCGCTGCAACGACTTTGGCGCAGGTGGTGTTTCTGTTGCCATCGGTGAGCTGGCTCCCGGTCTAAAAATCGATTTGGATGCAGTTCGCAAGAAGTACGAAGGCCTGGACGGCACGGAAATTGCCATCTCCGAGTCGCAGGAGCGTATGGCAGTTGTTGTGGAAGCAAAGGATGCAGACAAGTTTATTGCCTTGGCTGAGGCAGAAAACCTGGAGGCATATCGGGTAGCCACTGTGACAGAAGAAGCGCGTATGGTTATGACCTGGAAGGGCAATACCATTGCAGACCTAAGCCGTGCTTTCCTGGATACCAATGGCGCAGTAAAGCATACCGAGGCACATATCACAAAGAAAGATCTGTCTGTTCTGAGTAAGGCCCTGTATGGCAACCTGCGGGAAATGGCGGCTGACCTGAAGACTGCTTCTCAGAGAGGCCTTGTAGAGCGTTTTGATGCTACCATTGGTGCCGGTTCTGTCACAATGCCCTTTGGCGGTAAACGTCAGTTGACACCTACCCAGTCTATGGCAGCAGTGCTGCCTGTGCTGCCCGGTCAGGAAACCGATCAGGCATCCGTATTTAGCTGGGGTTGCGATCCGGACCATCTGTCTGTGGATCCTTATACCGGCGCCCACGCATCTATTTATCATTCTGTTGCCAAGCTGGTTGCAGCAGGCTGTGATTACAAGCAGGCATACCTGACCTTGCAGGAATTCTTTGAGCGTCTGCGTAACGAACCTTCCCGTTGGGGCAAACCCTTTGCTGCGCTGTTGGGTGCATTGGATGCACAGTTGGAACTGGGCGCTGCTGCCATTGGCGGTAAGGACTCCATGTCCGGAACATTCCTGGATCTGGATGTGCCGCCTACTTTGATTTCCTTTGCCATTGCTCCTATTAAAAAGCAGGATGTTCTCACCCCTGAATTCAAAGGAGCCGGCAATCCTGTGTACTTATTCGGCGCAACCGATGAAACTCCCGATAGTTTGAAAGCCTCTTGGGAAGCTTTCTACGCCTTGCATAAAGCCGGCAAGGTAAAGGCTGCCTGGGCTGTGGAACACGGTATTGGCGAAGCAGTTATGAAGATGTCCTTTGGCAATAACATCGGTTTTGCATCTTCTGCAGACCTTGCAGACTGGCATACCTGTTTGTGGGGCTTCCTGGTTGCGGAACTGATAGAGGATGTGGAGATTCCCGGCGTAATGAAGTTGGGTCAAACCACTTCTGAGCCTGTGATTACATTGGGTGCAGACACAGCCACAATTGCAGAGCTCTACAAGCTCAACGCTGATACCCTTGAGAGTGTGTATCCTGTCCACGCAAGAGAGGAAAGTGGCGAAATGCCCACTTTCTCCTATGAGGGCCAGTGTCAGCTCACTTCCAAGGTTAAAGTAGCAAAGCCCAAGGTGCTGATTCCTGTATTCCCCGGCACCAACTGCGAGTACGATTCTGCCCGTGCTGTGGAAGCAGCAGGTGCAGAGGCGGAGATCTTTGTGATCCGCAACCTGACAGCAGAAGATGTGGCAAACAGTGTTGCGCAGTTCTCTGAAAAGGTTAAGACTGCACAGATGATCTTCATTCCCGGCGGTTTCTCCGGTGGTGACGAGCCTGACGGTTCTGCAAAGTTCATCACAGCCTTCTTCCGTAACCCTGCAGTAAAGGAAGCGGTCACCGACCTTTTGGACAACCGTGACGGCTTAATGTGCGGTATTTGTAACGGCTTCCAGGCGCTGATCAAGTTAGGTCTTGTGCCTTACGGCAAGATCATCGACACCGATGAAAATTGTCCCACCTTGACCTTTAATAATATCAGCCGCCACCAGAGTCGTATCGTCCATACCCGTATTGCATCCGTCAAGTCTCCTTGGCTTGCAGGTATGAATGTTGGTGATGTGGTAAATGTTCCCATTTCCCACGGCGAAGGCAAGTTCCTGGCAAGTCCTGAATTGATCGCTCAGCTTGCCGCCAACGGTCAGATTGCAACCCAGTATGTGGACCTGGACGGCAAGGCAACTGCAAACATTGACTTTAACCCCAATGGTTCTTTGTGCGCTATCGAAGGTATTACTTCTCCTGACGGCAGAGTCTTCGGTAAGATGGGTCATAGCGAGCGTATCGGAGATGGTCTTTATAAGAATGTCCCCGGTAACTACGATATTGAAATGTTTAAGTCCGCCGTTGCATACTTCAAGTAATAAAAAATTCCTGACACATTTTTGTGTCAGGAATTTTTTATAAGTCAAATAATTTAGCGCTGATTGATCTCGCATACAGTCAGGGTTTTCTTCTCCACAGTAAACCGTATATCCAATTCAGCAAAGTGAAAACCGTAAACTCTGTCGCTGTCTTTTTGATAGGAGGGTCTGGGATCGTGGGATAGAACATCCTTCAGTGCCTGCAGCTTCTCTTGAGGCACTTTTGCTTGTAATTGGTCCGGGAATACTACATTCAAAATAAAGTCTTCTGCAGTATCTGTGAAGCCGCCGGTAGCATCGGTATGGCAGTCTCCGTAAGGAATATATGGCTTGATGTCAAAAATAGGTGTACCATCCATTAAATCAGCCCCGGAAACATGTATGACTGTACCGTATTCCTTGGTCTGCTCCAATCCGAGAATTTTTACACTGGACAACCCGATGGCATTGGGCCGAAAAGGGGAACGGGTAGCAAAAACACCAAGACGGGTATTTCCGCCTAAACGGGGGGGCCGCACTGTTGGGGACCAGTCCTCACGGACGGCCTGGGAAAACTGCCAAATCAACCATAAATGCGAAAAATCTTCCAAACCGCGCAATGCATCCGGATTCCGGAATTCCGGTTCAAATATCACAGTGGATTTTAGTTCCGGTACCAGACCGCTTTGGCGTGGAATTCCGAATTTTGTGGGGAAGTCACTGATCATCCGTGCAATGATTTTCATTTTTACTTCATCCATATTATTTTCCAACCTTTCTTAGCAAGAAGGATACAGCAAACATCAATGCCATAACCAGGGAAATGGATGCGCCAGCTGATACGCCAAGGATATAGGAAATGATTAAGCCAAGAATACCGGCAATTAAAGCCACCAGCACGGAAAACAGATGATATTGTTTTAGATTTTTAGCAACATTTCGGGAAGTTGCGCCGGGAAGAACCAGTAGGGAATTCAGTATTAAAAGACCGACCCAGGAGATTGCCAAGGTAACAACCACCGCAATGGCTGTTGTCAGCAGTGTCTGTGTTGCATCCACGGAAATTCCTCTGGAGCTTGCCATTTGAGGATGTACTGCAGATAAGGTCATTTTATTGGAGAAAAGTACCCAAAATATGATTACGGCAAGTAGGGTTATTGCTAAAAGACCGATTTCCTTGGGAGTAACAGATAAAATATCCCCAATGAGATATTTGTTGTATTTTGTGAAGCTACCGCCGCCTAAGGTTGCAATAAAAATGCCCAGTGCAACGGCGGTGCTGGAAAATACACCAATGAGCGTATCTGCTGTCTGATTACTTTTGCTTCGAACAAAGGAAAAAAGAAGCGCAAAAGCAACAGAGAAAACAACCGCAACCCAAGTAGGGCCGGCAATGCCGAAGATTGTACCTATGGCAATACCGGTAAAGGCAGAGTGGCCCAATGCGTCGGAAAAAAAGCTCATTCTTCCGGTAACAATCATTGTGGACATCAGGCCTAGCAGTGGCGCCAGTAGCAGTACCGCTAGCAGGGCATTTTTCATAAAATTCCAGTGTAGCATTTCAAAGGGAAGCGCATCACATAAGCCGTACCAAATGCTCATAACGTGCCTCCTTTTCTGTGAAAGACACTGCAAAACTCGTCGGATTCCAGCACATTTTTCGCAGAGCCCTGACAGACAATGCTGTTTTTAATTAAAATAACTTGATCGGCATAGGTGCTTAACATACCAAAATCGTGGGTAGTCATCAAAATGGAAAGGTCATACATTTGCCGGATTTCATCCAGCATTTCCATAAGAGTTTCCATGCCCTCCACATCCACACCGGATAAAGGTTCATCCAAAATCAGAATATTTGGCAATGGCTCCAAAGCCAAAGCTAAGAGAACTCTCTGCAATTCGCCACCGGATAATGTTCCAACCCGTTTATCAATGAGGGCCTCTCCGTGGACACGGGAAAGACATTCGGTAATGGTTTGTCGCATTTTTTTGGAAACGCCTAAAAAAGCAGGGCGCTTACTCATACAGCAGGCAAATAAATCTGCAACAGTAATAGGATCACCTGGGTCAAATGTTGGACTTTGGGGAACATATCCGATTTTCATTTTTCTGTTTCTTTGTCCGGGCACAGAGAAGGAAATAACGCCGCTATATTCCTGTTGTCCTAAAATGGCCTTGATTAAGGTACTTTTACCGGCACCGTTTGGACCAATCAGCGCAACCATCTCACCGCAGTGAACGTGTAAATTGATGTCATTTAATATTGTGTTGTTGCCGATTTTAACGCCTAAATCTTCTATTCGCAGGCAGCAGGAATGACCGCAACTGCCACCGTGGGAGCCGATATTCATTCCAGTGCCTCCTTTAATGTGTCAATGTTGTATTTCATAGCCTCAAAATAATTTTTATCTGACATTGCCATATCCAACGAAAACACTTTTGCGCCGGTTTCTGCGGAAATAATGTTGGCGGCAGATGTGCTTCCGTTACATTCTGTAAAAATCGCCGGAAGCTTGTGAGCTTCTACAATTTTGGTTAATTCTATCAGTTCTGCGGCAGAGGCTTCGCTGCCGGCTTCTTCTTCGATTGCGTGAATAATCGTTAAATCGAATGCCTGTGCCAGGTAGGAAAAACCATCGTGAAAGGTAATCAGTTCCCGGCAGGAAAGTTCATTCAATTCTTTCTGCGCATATTCGGCAATTGCCTGAAAATCCTTGTGTAGTTTTTCTAGATTTTGTTGAAACAAGCTTTCATACTGGGGGTAGCATTTGGAAAGTCCCTGGCATATGTTATCGGCCATTAACACCGCATTGGATGGGCTGAGCCAATAGTGACTGTCAAGCATGTGGTGATGGTCTGTGTGATTGTGATCATCTTCTGCGCAAATCAGGGGAACACCGGAAGAACAGTCAAGAATATTTTTTGCATCTAAAAGAGATTCCTCTAAGAAATCCTCCAAGTCTGCTCCGGAAATAATCACAGTATCTGCTCTTTCAATTGCCTGCATTTGACTCACCTGCAGGGAATAATCGTGCAGGCAGGAAACACTTTCCGTTATCAAGCGTTTTACAGAGATGCCCGTGCCGTCACAGAGGGCAACCGTAAAATTATAAACAGGAAGCGTTGTGGCAACCACCTGATTATCTGCTGTCTGTACATTACAGCCAAACATAGTAAGGCTTAATGATATTAGAAGCAAAAGAATTAAAATTTTCTTCATAAGCGTGCATCCAAACTTTGCATTATTTCTAATAATAGAATACCACACCTGTCAAGAAAAAGGAGGCCGCATTCGCAGCCTCCTTTTCTGATTTTAATGGGTATCCAGCCAGCTATTGACCTTAGCCTTGGCCAAACGCAGGATATCTTCCTGGGGGTAGGGAGAAGCATCGCCGCCATTGACATACAGGAAGTACAGACCGCCGGGAGTCTGATATAATGCTTCCTCATAGCCGGCAGGGTCGCCGAAGTAGCCATAAGTATATTTTTTAATCAATGTTGCATTTTCTGTGTCGTACTCTTTTTTACAAATAATTTTTTTCATTGTTATCCTCCGTAATTTTGTTATGCACCCATTATACAGCGTAAACATGCAAAATCAAGATATTCTTGGCGAATTATCCGCCAAATGTGGACAATTTCCTGAAATTATGGTACAATCCCAATAAAATGAGGTGATAATTTGCAAAATATGCCATTTTTTACAACAAAAAACGGTGTTGCCAGCTTAACACTTAGGGAAATTCCTTACACAAAGAAGGCATATATTACCATACAGGATACACATAATCCCGAAGTATTTATAAAAGAATGTGCAGATTTTTGCCGTGCTGTAGGTGCGGAAGCAGTCTTTGCGACCGGACATCGTTATTTGGAGAATTATACCCTTCATACTACTGTTATGGAGATGAAGCGGTCTTTAGACGGTTTGGAGGAAACCGATGCGTGTCTACTTCCGGTTCAAAAAGAAACGCTGGAGCAATGGCGGGAAATTTACAATCAACGTATGGCAAACATTTCTAATTCTGCTTATATGGATATGCGGCAGGCTGAAAAGTATTTACAGCAGGGAAGCGCTTATTTTGTTCACCGTAACAATCAGCTTTTAGGTATCGGTATCGCCGAAGATGACAGCGTGAATTCGATTATTTCCCTAATACCCGGAGCAGGGAAGGATGTACTGCTTGCCTTAATCCGGGCACTGACCGGCAATTCCGTTCGGCTGGAGGTGGCCTCGGATAATATTCCGGCTTTGAAGCTTTATGAGAGGTTAGGGTTTACAAAAATACGAGAAATTTCCACTTGGTATATAATTTTTTAGTTTGTCAAGTAAAAATACTTGACAAATGTAAGAAAGTGTAGTATCATACCAAAAGCGTCAAGGAGAATACCTTGACAGGAGGGGTTTATGGACGCATTGGAAATGACATTGCTATTTGATTATTATGGCGATTTGCTGACGGACCGTCAGCGTATGTGCTTTGATTTGCGTCATAATCAGGACCTTTCCCTCGGGGAGATTGCGCAGGAATTAAATGTCAGCCGCCAGGGAGTCCACGATAATTTGTCCCGTGCTGAGGCGCTTCTTCGCAATATGGAGGAGAAGACCGGTTGTGTCCGTCGGGATTTGGCTTGTCGTAAGGCTGCCTCCAAAATTTTAAGGATTGCTCACGAATTGGAGTTAAATAACGATACACAGGTTTCTGACCTGGCAAAGCAAATTATTCTTGCTGCGGAAGGTCTTGAGGAGTAAATATGGCATTTGAAGGATTAACCGAAAAAATCACTGCTGCCTTCAAAAAGCTTAGAGGCAAAGGACGTCTAAAGGAATCCGATATTAAAGAAGCAATGCGTGAAATTCGCATGGCACTTTTAGAGGCGGATGTCAGCTATAAGGTAGTTAAGGACTTTATCAAGTCTGTGACAGAGCGTTGCATCGGTGTGGATGTGTTGGAGTCTTTAAGCCCTGCGCAGATGATTGTTAAAATCGTCAATGAAGAGATGACTGCCTTAATTGGCAGTGACATAAAGCATATTGCCACAAACCCAAACGGACCGACGGTTGTGATGCTGGTTGGTCTGCAGGGTGCCGGTAAAACCACCAACGGCAGTAAGCTGGCAGGACTTATGAAACGGCAAGGCAAAAACCCTCTGCTGGTTGCTTGCGATATTTATCGTCCGGCTGCCATTACCCAGTTGAAGGTCTGTGCTGAGAAGTTAGGTATCCCTGTTTTTGAGAAAGGTACGCAGAGCCCCGTTCAGACGGCTAAGGAAGCTGTTTTGTATGCCCGTCAGCACGGTCACGATATGGTGTTTTTAGATACGGCCGGTCGCTTGCATGTAGACGAGACGCTTATGCAGGAGCTCAAGGACATTAAGTCCACGGTGAATCCGGATGAGATTATGCTGGTTGTGGACGCAATGACTGGTCAGGATGCTGTAAACGCTGCCCAGAGCTTTCATTCGTGGCTGGATATCGATTCAGTCATGCTCAGCAAGTTGGACGGTGATGCAAGAGGCGGTGCAGCCCTTTCTATTCGGGCTGTTACCGGAAAGCCTATTAAATTCGCCGGTATTGGCGAAAAGCTAGAGGATATTGAGCCTTTCCACCCAGATCGTATGGCATCCCGGATTTTGGGTATGGGCGATGTGCTAACCTTAATTGAGAAAGCGGAGAAGGCATATGACGCCAAAAAGACCGCAGAGCTGGAAGAAAAGCTGAAATCCAATAAATTTACCGTTCAGGATTTCTACGATCAGATGGTTCAGATGAGATCCATGGGCTCTATGCAGGATATTCTTGCGCAGCTGCCCGGAGGTGCAAATTTGAAAAATATCCAAATGGACGAAAAGGCACTGGCCCACACCGAGGCAATCATTCTTTCTATGACGCCTGGTGAACGGGAAAATCCCAGTATTATCGGGGCCAGCCGCAAGAAACGAATTGCTGCAGGGGCAGGTCTGAGGGTTGAGGATGTAAATAGACTTTTGAAATCCTTTGAGCAAATGCGTGCGATGATTAAACAATTCTCCGGACCTGGCGCTGGCAAAAAAATGAAGCGCATGCGTGGGTTTGGAGGCCTGGGCGGTTTCCCGGGTTTTTAATTGGTTCGCTGAAAGCAAAAATGAGCTTTGCGATATAGATACACTACTTTTGGAGGTGAAAAGAAATGGTTAAAATCAGATTGAGAAGAATGGGTGCTAAGAAGAGCCCCTACTACCGTATTGTTGTTGCTGATTCCCGCAGCCCCCGTGATGGCCGTTGCATCGAGGAGATCGGTACCTACAACCCCCTGACCGAGCCTTCTACCATCACTGTGGATGCTGAGAAGGCTCAGAACTGGATCAAGAACGGCGCTCAGCCCACCGATACTGTCCGTGGTCTGCTGAAGAAAGCCGGCGTCCTGTAAGAATTTCCCTAAGGAGTTGCACTATGAAGGAACTTTTGCTATTTATGGCAAAGAACCTGGTGGACGACCCGGATTCCGTTACCGTGAATGAAGTCGAAGGTGAAGACGGCAAGGTGCTGGAACTCCGAGTTGCTCCCGGTGACATGGGAAAGGTTATCGGCCGCCAGGGTCGAATTGCGAAAGAAATTCGCACCATCGTCAAGACCGTTGCACAGCGCACCGGTGAAAAGATTACGGTGGATATTGTTGACTAATGGTAATGCGTGACGAATTTCGTCACGCATTTTCCTTTTTTTCGCCTGAATACTTGTCCGTATCGAATTTCTCTGCTATAATGGAGAAAATATTTTGGAGGGAACTTATGAAGCTTCGTTTTTTGGAGGCCGGTGAGGTGGTTACAACCCACGGTGTTCACGGTGAAATGAAAATATTGCCTTGGAGCGACGGCCCGGAATTTTTGACGGGGTTTCGCCGTGTGCGCATCGGCGGAGCTGATTACGCTGTGGAAAGCTGCCGCATTCAGAAGACCTGCAATCTTTTGAAGGTAAAAGATATAAATTCCATAGAGCAGGCTCAGCTTTTGCGTGGAAAAACCGTGGAAATCTACCGTGAGGATGCGCCAAAGGATTTGGTTTTTGCTGCAGAGCTGATTGGTGTCCAGGTTGTTGCGGATGGTAAGGTTATCGGTGAGGTTACCGATGTGCTGGATTACCCGGGAAATAAAGTTTATGAGGTTCAGGGGGAATATACCTATCTGATTCCTGCTGTAAAACAGTTTGTGCAGAAAATTGATTTGGATGAAAATGTTATGAATGTGTCAGTAATCGAGGGGATGCGTACCGATGAGGGTTGATATTTTAACGCTGTTTCCGGAAACTGTGGGCGATGTGCTGTCGGATAGTATTTTAGGCCGTGCGCAGGACAGAGGAATTATCCGCATTGAAACCCATCAAATTCGGGATTATACAGCAAATAAGCAAAATCAGGTTGATGATTATCCTTACGGCGGTGGCCGTGGTGCGGTTATGACGGCAGACCCGCTTTACCGTTGCTGGGAAGCAGTTTGCGACCAAGCGTCCGGACCGGTGCATACAGTTTATATGTCTCCCTGCGGAAAAACTTTTACCCAGGCAGATGC
Organism: Faecousia sp.; assembly: GCA_045653685.1. Taxonomy (GTDB): domain Bacteria; phylum Bacillota; class Clostridia; order Oscillospirales; family Oscillospiraceae; genus Faecousia. The sequence goes on from JAZOME010000024.1 coordinate 48,555, forward strand.
TATCCGGTTGAGTCAAATGGAAAACCTGGTGTTGGTTTGCGGCCATTATGAGGGTATTGACCAACGGTTTATAGATGAGTGTGTGGACGAAGAAATTTCCTTGGGAGACTTTGTCCTTACCGGCGGCGAAATCGCCGCTATGGCTGTCACAGACGCTGTGTGCCGTATGGTTCCCGGAGTATTGGCAGACCCGGAGTGCTTTGAAGACGAGAGCCATTTTAATGGTTTGCTGGAATATCCGCAATACAGCCGTCCGGCAGTATGGCACGGCAGGGAAGGGCCTGCAATTTTGCTCAGTGGTGACCATGGAAAGGTGGCAAAATGGCGCAGAAAGCAGTCATTACGCCGCACGAAACAGCGTCGCCCGGATATGTATGAGAAATTGGATTTGTCCAGCAAGCAGGACAAAAAGCTTCTTTTGGAAATGGAAGCAGAAGATTACGAACAAGCTGAGATATAAAAAAGAAGCTTTGCGGTTGCAAAGCGTCTTTTAAGTTATGTGGGGTCAAAGTTTACAACGATTCCGTTATTGGTAAGAGAGCTAACCTTGGAAACCTTAGTTCCATAAACATGGACTTCAATCAGCGTATGGCAGCTTGCCAAAGCCTTGATGGAGGACAGCTTGGCATTATAATCCAAATTTACAAAATTCAAATTATGCAGGCCGGACAGTGGCTCAACAGATGTTATTTTGTTATTCGAGCCATTGATTACAGCAAGCTGACAATCCTTAGGAAAGGCAGGGATTGCTTGAATTTGGTTAAAGGAGAAATCTAAATTTTCCAAATTGACAAGCGCCTTTAATTTGGCGATGTCTGTCAGTGCGTTAGTGGAAATATTTAGTTCCTTCAGCGTTGTGCATTCGGCCAATGCGTTCACAGAGGTAAGTTTATTGGCAGACAGATTCAGCGTTGTCAATGCCTTAAGATTTTTGATATCACCCAAATTAGAAATGGTATTGGCGCTGGCATCCAAGGTAGTTAATCTTGTCAGTGTGCTGATAGAGGCCAGGCTGGTGATGGCATTAGAGGAGATATCCAATTGTGTCAGGTTTGATAATCCGGAGATTGCGGTTAAATTGTTAACGGCATTTCCTTTTAAGTTCAGGCTTTGTAAGCTTACCAAATCACGCAGAGGGTCTAAATTCCGAATAGCACCGTTGCCGCTTAAATCCAAAGACACAAGACCGATGGCTTTTTGCAAGGGTGTAATATTGGGAATACTGCAGCTACTTAGCGTTAAATCCTGCAGCTTGGGAAGTGTGGCGATAACAGCAAGCTCATCCTGAGAAACTACCGTACTGCGTACAGTCAGCTTTGTAAGGTTGGCAAGTCCTGACAGCTTGCTAAGCTGACCGGAGACCGCTTTTTCAATAGTCAGACTTTCCAGGAAGCTCATATGCTTTATATCGCCAAAATCTTTAACACCGGCAGGAACAGTAAATTCCTTTAGTGTCCAAAGGTCGTTGGTATATAGCTCTGCATCTTCGCTGACATTCAGAAGCTTTCTGATTTCAGTCTCCATTACCGGGTCGGCAAATTCCATTTTGGCAATGACGCCGCCAACGGTATATCCAAATATAGACAAAGGACTGACCAGGCCATTGTCAGCAATTACAAGTGCATAAATTGTGTTTTCTCCATCCACCAGCGTTATGGGCTCGGAGTAAGGAGCGTCCTTAACGGAGGGGTACTGGCCTTGATTGGATGCGAAAAGCTTTCCTCCGTTACCCTCAATGGCAACAGAGATATATTGGTTATAAAAACCGGGATCAGGAGCACAGGTGGGGGCGGCAGGACGCAGTAAATTCAGCTTGGATTTTACCTCGGGATTCGTAATATTATCCAGCATGGCGACCGCATCCAAGAGCTTGTCCTGTTCTACATATGTTTTGCATAGTGCGATATACAGATCTATACCACCGCCGTCGGCAATGGCTTTGGATAAGGTGTACTCTGCTTTTGTGTAGTTGCCGTTGGATTTATACTGCTGAGCAAGCTCAACTGCCACAGCGTCGTTATCGCCGGACTGGGCATATGCTTGATTGTAGAACCAGGTAGCAACTTTGTGGTTGCCTTTTTCATCGTTATATCGAGCAAAGCTTAGAAGCACGTCCCGGGTAAATGCCCGGTCATAAACAAATAAATACCAGCAGGTGCAAAGAATTATGCACAGAACCAGAAATATAGGTAAAATGATTCGTAAAGTTTTTTTCATTTTTTGTGACCTTCCGAAATTATTTGTTACTATTATAAAACGAACGGAGTTTTCTGTCAAGGCTTGTCGACTATATGGAAAATATACCCTGCAGAAAACGGCAAAATAATGTGGAATGCATTGGTAAAATAATAATGAGGTGATACAAATGAATCGAAGATGGAAGGAAATTATATTTGCCGTATTTTTAGGATTTCTTATCCCAAGCCTTATATTTATGGTGGTTGATAAAATAGATACACCCAATCAAGAAACGGTGGGCACATCAGAAGTGTCAACCAATTCTTCAACTGCGTTGCAAATATCCGTATTGATGGACAATGGCATTGTGGAGGATATGGAGCTGGAGTGCTACATAACCTGTGTTGTACTTAGAGAAATGCCTGCCGACTTTGAAGTAGAGGCGCTAAAGGCTCAGGCTGTTGTAGCAAGAACATATGCTCTTCGTCGGTTTGAAAGCGGAAGCAAGCACGAAGATGCGGATGTGTGCACAAATTCTGCATGCTGTCAGGCCTTTAGAACGCCGGAGGACTATATAAAAAGCGGCGGCACAAAGGAAAAAATGGAGAAGGTTTCGTCGGCGGTGCTGGACACAGCCGGTCAGGTTTTGATTTATGACGGGAAGCTGATTGAAGCCACCTATTTTTCCTGCTCGGGGGGACAGACGGAGGATGCAAAGGCGGTGTGGGGTGCGGAGATACCTTATTTGAAATCTATAGAAAGTCCGGGAGAGGAAAAAGCCAGCCACTATGTAGATACGGAAACATTTTCTTTGGAGGAGTTTGGCCAGCGCCTGGGTGCAAAATTAACCGGAACGCCGCAAAATTGGATTGAAAAAATCACCTACACTGAAGGCGGCGGTATTGACACGATGTACATCTGCGGTCAAGAGTATAAGGGGACTGTAATCCGAAAAAAATTGGGACTGCGTTCCACGGCATTTGCAATCACAATTGTGGGTCAAACGGTTACTGTGACCACAAAGGGTTATGGACATCGGGTAGGGATGAGTCAGTATGGGGCAGATGCCATGGCAATTTCTGGAAAAACATATCCGGAGATTTTGGCGCATTACTACCAAAATACCCAACTCGTCACCTATAACGGCAATTGACAACGGTATATATTTCGAGTACAATATAACAAGCTTTAACACAGAAAGGGGAATTGCCATGCCAATCCAAATTCCCAATGATTTGCCTGCAACAGAAACTCTGCAGCAGGAGAATATTTTTGTAATGCCTGAGAACCGGGCTACCACCCAGGACATCCGTCCTTTGGAAATTGTGCTCTTGAATTTAATGCCTACCAAGGTTGCCACGGAAACCCAGTTTTCCCGTCTTTTAGGTAACACGCCTCTGCAGGTGCGCTTGGAGTTAATGCACACATCGACCTATATTTCCAAGAATGTCTCTCAGGACCATCTTCTGAATTTCTATAAAACTTTTGATGAGTTGAAGGACCGTAAATTTGACGGTATGGTTATCACTGGAGCTCCGGTGGAACATATGACCTTTGAGGATGTGGATTATTGGCAGGAGCTTTGCCAGATTATGGAGTGGAGCAAGACCAATGTCCACAGTACATTGCATATTTGCTGGGGTGCCCAGGCTGGTCTTTACTATCACTACGGCATACCGAAGCAGGAAGTGCCTAAGAAGATGTTTGGCGTATTTCCGCATACTGCGGACTATAAGCGCTCAATTTTACTTCGTGGATTTGACGATGTGTTTTGGGTGCCACACTCTCGACATACAACCGTTCTTCGTGAGGATATCGAGGCAGTGCCTGACTTGAAAATATTGGCATCTTCAGAGGAAACTGGTGTATATGCCGTTACCAATAAGGGCGGTCGTCAAATCTTCATAACCGGTCACTCTGAGTATGACGCGGATACTTTAGAAAAAGAGTATCTGCGTGACAAAAATCAGGGACTGCCCATTGAGGTGCCTGCAAATTACTATCCAAATAATGACGATACCAAACCGCCTATTGTTCGTTGGCGCGGGCACGCAAATCTGCTGTTTTCCAACTGGCTGAACTACATTGTTTACCAGACAACACCCTATGATATTATGGAAATCGGCAAGGAGTAAAATAACTTAATGAAACAGCACCTGCAGCTCAGGTGCTGTTTTACTTTATTTTGCAATATTTACAAGTTATTAACATACAATTTACGGAAAAATATTGCATTGTGTTTGGCCTTATGCCATAATATTTGTAAGGTAGAAAGGAGGTGCTTCCATGCAATTACGGATTGATGGGCAGAACATAACGGCGAAAGCCGGTCAGTCACTATTGGATTTAGTGCGACAGCTAAATTTGGATAGCCCGTTACTGTCCTGCAGACCTTTGGCAGCAAAAATCGCCGGTGAGGTGTTTAACTTAAATTACATTCCGGTTCGGGAAAAGGATGTTCAGACGGAAAGACATTCCATACGCCGGGCAATGGCTGCATCTCAAGGTCAGGTGACGCTATTGCGTTATACTGATCCTGCCGGTAAGGATGTGTATGCAAGAACTGCGCAATTTCTGCTTTTTTTGGCTCTGCACAATTTGTATCCCAATGTTCGTGTTAAGATGGGTTGCACAGTGGGAAAAGCGCTCTATTTGGAGGTCCTGTCTGAAGATTTTTCTGCGGAAGCGCTCAAAAATGAAGTAACTAAGCTTATTATGCAGGATATTCCTCTGTGCCGCAGACGGGTTAAAACAAAGCAGGCTATTGAGCGTTATCAAGCCCAAGGTCAATGGGATAAGGCGCGGCTTCTTTCTTGCAGGACACAGGATTACTTCGATGAGTACTGCTATGGGGAATTCTCTGACTATTATTACGGGGAATTGGCACCGTCTACAGGTTTTATGCAGGTGTGGGATATCTTGCCTGCCGACGGCGGCTTTTTCTTTCTGTTCCCGGAGGATGTGTATCCGGATATGGTTGCTCGGTATGAAGAAATGCCACAGTTTCTGTCAGTCAGCACCGAAGGTGAACGCTGGTGCGAGCTGATGGAATGTGAAACGGTTGCGGATTTGAACGTACATACCTGTACCGGTAAAATCCGGGAGTTGATTCGTGTAAATGAAGCACTGCATGAAAAACGCTTTTCTCAGATTGCGGATGCGGTTTGCTCACGGGGCGTAAAAGCCGTTATGCTGGCAGGTCCCAGCTCCTCAGGTAAGACTACATCTGCAAATCGACTGGCAACCCAGCTCCGAGTTCACGGAAAAAAGCCGGTACTTTTGAGCCTGGATGATTATTATGAGGACCGGGAGAAAATTTTACCCGGCCCTGATGGCAAGGTGGACTTAGAACATATCAATACGATTAGTACAGACCTTTTTCGGGAGCATTTGGTGACACTACTCTCCGGAGGCACCGTACAACGGCCCACTTTTAATTTTAAGACCGGAAAAAGGGAATATCACGGAGAAACACTGCAGCTTTTTGAGAATTCTGTTATGATTATTGAGGGACTGCATGCGTTAAATCCTATTTTGCTTCCAGATGGACTGGCTGAGAATTTAGTGTTCCGTCTTTATGTCAGCCCGCTATTGCCGTTGAATTTGGATGACCATAACCGAATCCCGACCAGTCTTTTGCGGCTTTTACGCAGAACTGTACGGGATTATGAAACCCGTGGTTCATCGGTGCAGCAAACAATGGAAATGTGGGATTCTGTGCGCCGTGGCGAGAAACGGTGGATTTTCCCATTCCAGGAAAAGGCAGATATGATATTCAACAGCTCGACACTTTATGAACTTGCAGTATTAAAGAAGCATATTTTTCCTCTTTTAGAAGCTGTTGAGCCGGAGGATGCTTGTTATGAGACGGTCAGAGGGCTGGTAAAGATTCTAAATTATGTGAAAGAAGCGGATGTGGAGGATGAAATACCTCCCACCAGCATTGTTCGGGAGTTTATTGGCGGCAATGCCTTTTATAAGTAAAAAATCCACCGCATTGCGGTGGATTTTTCTTAACCATGCAGATTAGGGGAGGGGAAATTCAAAATCAGGGAGGCAAGGCAGCAAATGATCACTGCACCGGCCCATACGCTCATCCAAAAACTGCGTCTTTTAAGAAGCTCATTTTTTTGATAAAGAAGCCATAAACAGTAGCCGCAGATGGCCATGGCAACCAGGGCATAGATGATTTTTAGGGGAATATTGCCGGTGCCTGAAGCAACTAGAAAGGCGATGAATACAATGGTTGCGGCCGCTAAGCATAAAGTGATAAATCGCTCGAAATCTCTAAATTTTCTTTTTCTGTCTGCCATAAAACAACCTCCTTGTTTTTGATAGTATAACACATATAAAATAAAAAAGCAATCTTTGACAATTTTGACGGAAATACTTGCAGAATTCGCATACAGGTGTTATAATTTAAGAAAAAATCATGCAAATTTTGCAAGGAGTCATTATGACGGAACCACAATACCGTTTGGAGGGCATTGTCCACACACGCAGTGAGGTGCTGGAGGATTTTGAAGGCCCTCTGGATGTTATCTTTTTGTTGCTGAGTAAAAACAAAATCGAAATTAAGGATGTGTCCATTTCCGCAATTTTAGAACAGTATCTTGCTTATCTGGATGAGATGAAGCGTTTGGATATGGAGATTGCCAGTGAGTTTATTACAATGGCATCCCACTTGATGCTCATCAAGACCAAGATGCTTTTATCTGAGGCAGAGGCTGCGGAAGCAGAAAGCGAATTGGATTTGCTCCGTCAATCTCTGATTGAGCGTCAGCGCAGAGATGCAATGGAACAAATTCGTATGGCGATTGCTGTGCTGGAGCCACGCAACGACATTGGGCGGTGTATATTTACCAAAGAACCGGAGCCACTGCGTAAGGATACAACCTACCGTTATCAGCACGACCCGAAAGATATGCTCTGCGCTCTGGATGAAATTACAGATCGCAATCAGCGACGGCTGCCGCCGCCTACAGTGAATTTTAAGGGCATAGTTGGCAAGGAGCCTTATCCCGTTACCAGAAAGGCAACGGAGGTTCTTCGGACGCTGATTCTTCGTGGAATTGAGAAGCTGAAGAATTTGTTTCGGGGAAATCGTTCCCGTTCTGAAATTGTTGCCACTTTTTTGGCAATACTGGAATTATGCAAAACAAATTCTGTTTCTTTAGAGGATGATAATTCCGGGGAAAATCCCAATGTGCGGTTAATTCAGAATCCGGAAGATGGAAAGGAGAGTACTTGATGGAAATTACAGATTTACAAAGAGCCATTGAGGCAATCCTGTTTGCCGCCGGCGAGCATGTGGAAATTTCCCGGCTTTGTATGGCATTGGAAGCGGATGAGGATGAAATTATAAAGGCAACGGATGCGTTGGCCAATGACCTTTCCTTTAACCGTCGAGGCGTGCGGATTATCCGCTTGGAAAAGGCTTACCAAATGGTTTCCTCCGGTGAAATGGCAGATTATATCACTAAAGCACTGGAAACACGGAAGCCCCCGAAGCTTTCCGCTTCTCAGCTTGAGAGTCTGACAATCGTGGCATATTATCAGCCGGCTACAAAGGCTATGGTAGAACAAATCCGTGGTGTGGACAGCTCCTATTCTATTTCCGCTTTGCTGAATAAAAAGCTGATTGAGGAGGCCGGCCGCCTGAATGTGCCCGGCAGACCTATTCTATATCGGACAACTCCGGATTTTTTGCGTACTTTTGGCTTGAGCTCATTGGAGGAGTTGCCTCCTATTGAGAGAATTAACTTCGGAGAACCGGAACAGCTAGAAATCTCTCAGGAGGGGGAAACACCTGCTGAGGAAGTGACTTTAGGTGAAGCACAATGACCGGCTTGCTAATTGCCCTTGGTGTTATTTTCTTGTTGGGAATTATGCCGGTGGGGGTAGGTCTGGAATATAATTCCGATGGCTTTTTTGCATGGCTTAAAATTGGATTTCTTTCCCTTGATGTTTATCCCAATACAAAGAAGACGAGCAAGAAAGCAAGCAAGAAGGCAACAAAGAATAGTGAATCGCAACAAGGGAAAACTGCAAAAAAAGGCGGTAGCTTAACAGATTTTCTACCCCTTCTCAATATTATTTTGGATTTTCTGTCTGAATGTCGGAGAAAGCTTTATGTGCAGAATTTGCAGTTTCATTTGACTCTAGCAGATTCCGACCCCTGCGATTTGGCAGTGAAATACGGAAGCGCCTGGGCAGGTTTATCAAATGCGATGCCACTTTTACAGCGCTATGTAAAAATTAAGGAACGGGATATTCAAATCCAATGCGATTTTACAGCATCAACCTCGCAGGTAGAAGCCAGTGCAGATATTCTTATCAGCCTAAGCCAGCTTTTACTGATTTCCCTGAACCACGGCTTCCGTGGATTAAAAGCATATCTGAAGATTATGAATAAAACAAAGGCGGTGCAATGAAATGTCTCAAAAGTTACCTAATATGCTGGATAACACCATTTCTAAAATTAAGGAAATGGTAAATGCCAATTCTGTAGTAGGAGAACCTATTGTGGTAGGAAATGATGTTACCATTGTTCCTATTTCCAAGATTAGCATTGGTCTTGGCGGTGGTGGCTCTGATTTTGTCACCAAAAATCACAATGGACAGGATAACCCCTTTGGCGGCGGTGTAGGTGCCGGTGTCAAAGTGACTCCGGTTGCTTTTTTGGTTGTGAAGGATGGCAGCGTTCGTATGATCCCTGTTGCTGCTCCTGCGAATACCACTGCAGACCGAATTGTGGAATTGGTTCCTGAAACGCTGGATAAAATTGCGGCTTTCGTGGATTCTCGCACCCAAAAGAGTGAATAAAAGTAATTATCCCGGCGAAAAATAATCCGGGGTGATTACATTGAAAAGACGAATTACTGGGATGGCAGCTGCAATTTTGGCTGCCGTCCTGTTTTTACCTTGCCGGGGATATGCACTATCGGCAGATAAGGCCATTCTCTTAGATGCCGGAACAGGCCGGGTGCTTTATGAAAAGAATGCGGACAGGCAGGCGCTGATCGCCAGTACCACCAAAATTATGACAGCCCTGGTTGTTTGCGAGCAGTGTAATGTGCTGGATAGAATGCGAATTCCTAAGGAAGCAGTTGGGATAGAGGGGTCCTCTATGTACTTGCAGGAAGGGGAAGTTCTGACTATTCAGGAGCTTTTGTATGGTCTGATGCTTCATAGCGGTAATGATGCCGCAGTTGCACTGGCAATATATTGCGGTGGTACTGTGGAAGGCTTTTCTCAGTTAATGAATGATAAGGCGCACAGATTGGGAATGACGGACACGCATTTCGAAAACCCCAATGGCTTGGATAGCCCAGGCCACTATTCAACAGCCCGGGATATGGCAAAGCTTGCGGCCTACGCTATGCAAAACCCCATTTTTGCTAAGACAGTTTCTACAAAGAATGTGACTGCGGGAAAACGTTATCTGCGCAATCATAATAAGCTTTTATGGACACTGCAAGGCGCTGACGGCGTTAAAACCGGCTTTACAAGGGCTGCCGGGCGCATTCTTGTCTCTAGTGCAAATCGGCAGGGAAGAGAGCTGATTTGCGTTACAATGAATGCACCGGATGATTGGCGTGACCATACTGCACTTATAGAAGATGGATTTTCTAAATTCTCTATTTATCAGTTGGTAAATAAAGACGATTGTCTGGGATATACAGAGATTGCAGGTGGAACAGCCGGTACGGTGGAGCTGCTGGCCGGAAGCGAATTTTCTTTTCCGTTGACAGATGAGGAACGTGTAAAGATTGTTATAAACGGTATGGATTTTGTGTATGCACCCGTTGTGGAAGGCAGTACAGCCGGATTTGCTTATGTTCTTGTAGATGAAAGTCCGGTTGGAAAAATACCGTTGCTGTTTGGAAAAACCGTAGAGATGAAAAAGGATGAAAAGATTTCCTTTTGGAAGCGAATCTTTGGAGGTGAGGAACCATAAAAGAACGATTACAGAAAATACTGTCTGCCCGGGGCGTTGCTTCCCGTCGTCAGGCTGAAGAAATGATTTCTGCTGGACGGGTATCCTGCAACGGTTTGGTTTCTCGCTTGGGAGATTGTGCAGACTCTGAAATAGACGCAATTTGCGTAGATGGAAGACCGATCCCCTCCGGCAATGACCTTGTCTATTTAATGCTGAATAAACCCAGAGGCTTTGTCACGACGCTGTCCGACGAAAAGGGGCGCAAAACTGTGAAAGAGCTTGTTTCCGATTGCGGTAAGCGGGTTTATCCCGTGGGTAGGCTGGATATGGCTTCCGAGGGCTTGCTTTTGTTGACCAATGACGGCGAATTTGCTAATCACCTGATGCATCCCAAGCATCAGGTGAATAAAACCTACCGTGTCCAGGTTACAGGTTACACCGATAATGGTATGCTTCGTCTGCAGGAGCCTATCGAATTGGACGGTTATCAGATTGCAAAGCCGGAAGTAGAGCTTCTGCAGCAAGACCAAGCTAATTTACAGAAAGCAGAGCTGTTGATTACTATTCACGAAGGACGCAACCGTCAGGTGCGCAGAATGTGCCAAATAGCCGGTATGCGCGTTACCCGTCTTGTTCGCATACAAGAGGGAGCGCTTCATTTAGGTAATTTGCCAAAGGGTAAATGGCGTTATTTAACCGAGAATGAAGTGAAAACATTAATAAAATCCGATTTTTGAGAGGCGATTACATATGCGTGATGATTTGTTTACATTGTTACAGCAGAAAGCTCCGTCTTTTTCAAAAGGACAGAGAATGCTTGCTAAGTTTATTACGGAATCCTACGATCAAGCTGCATTTATGACAGCAAGCAAGCTGGGTAAAACGGTGGGCGTGTCTGAATCTACGGTTGTTCGCTTTGCGGTTGAGCTTGGATATGACGGCTATCCCCATATGCAAAAAGCAATGCAGGAGATGGTGCTGAACCGGCTAACCTCAGTCCAGAGAATGGAGGTTGCCAATCAGAGAATTGGCGATCAGGATGTCTTGGCATCTGTGCTGCAATCGGATGTGGATAAGCTCCGACAAACTGCCGAGTTGGTAGACAGAGAGGCTTTCGAAAATTCAGTCAATGCAATTTTAGAAGCCAGACACATTTTTGTTCTTGGATGTCGCTCTGTTGCACCCCTTGCCAGCTTTTTGGGGTACTATTTGAGCCTTATGTTTCCCAATGTTCGCATTGTCACCGCATCCGGAGCCAGTGAAATGTTTGAAAAGCTGATTGATATTGGCAGTGAAGATGTTGTTTTAGCGTTTAGCTTTCCACGGTACTCTGCGGCAACCTCAAAGGGCGCACAGTATTGCCGGACTACCGGCGCTACTGTCATTGGATTTACCGATAGTCCGATGTCCCCATTGGGTCAAAATAGCGACTATGTACTTCTTGCCAAGAGCGATATGCTATCGCTGGTGGATTCTCTTGTTGCGCCCTTAAGCCTGATAAACGCTCTGATTGTGGCGTTGGCGTCACGCAGGGGACAAATCCTTGCAAAGAACTTTAAGGCGCTGGAGCGTGTCTGGGAAGAGTACAATGTGTATGAAAAGCGAGTTGACGGCTAATGATGTATGACGGAATTGTAATTGGAGGCGGTCCAGCCGGAATGTTTGCCGCTATTACGGCAGCGAAACAGGGAAGCCGCGTCCTTCTTTTGGAAAAGAATGACCGTTTGGGTAAAAAGCTTTTAATTACCGGAAAAGGCAGATGTAATGTTACGAATAATTGCACTGCCGATGAGGTGCTCCGGAATGTGCCAAGAAACGGAAGATTTCTCTATAGTGCTGTCAATGCCTTCACCCCAACGGACATGATGTCATTTTTGGAAAACGAGGGCTGTGCGCTGAAAACAGAGCGCGGTAACCGGGTATTCCCGGTGTCCGATAAGTCTTTCTCTGTGCTGGATGCACTGAAGCGGTCGATAACAAAGTTCGGTGTAACAGTAAAGCAGGACAGTGTCATTGATGTTTTAACGGAAGATGATCAGGTATGTGGCGTTGTGACAAAAGGCAGTACATACCGATGCAAATGGGCGATTTTATCCACCGGCGGACTTTCCTATCCGGCAACCGGCTCAACCGGAGACGGTTATAAAATTGCGGAAAGACTGGGTCATACCATTATGCCCATAGGTGGTTCCTTGGTACCGCTAGAGGCCGTTGGGGATGATTGCGCCAATATGCAAGGGCTGAGCCTTCGAAATGTAGGCATTAAATTGCTCAACGAGAAGGGGAAGGTGTTATACAAGGATTTTGGGGAATTGCTATTTACCCATTTTGGTGTTTCTGGGCCTACGGTTTTAAGCGCAAGCGCACATATGAGTGGTGATAACTGCCAGCTTTTGATTGATATGAAACCTGCACTGGATGAAGGGAAGCTGAATGAACGCATTTTACGGGATTTGGATATGTACCAAAACCGTACAATGGAAAATGCCCTAACGGATTTACTGCCAAGGTCTATGATACCGGTTGTGCTGGATAAGCTAAACATCCCTAAGGATTTGCAGGCAAATTCCTTGCGCAAGGAACAAAGAAGATCCATTGTGGAGCTATTAAAAGCCTTTCCGGTGCATATTTCCGGAAAGCGGCCGGTAGCTGAGGCGATTATTACCACTGGTGGCATTAAGGTTTCGGAGATTGACCCAAAAACTATGCAGAGCAAGCTGGTTCATGGCCTGTATTTTGCAGGGGAGATTATAGATTGTGATGCCTATACCGGAGGATTTAATTTACAGATTGCTTGGTCAACCGCCTTTGTGGCCGGCACAAGCGTGAAAAACTGTCATTGACAAACACTCTCCCGTGTAATAAAATATTCAAAGGGAATCAAAATAGAAAAAGATTATTCGGAGGTATGAACTATGTACGAAAAATTAGTTTCCTATGCTTGCAATCAGATGGAGCTGAATGCAGAAGAGATCACCAGAGACAGCACCTTTGAGAGCTTGGGAATCGATTCTTTGGACATTGTGGAAATGATTATGGATTTAGAGACTGAGTTGGGCGTGGAGCTGGAACTTGAGGATCAGAAGATTTTGACCTTTGGAGAGCTGGCTGACTTTATCGAATCTAAAATCAACTAACTGAATTCTATCTTGTTATGGCAGACCGGCTTATAACAAGGTCGCACTAGTCGGGGAGATAGCGGTGCCCTGAACCTGCAATCCGCTATAGCAGGGATGAATTCCCACACCCGGGCAGGTTTGAGTGTTGTCAGGACTGTACAAGCGGTGTTGAAGGAATGGTCTTGCGCAACGGAATCCCGTGAACCATGTCAGGTGGGGAACCAAGCAGCATTAAGCGGATTTTTTCGTGTGCCGTAGGGTTGCCGTTCCCGAGCTGGCTGTATGGATACCGGACATTCTACCTGCTCAAATGTGGGTGTGCGATCTTGTTATGAGCCGGTCTATATTTTAGGAGGCAATTATGTATCAGGCGCTGTATAGAAAATACAGACCACAGACCTTTGATGATGTGGTAGGGCAATTACCCATAACGCAAACGCTGAAAACGCAGATGCTTAGCGGTAAGATGAGCCATGCATACCTGTTTACCGGATCCCGGGGAACAGGTAAAACCAGTAGCGCCAAGATTCTTGCTAAGGCGGTCAACTGTGAAAATCCGCAGGACGGCAATCCCTGTAATTGCTGTAAAAGCTGTCGGGCCATAGACGCCGGTTCTTGTATGGATGTGCTGGAAATAGATGCAGCGTCTAATAATGGCGTGGATAATGTACGGGACTTGCGTGATGATGCAATTTACACCCCGTCCCAAGTGAAAAAGCGTGTGTATATTATTGACGAAGTGCATATGCTTTCGATTTCCGCGTTTAATGCACTTTTGAAGATTATTGAAGAACCGCCGGAGCACCTTCTTTTTATTTTGGCGACCACTGAGCTTCACAAAGTTCCTGCAACCATATTGTCCCGTTGTCAGCGCTTTTCCTTCCGCCGTATCAGTCAGGAGGATATAGCGGCAAGACTTCAATATGTTGCTTATCAGGAAAATATAGATTTAGACGACTCTGCGGCCCGTGTACTGGCACGGCTGGCCGATGGCGGTATGCGTGACGGTCTGAGTCTATTGGATCAATGTGCTTCTGCTACCACTGGGGAACTGAATGCCCAGCGTGTATATGCTTGTCTTGGTATTGTTGGTATTCAGGATTGCGGTAAGCTTATGGCGGCAATTGCTGATAGAGATTCCAAATCTGCCCTTGCTACAATGAATACGCTGTATTCTGAGGGTAAAGACATGGGGGCAATGCTGGATGAGCTTGCTTGTCTGACTCGGGATATGATGGTGCTGAAGACTGCACCGGATGCGGGGCTTACCATGTTATCCGGCGTAGCATCTGATAATGAGTCCATAGAGCTGGCTAAGCGCTTCTCCAACGGCGAATTGGTGCGGATGATGAATATCATTCAGCAGACAGCATCCGGCTTTACAAGAAGCAGTAGCCGCCGACTGGATGCAGAATTATGTTTGATCAATCTGTGTCAGCCGGAATTGGATACGGATATGCAGGGATTGCTGGCTCGTATGACAAAGCTGGAAGACCAAGTGCGAACCGGTGCGTTTACCACTATGCCTGCGCCGCAAATTCAGCCGGAACCCAGCGTAGAGAAGATGCCGGAAAATATAGTTGCATCTCCTGTTGTGGAGGAAGTGCAAAAGCAGCTTGTGGATGAAGCACCTGTGGGATTTTGGTCAGATTTGGCGGCGGATATCCGTGGTGAGCTGGGCCCGTCAATTCGTGGCTTCTTCGTAACATCAGAAAATGCGCCTTTGCGTGGCATTTTGGCAGGGGAGAAGCTTGTGCTTGCCTGTAAAAATAAGTGGGTAATTGATATTGTCAAGAAACCGGAGATTTTACAGCTTGTTGCACGAAAAGCGTCTGCTAAGCTGGGCAGACCTATGCGTGCTGTTGTTACCGACGATACAGGTTTTGAAGAAAAAAATGAACAAATGGAGCAACTGTTAAACTTTGGCAGAGCCCATGAAGATATTATTACCATTAAAAATGACTGATTAGGAGAATTGTTATATGGCAAAGGGTGGATTCCGGGGTATGCCCGGTGGAATGAATCAGGCTTCCATGATGCGTCAGGCTCAGAGGATGCAGCAGGAAATGCTTCGTATGCAGGAAGAAATGGAAACCAAGACCTACAGTGCAACTGCGGGCGGCGGTATGGTTACGGCCACTGTTAACGGCAAGCACGAGCTGCAGAGTCTGGAAATCAATCCGGAAGCGGTAGACCCGGAGGATGTGGAAATGCTGCAGGATATGGTGATTGCTGCTGTAAATGAAGCTATGCGCACTGCAGATACCGATTCTGCCAACAATATGTCTCGCTTGACTGGCGGTCTGAATTTAGGCGGTTTATTCTAAGGAGGCTTTATGCAGTATTTTCCCGCAGCGCTGCAGGAGTTGTCTGACCAATTTGCACGGCTTCCCGGTATTGGCGGTAAGACTGCGCAAAGATTGGCTTTCCGTGTCCTGGAAATGTCTATGGAGGATGCACAAGCTTTTGCAGATGCAATCATTGATGCCAAAAACACTGTCCACACCTGTCCGGTTTGTCAAAACCTGACAGACAGGGATATTTGTCCTATTTGTGAGGATGATGTTCGGGACAAGGGCCTTATCTGTGTGGTAGCCGATCCGAAGGATGTGATCGCTATGGAGCGTTCCCGGGAATTTTCCGGTGTATATCATGTACTTCACGGTGTAATTTCTCCGTTAAACCATATCACGCAGGATGATATTCGGATAAAAGAGCTTTTAGGTCGTGTTGCCCAAGGCGGTGTCCGAGAGGTGATTATGGCAACGAACCCGGATGTGGAAGGGGAAGCTACGGCTATGTATATTTCCCGACTTTTGCGGCCTATGGAGGTTAAAGTTACCAGACTTGCCTATGGTGTTCCGGTTGGTAGTCAGTTGGAATATGCAGATGATGTAACGCTTTCCCGGGCGCTAGAAGGTCGTCAGGAAATTTAAGATTTTACCCGGTGTGGATTTCCACACCGGGCTTTGCGTTTCTTCCAGAAAAAACCGTTTTTTGTTAACGACTGTTACGGTTCTGATTCTGGTTCTGGTTGTGGTTCTGATTCTGGTTCTGGTTCTGGTTGTGGTTCTGATTCTGGTTCTGATTATTCTGCTGGTTATTCTGGTTCTGAGAGTTCTGCTTCTGATTCTTATTCTGTTCGTTCATTTTTAAGACCTCCAATTTCTCTATTGCGGTATGCCGCAAGCATAGTTTTCCCAAATTCTTAGGATTTATCCTTAGCCTTAAAAATCAGGCAGGCCAGCAACGCTGCAAATATAGCGGCGGTGATACCACCTGCGGCTGCTTCTAAGCCGCCGGTAAGAATACCAAGAAATCCTTTTTCGTCTACAGCCATTCTTACGCCCTTTGCCAGCACATTTCCAAAGCCGGTCAGGGGAATGGAGGCACCTGCACCTGCAAACTCTAATAAAGGCTCATACAGCCCAATACCACCTAATATCACACCGATTACCACATAGCTTACAAGAATTCGAGCTGGGGTTAATTTTGTTTTGTCCACCAGGATTTGTCCTATCACACACAGCAAACCGCCAATTACAAATGCTTTGATGAATTCCATATTATTTACCTCCTTGGATGGAAACTGCGTGACAAACTCCCGGTATCGTCATCCCTTGCTGAGATGAGGTGGGGGAGAGTAATGCGCCTGTTCCGCAGAAAAGTATTCTCTTTAGCTTTCCACGGTTCAGACGGTCCAGAAGATAACTGCACAGCGTAATGGCACTGCAACCGCAACCAGAGCCGCCGGAATGAACATCTTGTTTTAATGTGTCGAATACCAGCGTGCCGCAATCTGTCAGCTTTCCACCCAATCCCAGGCCTTCTTTTTGCGCCAGTGTTAAAAGAATATCCTTGCCCAGTTGCCCTAAATCACCGGTTACAATCAAATCATAATCCTCCGGTGTTGTTCCAAGGTCCTTAAAGTGGGCTTTTATGGTAGCCAGTGCGGCCGGAGCCATAGCAGCCCCCATATTGTTGGCATCCTTAATACCCAAATCTACAATGGTACCTATTGTACAAGCGGTGATTGCAGGCCCTTTACCGGATTGTGTGAGTAAGGCTGCACCGGCACCGGTGACAGTCCATTGTGCGGTAGGCGTTCTTTGTCCACCATAGCCTAAAGGGAAGCGGTACTGGCGCTCTGAGGAGGCAAAATGCGAGGAAGTCATAGCAATTACATTGTCCGAAAAACCGCCGCCAACAGCCATAGACGATATCAAAAGGCTTTCAGCCATTGTGGAGCAAGCACCGTAGAGCCCTAAGTGTGGAATTTCTGTGTTTCTGATTGGAAATGATGAGCCAATACACTGATTTAGTAAATCTCCGGAGAAGATTGCCCCAATTTTCTCTTTTTGAATACCTGATTTTGTAATGAGCGTATCCAATGCCAACTGTTGCATTTTATTTTCTGCCAGTTCCCAAGATTTTTGCCCGAAATAGTTGTCATTTTGCGCAATATCAAAATACTTTGCCAATGGTCCCTCAGTCTCTTTTTTTCCGGCAACACTGGCCCAGGCGGAAATTATGACCGGTTTATCAAACCGAAAGCTTTGTTTTCCTGTGCGGTGGTTTTCCATATATACGCCTCCTTTTTGCCTATTATGTGCAAAATTGGCGAATATATAAAAAGTTGCTGATACATGATGTATCAGCAACAATGATTATTTACCAGCCAGCGCACGCTCCAGCCAAACACAGCCGAAATCCAAGGCGGTATATAAGCCGGCTTTTTCGCCCTTCTTCACCACACGCTCCCGGCTTTTTACGCTGGGGTCCGTAAGTTGAAGCTGAACGGATACGCGGGAAGCGATTTCCGTGTCGCCGACCATCTTTTTTTCTAGAATTTGAAGCATAACAATGTGGCTATCTGCCATAGAACCGTAATAGATTAAATCATCCTTACGCATTAAAGGGTGACCTTTATACATAAGAACATTATTTTCTTCAGCCATAATTACCTCCTAGAATATGAACTGGAGGCTTTTGCGGTGGCAAAAGCCTCCCAGTTGGTCAGTTTTTATCAAAAAGATAGCAACGCACCAGCTCTTGAAGAAGTTCATCTCTGTCCAATTTACAAATCATACTACGGGCATTATTGTAATTGGTGATATAAGTGGGGTCTTCTGTAAGCAGGTAACCAACAATCTGATTGATAGGGTTATAACCCTTCTCGTTGAGAGCATCGAACACACTACGGAGTGTATGACGCATATTCTCTTTGTCATCACAGGGAACAGTAAATTTTATGGTATTTTCCGTCATGGGAACGACCTCCTTCCAAACAATAAATACATTATATCCTAATTTTCACAGAGTGTAAAGCCCTGAAAGTTAAATTTTTTCTAAAAATTCGTTATCTGAGGACAATATTCAACTCTTTTTCCAGTGCAGTCAGTACTTTTCCGGTAACCTGCTCGCAGTCTGCATCTGTCAAGGTGCGGTCGTCAGCCCTTAGTTCCATAGAGAATGCCAAGCTCTTTTTGCCCTCGGCAACTCCGGTGCCCCGATAAATATCAAAGAGCTTTAAACCACGCAGAAGCTTGCCTGCGGCAGATGCAATTACATCTTCAACCTGCGCCACTGTGATTTCTTCGTTACAAACGATAGACAAATCACGGTTAACCGACGGGTACTTGGGCAGGGGAACATAGGTCTTCTCAGGCAGCTGCAAATCCACCAACTTTGTAAAATTGATTTCAGCGCAATATACCTCGCCATTTATATCATAATTCTTAGCAACAAGAGGATGGATTTGACCGATATAGCCCACATCCACACCGTTTATAGAAACTTTTGCGCAACGACCGGGGTGATAAGAGGGATTTGTGCTGTCGGCAGTATAACGTGCTTTGGGCATATTCAAGCCGTTGAAAATAGCTTCCAACTCACCCTTCAGAGTAAAGAAGTTCTCCTCTGCACCGTAGGAACCCAGCATCAGCATTTTCGGTTCATTGGGAAGGCGCTGACCCTCGACAGGGACATATATTTTAGCCAGTTCATACAGCTTGGCGCACTTATTGTGATATGCATTGTTCCGGGATAAAATATCCAGCATGGAGGGCAGGGCAGTGGTACGCATAACAGAGGTATCCTCTCCAAGAGGGTTCTGGATCTTCAGCGTATTGCGCATTGCATCATTGGCAGGAATACGGATTTTATCGAAAATCATGGGAGATACAAAAGAGTAGGTGATGATTTCACTAAAGCCCAGGCTACGGCACACTGCACCGCACTTGTTCTCCAGCTTCATAAGGGGAGTATAACCGCCTTCTGTTGAGGTTTTCAGCGCAGTAATAGGAATGTTGTTGTAGCCGAAGGAACGGCCAACTTCTTCTGCAATATCTGCCATCAGGTTCAGGTCCGGGCGCCAGGAAGGAACCAAAATGTTCTTGCCGTCCACAGGAATTTCCAGGAGATTCAGGTATTTTACCATTTCGGCTTCGGAAATATCCGTGCCCAGCAGAGCGTTGATTTTCTCAGGTTCCAGTGTAAGCGTTTTGGGCTGGGGGACATAATTGACGATGTCAACAATTCCGTCCATTACATCGCCGCACTGAAGCAGCTCTACAAGCTCACAGGCCCGTTGTAATGCAGGGACAGTCATCATCGGATCCAAATTCTTTTCAAACTTGCCGGAGGATTCTGTACGCATACCCAGTGCCAAGGCCGTTTGACGGATGGAGGTGCCGTTAAAGTTAGCAGATTCGAAGACCACAGTGACGGTATCATCCTGAATCTCGGAATTCTCACCGCCCATAATGCCGGCAAGGCCGATGGGTTTATTCTCGTCAGCGATTACCAGCATACCGGGGGTCAAAGTGCGCACATTTCCGTCCAGTGTTGTCAGTGTTTCGCCTTCTTCAGCTTCACGGACAACGATTTTTCCGGAGGATACATAACGGTAGTCAAAGGCGTGCATAGGCTGACCGTATTCCAGCATCACATAGTTTGTGATATGCACAATGTTGTTAATGGGGCGGATGCCGTTGGCACGCAGACGCTGACGAAGCCACTTAGGAGAAGGTGCAATTTTGACATTTGCTACCATTCTGGAGGAATACCGGTTACAGAGTTCTGTAGCGGCAACCTCAACATCCAGCATTTCGTACATAGAGCCGGCATCGCTGCCATTTACCACCGGCTCGTGGTGCTTCATTTCCTTGCCAAAGGCTGCCGCAGATTCTCTGGCAAGACCCATAATGCAGTAGCAGTCCGGACGGTTATTGGTAATTTCGAATTCCACAACAGTGTCATCGTTGCCGATAATCAGATTGATGTCATCACCGGGCTTGCAATCCTCTTGGATAATCCAAATGCCGTCTTCTACAGCA
>JAZOME010000025.1:0-20869 GCA_045653685.1 Faecousia sp.
CCATCGCTAACAAGAAGAAGTAAGGAGGGATATGTAACATGGCTAAGGCTACTAAGAAAGTTGTAAAGCGCCGCAGAGAGCGCAAAGTAGTTGAAAAAGGTGCGGCACATATCCGTTCCTCTTTCAACAACACCATGGTGACCATCACCGAGCTGGAAGGTAACGCTCTTTCTTGGGCATCTTCCGGCGGCCTGGGTTTCCGTGGCTCCCGTAAGTCCACTCCCTTTGCTGCTCAGACTGCAGCAGAGACTGCCGCTAAGGCAGCTATGGAGTACGGTCTGAAGACTGTCGAAGTCTACGTCAAGGGCCCCGGTCAGGGACGTGAGGCTGCTATCCGTGCCCTGCAGACCGCAGGCCTGGAAGTCGTTATGATTAAGGACGTCACTCCCATTCCTCACAATGGCTGCCGTCCTCCCAAGAGACGTCGTGTCTGATTTCGGAATAGGAGGAAATACAATATGGCTAAGAATATGCAGCCCGTGTTGAAGCGTTGCAGAACGCTGGGCGTTTCTCCTGCCGCAATGGGTTACACTAAGACTTCTAACAAGAACCCCGGCGGACAGAGAAGAACTAAGAAGTCCGAATATGCTGCTCAGTTGACTGAGAAGCAGAAGGTTAAATTTGTGTATGGCATCCAGGAAAAGCAGTTCCGTAATTACTACGACAAGGCTTCCCGTGCTGAAGGCAATACCGGTGAAGTTCTGCTGACCTATGTGGAGCGTCGTCTGGACAATGTTGTGTATCGTCTGGGCTTTGCAAACTCCCGCCGTCAGGCTCGCCAGCTGGTGAACCACGGCCATTTCACCGTAAATGGTACCCGTGTGAATATTCCCAGCTTCCTGGTTAAGCCTGGTGATGTAGTTGCTGTATGCGAGAAGAGCGTTTCCAATGCTTTCTTTAAGAAGCTGAAGGAAGACGATGCATTTGTTGCAGCTCCCAAGTGGCTGGACCGCGACAAGAATAACCTGGTTGGCAAAGTGATTGCTATGCCTACTCAGGCCGACATCGATTTCGAGATTGCAGTTCACCTTATCGTCGAGTTGTACTCCAGATAATCGATACCCTGAACGAACGTTTTGTGCATTTATGGGGTGCATTCTACACCCCACACACTTCAAAAGGAGGGTTAAGATTCTATGGTTGAAATTGAAAAGCCGAAGATTACCTGCTTTGTCTCTGTTGAGGATGTCTCCTACGGCAAGTACGTGGTAGAGCCCCTGGAGCGAGGCTACGGTATGACTTTGGGTAACTCCCTGCGCCGGATTTTGCTTTCCAGCTTGCCCGGTTATGCTGCAACTTCTGTGAAGATTGCCGGCGTGCAGCACGAGTTCTCCACTATCCCCGGTGTCACCGAGGATGTTACTGAAATTGTTCTGAATGTGAAGCAGCTGATTTTGAAGCTCCACAGCCAGGGCGTAAAGACTGTCTATATTGATGCTGTAGGTCCCTGCGAGGTTACTGCTGCAGATATCAAGATTGACGGCGAGGTTGAAATTCTGAATCCTGAGCTGCATATCTGCACCTTGGGTGAGGGCGCAACCTTCAATATGGAAATTACCCTGTCTCAGGGTCGGGGCTATGTTCCTTCCGAACGGAACAAGACCGCCCAGACTGTCATCGGTGTAATTCCCATTGACTCCATTTATTCTCCTGTTACTAAGGTGAATTATTCTGTGGAGCCCACCAGAGTCGGCGACAAGACCGACTTTGACAAGCTGACCTTAGAGGTCTGGACCAATTCCACAATCTCTGCCAAGGACGCTGTGTCCCTGGGTGCAAGAATTCTCTCTGACCACCTGACGGTATTTACCGGCCTGTCCGACGCCGCCGGTGTCGGCCCCACAGTGGTTGAGAAGGTTGCCAACAACCCTGACACCAAGCTGTCCATGACCATTGACGAGCTGGATTTGTCTGTCCGTAGCTTCAACTGCTTGAAGCGTGCCAACATCAACACCGTTGCCGATTTGATTTGCAAGACCGGCGAGGATATGATGAAGGTTCGGAATATGGGCAAGAAGTCCCTGGACGAAGTTCAGAAGAAGCTGGAAATGATGGGCTTGTCCCTGGCCAGCGATGATTCTGGCAGCAACAACTGATTATTAGGAGGAAACGCTTATGTTCGGCACTCGTAAGCTGGGTAGAACCAGCACACAGAGAAAAGCCCTGCTGCGTCAGCAGGTCACCGATTTGCTGGCAAACGGCAAGATGGAGACCACCTTCTATCGTGCTAAGGAAGTACAGCCCGTGGTAGAGAAAATGATTACCCTGGGCAAGAAGGGCAACCTGGCTGCTTACCGCAGAGCTATGGCTTTTGTGACCAAGGAAGATGTGGTTCAGAAGCTGTTCAAGGAGATCGCTCCCAAGTACGCTGACCGTAATGGCGGCTACACCAGAGTGACTCGTACCGGCGCCCGCCGTGGTGATGCTGCTGAAATGGCAGTTATCGAGCTGGTGTAATTCGGTAAATTAACCATAAAAGAGCGTACCGCTTGCGGTACGCTCTTTTTGCTGTTTTCCATAAAATAGTGTTTTTCTTAAAAGTGTAATTTTCACGATAAAAACCAATTTGTTTTTGACACAAAGACATATGTTTTTGAAACATTTGCTCAATTTTGCATTTTCGCCAAAATAACCATTGAAATTTGTGCATCTTTCGTGTATAATGACCTTAATACGGTGCAAGCCGGAAATGACCAGAGGAGGGAGCAAGCCCTCCCGAAAGGAGAACTATTTTATGTACACAGCTAACTCTATTCGCAATGTTTGTTTGCTCGGCCACAGTGGCAGCGGCAAGTCCGCCCTGGCAGAGAGCTTGCTTTATATGACCGGCGCCATCGACCGGATTGGCAAGAATGCAGACGGAAATACCGTATGCGACTATGACCCAGAAGAAATCCGCCGAAATATCTCTATTTCCACCTCTGTAGTGCCTTTGGAGTATAAGGGTACCAAGATCAATCTGTTGGACACCCCCGGTGGCTTTGACTTCTCCGGTGCTGTGGTGGAGGCTCTTCGTGCAGCAGACGCAGCGATTTTGGTCTGCTCTGCAAAGGACGGCATTACCGTTGGCTTTGAAAAAGCTTGGAAGTACTGCGAACAGCGTAATATGCCTCGCTTTGTCTATATCTCCAAGGTAGATGAAGATAATTCCGACTATAATACAACCTTTAACGCTTTGCGTGCAAAGTACGGTAATAAGATTGCTCCTGTGGTCGTACCTATTTGGGACGAAAACCGGACCGTTACCGGCATTATCGATGTGCTGAATAAGCGTGCATACGAGATGCAGAATCTGAAGCGGGTGGAAATTGAAGTTCCCGAGGGCAAGGACGAGGTGATTACCGAGTTTAACGATGCCTTGAAGGAATCTGTGGCTGAGACCAGTGAAGAATTTATGGATAAGTTCTTCGGCGGTGAGGACTTTACATACGCTGAGATGATTAAGGGTATGCATAAGGGCGTTCTCGACCACACGCTGTACCCCGTGCTTTGCGGCTCCGGTGTGAACTGTCTGGGCAGCCTGATGCTTATGGACCACATCATTGACCTGTTCCCCAACCCCATTGAGGGCAACTATCACCGTGCTACCTTGGCTGACGGCACGACTGAGGAATTCGTGGTGTCTCCCGGCGGCGTGCCCTCTGCCTTCGTTTGGAAGACCGTTTCCGACCAGTACGGCAAGTATTCCTTCATCAAGGTGTTCTCCGGCACAATCAATTCTGACACTGTCCTGGTGAACGCCCGTACCGGCGAGACCGAAAAGCTGGGTCGTTTGTACTCTATGTGCGGCAAGAAGGCTACCGAGGTTAAGGAGCTGTCCTGCGGCGACATCGGCGCCATCGGTAAGATGGATAAGGTAAAGACCGGAGATACCCTGTGCGACAGCCGTAAGGTTGTTTCTCTGAAGGGTCTGCCCTATGCTCCGGCTTGCTATTCTATGGCAATTTCTCCCAAGACCAAGGGTCAGGAAGAAAAGGTGGCCGCAGGCCTGAACCGTCTGAACGAGGAAGATCCCTCCTTCAGCCTGGTGAACAATGCGGAAACCCGGCAGATGGTTCTTTCCGGTTTGGGCGACCAGCATTTGGATGTGCTGGTGGCAAAGCTGAAGACTCGTTTCTCCGTGGATGCGGAGCTGTCTCCTGCAAAGGTTGCTTACCGGGAGAAGATTAAGAAGAAGGTTGAGGCCCACGGCCGTCATAAGAAGCAAACCGGCGGTTCCGGCCAGTTCGGTGATGTCTGGGTGCGCTTCGAGCCTCAGGAGGAGCAGGATGAGCTGATTTTTGCAGAGGAAGTCTTCGGTGGCTCCGTGCCTAAGAATTTCTATCCTGCTGTGGAAAAGGGTATTCAGGAAGCTATTCAGAGAGGTCCCTTGGCCGGCTATCCTATGGTTGGCCTGAAGGCAGTGCTGTACGATGGCTCTTACCACCCCGTTGACTCCAACGAAAAGGCATTTAAGCTGGCAGCAATTTTGGCCTTCAAGGAAGCAATGCCCAATGCCGCACCCACCCTTTTGGAGCCTATTGGCACCTTGGCTGTCACCGTGCCTGAGGACTATGTGGGCGATGTGATGGGTGATTTGAGCAAGCGCCGTGGCCGTCCTCTGGGTATGAACCCCGACGAAGACGGCAACACTGTGGTGGAAGCAGAAGTACCTATGGCTGAAATGGGCAACTACGCCATTGACCTGCGTGCAATGACCCAGGCTCGTGGCTCCTTCACCTTGGAGTTTGTCCGCTACGAGGAAGTGCCCAAGGCAAACCAGCAGAAGATTATCGACGAAGCCCAGAGTGAAAACTAAATAACATACAAAAGGGTGGCCTTAGGCCACCCTTTTTCTGTGATAACTTGCAGTTGGCGCTTCGTTGTGGTATGATAGGAAAAAATCAGGTAGGGGAGAATGTTATGCTGCCGGAAGCTTTTTTGCAGAGAATTGAAAAACAGTTAGGGTCGGAGTATCCGGAGTTTTTAGAAAGCCTGGAGCGCCCCCGGGCGGTGGCGCTGCGGTTTAACCCTCTGAAAGGGGAACAGCCCCGGCTGCCCTTTGTGGGAGAAAAGGTGCCTTGGGAGAAAACGGGGTATTATTATGACATAGAAAGTCGCCCCGGCTTGCACCCATACCACGAAGCAGGCGTATACTACTTACAGGAAGCCAGTGCGATGGCACCGGTGGCACTGCTGTCCCCTGGGCCCGGGGAACGGGTTTGCGATTTGTGTGCTGCGCCCGGCGGAAAAACCACACAAATTGCCGGTTACCTGGCAGGAAAAGGCTTTCTTTTGTGCAATGAGATTAACCCCAAACGGGCAAAAATCCTCAGCCGGAATATTGAGCGACTGGGGGTGGCCAATGCTTTGGTGACCAATGAACACCCGGAGAATTTGGCAAAGCACTATCCCGGCTATTTTGATAAGGTGCTGATTGATGCCCCCTGTTCCGGGGAAGGAATGTTCCGCAAGGAGGAAGCGGCGGTAACGGATAGGAGCCCGGAAACGGTGCAGATGTGCGCCCGTCGGCAGGCAGAAATTTTGGGAAGCGGAGCAAAGCTTTTGCGTCCCGGCGGCCGTTTGGTGTACTCCACCTGTACCTTCGCCCCGGAGGAAAATGAGGAGGCCATCGCACAGTTTTTGAAGTATCATCCGGATTTTTCCCTGGAAAGCGTAGAGGCGCCTTGGTTTGTATCCCCCCAGCCGGGTATGTACCGGCTGTGGCCCCACAAGCTGCTGGGGGAGGGGCATTTTGCGGCGGTACTGAAAAAAGCAGGGGAGGACTACATAGAACCACCCCATACTCGGGAAGAAAAGCTACCCAAGCCCCTGGCCGAGTTTTTGAGCCGGATGGGAATTTCTTTGCCGGAGGGTAAGCTTTTACAGTTTGGTCAGGGTGTATATTTGGCGCCGGTGGAAATGCCGGATATCCGGGGGTTAAAGGTGTTGCGCCCGGGTCTGGAGCTGGGTGAGATAAAAAAAGACCGGTTTGAGCCGGCACACGCTCTGGCGCTGTGGCTGAAAATAGCTAAAACAACCCAGGATTTTTCTGCGGACAGTCCGGAAATTACTAAGTATCTCCACGGGGAAACGCTACCCTCCAATCAAAAGGGCTGGTGCCTGGTTACCGTGGACGGATATTCTCTCGGTTGGGGGAAGGGTGACGGAAATGTTCTGAAAAACCATTATCCAAAGGGGTTGCGCCGATAGAAGGCGTAAATTTGCACTTTACATAACAAGAGGACTATGTTATAATTCAAGTGTTAAAAAGTAATTCGCAAGGAGTTGTTCTCCCTTGGCTAGATATGAAATTATAGGCGGCACCCCCCTGACCGGCGAGGTCACCATCAGCGGCGCAAAAAATGCGGCGGTGGCAATACTGCCTGCGGCCCTTTTGGTGGCAGGAAAATGTCGGGTGGAAAATGTGCCGGATATTTCGGATGTTCACATTCTTTTGGATATTCTCCAGGATATGGGTGCCCAAGTGGAATGGGAAGACCCGGGTGTGGTGCTGTTGGATTGCACCTGTATAACAAAAACAAACCCCAATCCGGAGTTGGTTCGGAAAATGCGTGCCAGCTATTACCTGATGGGTGCGTTGCTCAGTCGGTTCGGTCAGGCAAATGTGGCTTTGCCCGGTGGCTGTAACTTTGCCTCCAGACCCATTGACCAGCATATTAAGGGCTTCCGTGCCTTGGGTGCGGATGTGGAGGAAACGGAAGATTATGTAAACCTCTCTCCCAGCGAGGACGGTTTGTGTGGCAACCGTATCAGCCTGGACGTAGTCAGTGTAGGCGCCACCGTGAATATTATGATGGCGGCAACCCTGCTTCCGGGGCAGACAGTGATTGAGAATGCGGCAAAGGAGCCTCATATTGTGGACCTTGCCAACTTCCTCAATACCATGGGCGCCCGGATTTCCGGCGCCGGTACGGACACGGTGAAAATCCGTGGCGTGGAGCGTCTGCAGGGCGGTACATATGCCATTATCCCCGACCAGATTGAAGCAGGAACTTATCTGGCGGCGGTGGCGGCAGCCGGAGGCAATGTGCTGGTAAAAAATGTTATTCCCAAGCACATGGAATGTATTACCTCCAAGCTGCAGGAAATGGGCGCAAAAATTATCAATTATGATGATTCTATTCGTATTCGCAGCGAGGGTCGTCTGCGTAACACCACGGTAAAGACCCGGCCCTATCCCGGCTTCCCCACGGATATGCAGGCGCAGATTTGTGTGTGTATGGCTTTGGCCGGAGGCGTAAGCCGCCTGACGGAGAATGTGTATGAGACCCGTTTCTTTGGATACTGTACGGAGCTGCAGGATATGGGTGCTGAGATTATCATTAACGGCAAGACTGCAATGGTTACTGGTATAGAAAAGCTTCATGGCACGGAGGTTTGTGCCCACGATTTGCGAGCAGGTGCGGCGCTGATTATTGCCGGCCTGGTAGCAGAGGGAAAGACCACAGTTCGCAATGCCCACTTTGTAGAGCGTGGCTATGAGAATATTGTGGAAAAGCTGACAGCCTTAGGTGCCAAAATCTCCCTCTTAAAAGACTAAAGAACAATCCCGGAATGCAGAAGCATTCCGGGATTTCTATTTAGAATAAATTTGTGGATAGATATCGCTCGCCGGTGTCCGGAAGAAGCGCCACAATCGTCTTGCCTGCGTTTTCCGGTAATTGGGCAAGTGCAATACCCCAGTGCAAGGCGGCACCGGCAGAGATACCTGCCAAAATGCCCTCCTGCCGGGCAAGCAGCCGGGAGGCATCATATGCCTGCTGTTCGGTGCAGGTGCATACCCGGTTATATAGGGTCCTGTCCAGCACCGCAGGAACAAAGTTTGCGCCAATGCCCTGCAGACCGTGACTGCCGGCAACACCCTGGGACAGTAGCGGCGAGGAAGCCGGCTCTACTGCCACAAGCTCTATGCCGGGTATCTTTTCTCTCAGATAACGGCCAACCCCGGTGAGCGTGCCTCCTGTGCCCACGCCGGCCACAAAAATATCCACAACACCATTGGTGTCGTCGTAGATTTCCGGGCCTGTGGCGGCGCTGTGCGCCTGAGGATTGGCGGGATTGTCAAACTGCCCGGCAATGATACTGCCGGGGATTTCTTTTTGCAGCTCTCTGGCCTTATCGATAGCTCCCTGCATTCCCAATTTGCCCGGGGTCAGCACAACCTCAGCCCCGTAAGCGCCCATCAGCTTCTGCCGTTCTACACTCATAGTGTCCGGCATCACAATGATTGCACGGTATCCCCGGCAGGCGCATACCATAGCAAGACCGATGCCGGTATTTCCGGAGGTGGGCTCGATTACTGTGCCGCCGGGGCAGAGTAGACCTTTTTCCTCTGCGTCCAGGACCATAGAAAGGGCAACTCTGTCTTTGACAGAACCGCCGGGATTTTTGCTCTCAAGCTTCACCAAAAGTCGGGCGGTGCAGCCTTGGGATTTCTCGATATTTTGCAGCCGCACCAGTGGGGTGTGGCCGATAAGCTCCAGTGCGGAGCCATAAATCTGTGCCATATGATGACCTCCCTTTTGGGAAATTATAACCCCGTGGGGGCACATTTGTCAACGGGTTGACAAATGTCTTTGTATGTGGTATAAAACGAAAAAGCGACGAGGTGAAAATTATGGAAAAGTTGGAAAAACAAATTGAAAAAGTGGTAGACGATATTTTGACGGACTACCACATTGGTCGGGATATTGATAGAATGGAAGCATCCCGGCAGCCGGATAAGGATGTTGTGATTGATGTGCTGGAAAAGCTCCGCAGGATTATATTTCCCGGCTATTTTCAAGAGAAGGATTACAGGACTTACAATGCCAAGCACAAGCTGTCTGTGCTGATTGAAGATGTGATGTATAACCTGAGCAAGCAGATTTCTCTGGTATTCCAAGAGGAAGGACGGACAGAGGAGGCAAAGCAGGTGTGCCTGGCTTTTTTGGGAAAGATTCCCCAGGTGCGGGCGCTGGTGCAGACGGATTTGCAGGCGGCTTATGACGGAGACCCGGCGGCCACCGGTTTGTCGGAGATTATTTTTTCCTATCCCGGTCTGTATGCCATCACCACCTACCGGCTTGCTCATGAGCTGTATCTTCTGAATGTACCTATGATACCCCGAATTATGACCGAATATGCCCATAGCGCCACTGGTATTGATATCCATCCCGGTGCGACCATCGGCAAGTACTTCTTCATTGACCACGGCACCGGCATCGTTGTGGGCGAAACCACCAGAATTGGGGACAATGTGAAAATCTATCAGGGCGTGACCCTGGGCGGACTTTCCACCCGTGGCGGACAGAGTTTGCGTGGTAAGCGCCGTCATCCCACCATTGAGGACAATGTGACCATTTACGCCAATGCCTCTATTTTAGGCGGTGATACGGTGATTGGAAAAGACAGCGTCATTGGCGCCAGTGCCTTTATTACCAAGTCTATTCCTGCCGGCACCACCGTCACCCTGAAAAATCAGGAACTACAGCTGAAAACGAGATAATTAAAAATGCCTCTCCGTTTGGAGAGGCATTTTTGATTAGTCCTCAAAGGTGAGAATGTCTTTGTAGTTTTCCTTGAAGATGTCGTAAACGGCATCCAAAATAGCATCGTCTTCCACGGTGAGGTAGTTTTCGTTTTCCTCGTCGATGGGCTCTACCTCCAAAATCACAACCTCGTTGCTGCCTTCCTCGGTGGGAAGCAGGGCCAGATACTCCTTGCCCTGATACTCGATGCAGTCTAAGTATTCCATAGTGATTTCTTCGCCGTTCTCATCCACAAAGGTGATAATGGAGGCCTCTTCCTCCTGCAAAATCTCCTGATTGTCCATTATGCTCTTGCCTCCTTAATAATTTCTATGGATTGTTTACAAAGTGCGGTAATTTCGTCCCACTTGCCGTTATCAATCAAATCTGCAGTGACCATATAGCTGCCGCCGCAGGCGCAAATCACAGGGCTGGCGGCGTAAACGGCCAGGTTTTTCAGACCAATGCCACCGGTGGGCATTACCTTGAACATGGGGAAGGGGGCGGACATAGCCTTAATCTTATCCAAGCCGCCGGATTGCTCGGCAGGGAAGAACTTCAGCACTTCAAGACCCAGCTTGTAAGCGGCGTGATAGTCGGTGGGAGTGGTACAGCCGGGAAAAATGGTAATGCCCTTTTCCTGACAGTACTTCACAATGTCGATATCCAGTCCGGGGGTGACAATAAAGGAAGCGCCGGCCTCCACAGCCTCATCCACTTGAGCGTTGGTCAGCACAGTGCCGGCGCCCAGCAGCATTTCCGGATGGCTTTGCCGCATAATCCGAATAGCGTCGGCAGCACCGGCGGCCCGGAAGGTCACCTCTGCCACGGGCACACCGCCTGCGCACAGAGCGTCTGCCAAGGGCTTGGCATCCCGGGTGGGATTATTCAGTTTAATAACCGGAACAATGCCGATTTCACTGATTTTTAACTGCAATTCGTTCATAAAATCCTCCTGTCAGGCAAACGCCTGTACATTTCAAAAATTACACTTATATTATATAAGGGCAAGCGGTGTCTGTCAATTGGGAAAAGTCCCCTTGGTCATTGTTGAAAAGATAGAAAAACACTCCTGCATCAATCAGGAGTGTTTATGGCTCATCGGCGCAAAATGTCCGTGAGTTATACAACGTTTGAACTTTTTAACTGTAGCTGCAGCTTGTCAGCAATGAGGGCAATAAACTCCGAGTTTGTGGGCTTGCCCTTGGTGTTGGAAACGGTGTAGCCGAAAAATCTTTGCAAAGTGTCCAAATCTCCTCTGTCCCAAGCAACCTCAATGGCGTGTCTGATAGCACGCTCCACCCGGCTGGGGGT
Source organism: Faecousia sp. (assembly GCA_045653685.1). Lineage (GTDB taxonomy): Bacteria > Bacillota > Clostridia > Oscillospirales > Oscillospiraceae > Faecousia. The sequence goes on from JAZOME010000025.1 coordinate 10,827, forward strand.
AGTTTGAAAGGTTTTGGCTACCTGAGGGTATAATACTTTCGTGATGGCGTTAATCACATCCATATCACCTACGGCAATAATAATGGCTTCCCGTAAATATTGATAGCCTTTAATGTGCGCCGGCACGCCGATTTCGTGGATAATATTGGTGACCAAGGTTTCAATGCTGGTGGTGTTTTTGGCAGGTGCTTTTTGAAGGGAGCTGCCCTGAATTTCCTGCAAATGGGAAACCAGCGTGCCCATATCGCAGGGCTTCAGCATCAGATACCGCACCCCCAAATTGGCGGCGGCATTTGCCACATAGTCGGTAATAAACCGGGATGTAGCCAAGGTCACGGGCTTGCGCTCCATGTTGGAGATGGCCTTGAGAACACTGAGACCATCCTGCTTGGGCAGCATCAAATCCAACACCAGCACATCCGGGCGCTTTTCCTGCACCATTCGGATGGCCTGTTCCCCGTCGGAAGCGGTGCCCAAAACCTGAAAACCCTCTGTCCGTTTCAAAGTGTTTTGTAGGCTGGTGCAAAATTCTTCTGTGTTATCTGCAATAATAACTGTGGTATGATTGTCCATAACTTCTTCTCCTGACATTTTCAAAATCAATCCCCTGTGCTGCGACAAATATAATTTAGCATATGCCGTGGATATTTGCAAGGAAAAATCAAAAAGAATCGCTCGACAAAAACCGACATTTACCGCAAAAAACGATAAAAAACAAACATTCCGACAAAAATCGACTTTTTCAAAAAACCAGCCGGTTGACGGCATTCGGCAAATAGTGTAAAATAAAAAGTACGAGTCAGGAAGAATAATTAAGAACCTTTTGGAGGATGCCAAATGAAAACACTCAGAGAATTTTTAGATGCCAGTCACAGCGTATACCACGCCATAGCCAATTTGGAAGAGGATTTGCTTGCGGAAGGCTATGCGCTGCTCCCGGAGGGAGAGGAATGGCTTCTAAATCCTGGCGGAAAATATTATGTAAACCGTGGTGGCAGTGCGTTGATTGCTTTCCGTGTGCCGGAAACCCAGCCCAGAGGCTTTTTGCTTACAGCCAGCCACGCAGACCGTCCCAGCTTTAAGGTGAAGGAAAACGGGGTTCTGGAGGGAAAGTACACCCGGCTTGCCACGGAGAAATACGGTGGGATGCTGATATCTACCTGGCTGGATAGACCTTTGTCTATTGCCGGCCGTGTGATTGTGCAGACGGAAAAGGGCGTGGAAAACCGCCTGCTGGATATCGACCGGGATTTGCTGCTGATTCCCAATGTGGCCATCCATATGAACCGGAAGGTCAATGAGGGATATGCCTGGAATCCGGCGGTGGATACCCTGCCACTGGCCGGCTCGGAGGAAGATAAGGGAAAACTGTGGGCGGAAGTTGAGGCTGCCGCCGGCGGTAAAATCCTGGGTCACGACTTATATTTATATCTGCGGCAAGAAGCCAGCGTATGGGGCATAGAGCAGCAGTTTATCTCTGCCCAGGGTCTGGATGATTTGCAGTGCGTTTGGGGCTGTACCCAGGGCTTTTTAACTGCCGGGGACAGCAGTGATATCCCTGTGCTGTGCGTATTTGACAGTGAAGAGGTGGGCTCTTGCTCGGTGCAGGGTGCGGCATCCCGGCTGCTGGAAAACACCTTAGACAGAATTTGTGCTTCCTTGCAGTTGGATAAGCATATTCTGCTCAGCCAAAGCTGTATGCTCTCTGCAGATAATGCCCACGCCCTGCATCCCAATCACCCGGAATTCAGCGATGCAACCAATGCCCCGGTGCTAAACGGCGGTGTGGTTTTGAAATTTAATGCCAATTTGCGTTATGCCACTGACGGCGCTTCTGCGGCGGTGGTGCGGCAGGCCTGCCAAAAAGCAGGCGTGCCGGTGCAGACCTATTACAATCGGGCAGACCTTCCCGGTGGCTCTACTTTGGGCAGTATTTCGCTGGGTAATGTGTCTGTACCCACTGCAGATATTGGCCTTGCCCAATTGGCAATGCACTCAGCCTACGAAACCGCCGGCGTCCTGGACGGAGACTATCTGGCAAGGGCAATTGCTGCCTATTACGGCAGCACATTGGCTGTCAATGCGGACGGCAGCCTGGAGCTTTTGTAATTTTGTTATGTTTCACAAATAGTGCTATCAAAATCTGTATATTCTGACTATTGCGGAATAAGGGATTTTATGGTAATATTGATAACATCCAGACATATGGTAACCTACTCCACTAATTTAGGAGCCGTATGTCAAAAAAGGAGGAAAAAGAAAACCGTTTAACTCACGGTGCGGCAGTGTGGAGACCTGTCGTAATGCCCCGGCTGTTTTGCTCGGTCGGCGGTGAGAGTACATGCGAGGATTCGGTGTACTTAGAGTTAGGAAATTATGGCAAGTGTATCCCTGAAAAACATCAAGAAAATCTACCCCTTCAGCGGCGACGACATCAAGAAGAATAAGAAGACTGAAAAGACTCTTGAGAAGCTGAAGAAGAAGGACCCTGCTGCCTATGCACACTACTTAGAACGGCAGAAGGAAAAGGCACAGCTGCAGGTTACTGAGCAGGGCGTTGTGGCCGTTCAGGAGTACAACCTGGAGGTAGCCGACAAGGAGTTCATCGTTTTGGTCGGACCTTCCGGCTGTGGTAAGTCCACTACACTGCGTATGATTGCCGGTCTGGAAGAAATTTCCGAAGGCGAACTGCGTGTAGGTGACCGCCTGGTCAACGATGTAGCTCCCAAGGACCGCGATATCGCAATGGTCTTCCAGAACTACGCTCTGTACCCCCATATGACTGTTTACGAAAACATGGCTTTCGCTCTGAAGCTGCGTCACGTTCCCAAGAATGTGATTGACCGCAAGGTTAAGCAGGCTGCTGAAATCCTGGATATCACCAATCTGCTGGGCCGTAAGCCTGCAGCTCTGTCCGGTGGTCAGCGTCAGCGTGTGGCTATCGGCCGTGCTATTGTCCGTGACCCCAAGGTTATGTTGATGGACGAGCCTCTGTCCAACCTGGACGCCAAGCTGCGTAACCAGATGCGTGCAGAGATCATCAAGATGCGTGAGCGTATCGACACCACCTTTATCTATGTTACTCACGACCAGACTGAGGCTATGACCTTGGGTGATCGTATCGTCATTATGAAGGACGGCTTCATTCAGCAGGTTGGTACACCTCAGCAGGTGTTTGATCATCCCTACAACCTGTTCGTAGCTGGCTTTATCGGTTCTCCCCAGATGAACCTGATTGACGCTAAGCTGATCAAGCAGGACGGCAAGTACGCTGTGGCGCTGGGTGACTACACCACCGTACTGTCCGAGGAGAAGCAGGCTCGCCTGGCTGCCAACAATGTAGAGGAGCAGGACATCGTTGTGGGTGTTCGTCCTGAGCACATTGTGCTTGCTGACGAGGGCATTGAGGCTAAGATTACCGTTAACGAGCTGATGGGCTCTTCTGTCCACCTGCACGTGGATCTGGCCGGCAAGGACGTTATCGTCATTGTTTCCACCATGAACCTGACCGGCGCAGAGATTGCTGCCCTGCACGCAGGCGCAACTGTTCGTCTGACCTTCCCCGGCAACGTGACTCACGTGTTCGGCAGGGACACCAAGGTCAACCTGGAGGCTTAATTTTAATAGGAAAAAGGCCCGTCCGAAAGGACGGGTCTTTTTGTATATGGTATGTTCTTACCCTTGACAAATCAGCCGAAAAGAATTAAAATTTTAGGTATCAATAAAAATGGTGAAGAGTTTATATTTTTTGGTTTTTATGGCAAAAATATGAAAAAATTCTTCCTTAAAGGAGACCAATTTGAGAAAAAGCGGCATTTTAATGCACATCACCTCCTTGCCCGGCGACTATGGCGTTGGCAGTATGGGAAGGAGTGCATTTGATTTTATAGATTTTTTGAATAGTGCCGGTCAACGGTGCTGGCAAATTCTTCCTTTGACCCCCACAGGTTATGGGGATTCCCCCTATCAGTCCTGCAGTGCTTTTGCAGGAAATCCCTATTTAATTGACTTGTCTGCCCTTGTGGAGCAGGGTCTTCTGCAGAAGGAACAATTAGAGCAAATGCACTGGGGAACCCAGGAGGATCGGGTGGACTTTTTCGCCCAGTACCAAAACAAGCTTACCGCTTTGCGTTTGGCTTTTTCAAAATTTCAGGAAGACGAAAAGCTGGGCCGGTTTTGTTTGGAGAACAGCCACTGGCTGTCAGATTATGCCCTGTATATGGCGCTGAAGGAAGAAAACGAGGAAAAGCCTTGGTATCTCTGGCCGGAAGGGCAGAAGCGCCGGGAGCCGGAGGCGCTGTATCAAGCCCGGAAGCGACTGGAGAGAGAAATTCGGTTCTATAGCTTTGTGCAGTATGTTTTTTATGACCAGTGGGAGAAATTGCGCTGCTATGCAGGGGAAAAGGATATTTCTATTTTAGGCGATGTGCCGATTTATGTGCCATTGGATAGCTGTGATGTATGGGCAGAGCCGGAGCTTTTTCAGTTGGATGAAGAATTAAAGCCGGTAAAGGTTGCCGGAGTACCTCCCGATGCCTTTTCTGCGGACGGCCAGCTATGGGGAAACCCCTTGTACTGCTGGGATAGGATGAAAAAAGACGGATATCAATGGTGGCTGAGAAGACTGTCTCAGGCAGGACGGCTGTACGATATGGTGCGGCTGGACCATTTCCGGGGCTTTGAAGCCTATTGGGCAGTGCCCTACGGGGCGGAAAACGCCAGAGAAGGCTGTTGGGAGCCGGGTCCCGGCATGGACTTTTTCCGGGCAGTACAGCAAAAATTGCCGGAGCTTGCGTTGATTGCTGAGGATTTGGGGTTCTTGACACGGTCGGTATTTGCCCTCCGTGATGAATGCGGAATGCCGGGTATGCGTGTTCTGCAGTTTGCCTTTGACAGCCGGGAACCATCTTTATATTTGCCCCATACTTATATAGAGAATACCATTTGCTATACCGGCACTCACGACAATATGACCCTTTGTCAGTATTTTCAGCAGGCAGACCCGGAGGCAGTGGCCTATGCCACGGAATATATGGGTCTGAACGAAGAGGAGGGGCTTTCCTGGGGTGCGATCCGCACCGTCCTTGCCAGCGTATCCAAGCTTTGCATTGTGCAAATGCAGGATTATTTGGAGCTGGGCGAGGAAGCACGGATGAATTTTCCGGGCACAACGGGAAGTAACTGGGTTTGGAGGGCAAAGAAAGAGGACTTTACCTCCGCCCTTGCAGAAAAAATTTGCCGTTTGACCAGGCTTTATGGAAGATAAGGAGAGGAAACCATGAAATTGGATTGTTTGAATATTCTGAAAATGACCGAAGCACAGCTAAAGTTCACCTGTGATGTGGCCTTGAAGGATGCTACGCCCCAGGAGCTTCACGAAGCATTGGGTAAGGCTGTGATGATGGCCATCAGTGATAATTGGAAGCATAGCAAGACCAGCCGTGAGCACCAAAGAAAGGCCTATTATATCTCTGCGGAGTATCTTATTGGCCGGTTGGTGTATTCCAATTTGTTTAATTTAGGCATTTTAGAGGAAATGAAGCAGGTCTTTGCCCAGCACGGCGTGGATTTGGCAGTGCTGGAGGATGTGGAGGATGCAGCTCTGGGTAACGGTGGCTTAGGCAGATTGGCTGCCTGCTTCTTAGACAGTGCCGCCAGCACCAATATTCCTCTGTCCGGCTACGGATTGCGCTACCGTTTTGGCCTGTTTAAGCAGAAATTTGATGCCAACGGCTCTCAGTGCGAAAGCGCGGACGACTGGGCAAAATACGGGGACCCCTGGTCCTCCCGCCGGTATAACCATACAGTGAAGGTTTCTTTCCCGGAGCATACCGTGCTGGCAGTGCCCTACGATGTGCCTGTAATTGGCTACGGCACTGAGAATGTGGGCACGTTGCGCCTGTGGCAATGTGAAGCAGAGGAAGAGCTGGATTTCAATGCCTTCAATGACCAGGATTATCTGCGGGCCCTGACCCAAAAGAATAAGGCAGAGGATATCACCCGTGTGCTGTATCCCAATGATTCCACTTGGGAGGGTAAGCGTCTGCGTATCAAACAGCAGTATGTGCTGTCCTCGGCATCGCTGCAGGATATGCTTCGTGTGTATAAGTCCGTCCACGGCACTGATATGAGCCGGTTTGCTGAGTTCTATGCGGTGCAGCTCAACGACACTCACCCGGCAATGTCCATTCCGGAATTGATTCGGCTCTTGATGCAGGAGGGTATGGACTTTGAGCAAAGCTTCCGTGTGGCGCAAAAGACCTTCTCCTACACCAACCATACCGTTATGGGTGAGGCTTTGGAGAAATGGGATCTGGAGCTGCTGCGCAGCGTAGTGCCCCAGATTGTGGACATTATCTGCCGCATTGACCAAAGACTGAAAAGCGAGCATCCGGAGCTGTTTATTATTAAGGACAACACCGCCCATATGGCAAACCTCAGTGTGTATGTAGGCAGCTATGTCAATGGTGTGGCGGAAATCCACTCTCAGATTTTGAAGGATGACTGCTTTAAGGACTGGTATCGAGCCTTCCCGGAACGGTTCCAGAATAAGACCAACGGCGTGACCCCTCGCCGGTGGCTGGGCCTTTGCAACCCGGAGCTGACGCAGCTGATTAAGTACCGTATCGGTGACGATTTCCTGAAGGATTTGGATAAGCTGAGCAAGCTGAAAAGTATGATTGACGACGATATGGTGCGCCAGTTTAATGATGTTAAGCGGCAGAAAAAAGAGCAGCTTTGCGACGTGGTGTACCGTCAAGAAGGCATTCGTCTGAATCCGGACTTTGTGTTTGATGTGCAGGTCAAGCGTCTGCACGAGTATAAGCGCCAGCTTCTCAACGCACTGTCCATTGTGGATATTTATTTCCGTGTCAAGAACGGCCAGTTGCCGGACTTCCAGCCCACAGTGTACTTGTTCGGTGCAAAATCCGCCCCCGGATATGCCCGTGCCAAGGCCATTATCCGCTATATTAACCGGATTGCCCGGCTGATTAACAATGACCCGGAGGTCAACGACAAGCTGAAGGTCGTCTTTGTGCAGAACTATAACTGCTCCTATGCCGAGCATATCATTCCTGCGGCAGATATCTCTGAGCAGATTTCTCCCGCCGGCACAGAGGCTTCCGGCACCGGCAATATGAAGCTGATGCTCAACGGCGCTGTGACCTTGGGCACTCTGGACGGAGCCAATGTGGAAATTGTCAAGGAAGCGGGAATGGAGAATAACTATATCTTCGGTGCTACCGTGGATGTGATTAACAGCAGCCGTGCCACCTACAATCCCCGGTGGATTTATGACCATAACAGCTATCTGCGCCGGGCGGTGGACACCCTAGTGGACGGTACCGTCCCCACCGACGGTGAGCAGCAGGAGCTGTACCACGCGCTGCTGGACGGCACCCATTGGCATCAGGCGGACCATTATTTCCTGCTGATGGACTACGAAAGCTATTTGGAGACCAAGCTCCGTGCCAACCGGGATTACGCAGACCGGATTGCTTTCGGCAGAAAGTGCCTTGTGAATGTGGCAAGCTCTGCAAAATTCTCCTCCGACCGTACCATTCGTCAGTACGCCGAGGAAATTTGGCACATCGAACCCACCCAATTCTAATAAGAAAGCACCACCGGAAAGTACCGGTGGTGCTTTGTTTTAATTTTCAACAATGATTTCTTTTAACACAAGGCCGGGATTGCGCTTGATGGTGAAATCAATGGCCCAGTAGCTAGAAAACACCAGTAGGCTTCTACCCCGGTAATCCTCCAGCAATTCGGCATCACTACCCAAATTCAGGTCGCTTAAGTCGCCGGGATAGCTTTCGATCAGTCGGATTTCCTCATAGGGAAGACCTTCCATCCGCAAATCCACGCCGTACTCGTTTTTCATACGGTACTGGAATACATCGAACTGCAATGTACCCACAACGCCTACGATAACCTCTTCCATACCGGAATTGGGCACCTTGAAAATCTGAATGGCACCTTCCTGGGCAATCTGTTCCGTACCTTTGACAAACTGCTTCCGCTTCATTGAATCCTTGGCGGAAACACGGGAGAAATGCTCCGGGGCAAAGGTGGGGATACCGGAATACAGGAATTTTTTAGAGGGTACGGTGATGGTGTCGCCAATGGCAAAAATGCCCGGGTCAAATACGCCAATCACATCGCCTGCATAGGCCTCTTCCACAATTTCCCGTTCTGCTGCCATCAGCTGTTGGGGCTGGGAAAGACGCATTTTCTTGCCGCCCTGCATATGGTAATATTCCGTATCTCTCTGGGACTTGCCGGAGCAGGTACGCATAAAGGCCAGCCGGTCCCGGTGGGCTTTGTTCATATTCGCCTGAATCTTAAACACAAAGGCAGAAAAATCCGGGCTGAAGGCATCAATTTCGCCGCAGTCTGCCGTACGGGACAGAGGGGGCGGTGTGAGCTTCAGGAAGTTTTCCAGAAAGGGTTCAATGCCAAAATTGGTCAGCGCCGAGCCGAAGAATACAGGGGAGAGCGTGCCTTGGCGCACAGCCTCCATGTCCATTTCTCTGCCGGCAGAGAGTAACTCCACATCGTCAATCAGCTGCTGATGCTTGGTTTCACTATCCAAAAGGGTAGCCACCTGGCTGTCATACAGGTCGATCTCCAGCTTGTCCGCTTTTGCTTTGCCGTTCACACCGGAGAAGAACAAAAGCTGGCTCTTTTCCCGGTCATACACGCCCATAAAATCCTTACCGCAGCCAATGGGCCAGTTCATGGCATAGGTCTCAATGCCCAGCTCCCGTTCTACTTCGTCCAGCAGGTCGAAGGGGTCTTGGGTCTCCCGGTCCATTTTGTTGATAAAGGTAAAAATGGGAATGTGCCGCATAGCACAGACCTTAAAGAGCTTCCGTGTCTGGGGCTCCACACCCTTGGCACCGTCAATGACCATCACCGCCGCATCCGCAGCCATCAAGGTACGGTAGGTATCCTCGGAGAAGTCCTGGTGACCGGGAGTGTCCAGAATGTTAATGCAGAAACCGTCATACTGGAACTGCATAACAGAGGAGGTAACAGAGATACCACGCTGCTTTTCAATCTCCATCCAGTCAGAAGTGGCGGAACGGGAATTCTTCTTGCCCTTAACCACACCGGCCTGAGCGATAGCACCGCCGTAAAGCAAAAACTTTTCTGTTAAGGTGGTTTTACCGGCGTCGGGGTGGGAAATAATGGCAAAGGTTCTCCGCCGGCTGATTTCTTCAACTAAATTCGACATAGCATAACTCCAAAGTTCATAATAAATCAATTTAGTTTACCACATTTTTCTTCCATTTACAAGTCCTGCACAGAAAAAATGACCCCCTCGTACGAGGGGGTCAAAAATTATGGACTTAGGCCTTGCCAGCACAACCCAGAACGTTAACCAGCTTGTGGCGAACGATTTCCTTAATGTTGGCACGGGCGGGCTTCAGGTACTCACGGGGGTCGAACTTAGAAGGCTCGTCGTTGAAGAACTTACGGATCGTACCGGTCATAGCCAGACGCAGGTCGGAGTCGATGTTGATCTTGCAGACGGACAGGGCTGCTGCCTTACGCAGCTGCTCTTCGGGAACACCGATAGCGTTGGGCATCTTGCCGCCGTTGGCGTTAACCATAGCAACATACTCCTGAGGCACGGAAGAAGAACCGTGGAGCACGATGGGGAAGCCGGGCAGGCGCTTGGTGACTTCTTCCAGAACGTCGAAACGCAGTGCCGGAGGAACCAGGATGCCCTGCTCGTTACGGGTGCACTGCTCGGGAGTGAACTTGTAAGCGCCGTGGGAAGTGCCGATGGCGATAGCCAGGGAGTCACAGCCGGTACGGGTCACAAACTCTTCCACTTCTTCGGGACGGGTGTAGGAAGCAGCTTCAGCGGAGACGTTGACTTCGTCTTCGATGCCGGCCAGAGAGCCCAGCTCAGCCTCGACGACAACACCGCGCTCGTGAGCGTACTCAACGACCTTACGGGTGATCTCGATGTGCTCTTCGAAGGGCTTGGAGGAAGCGTCGATCATAACGGAGGTGAAGCCGCCGTCGAT
>JAZOME010000026.1:0-4238 GCA_045653685.1 Faecousia sp.
ATCTTCTGCTCGGCCTGAAATGCCAGCTCGCCGGCAGCACCGGCGGTGGACTGCAGCACTCTGTCCATCTGGAACGCACCGCCCATGATAATGGCATTGGTGGTTTTCTTCTCCTTCTTTGCTTCGCCGGGGACATACTCACCGCCCAGCGTTCTCACGCCGGCGGTAGAGGGAGTCTTCAGCTGAATATAACCGTAGGTCAGGGTAGAACCGCCGGTGCCGGGGGAAATGGTGTTGTCAAAGGTCAGCTTGTCCAAAAGCACAGAGCTTCTGCGGAACATATCCACAACCTGCTGATCCACCTTATCCGCCATACCTACTTTTGCTTCCTGTAATGTAATTGCCATAATTTATTTCATCCTTTCTTCATGCGTGCCCGTAGAGCACCTGCTAATGTGACAGGCTGATATAATACCTGTTCCCCGGCGCCTGCCAGCCGGGAAAAGGAGGGAATGGGGGGCTCCTGGAACAGATAACCGCAGTCTGCTTTCAGCGTTTGCAGCGCCTGCTCCAGCGCAAGCTTGGTATCCTCCGCCTGAAAAATGGCTTCTGTGTCCAGCAGTGCGGAAATAGCCTTCACATTTCTGCCGCCCTGAAGGGTAATGCCGTGCTCCAAAATCATCTGTTCCCGCGCCCGGGCGTGAGCCGCACCCTCCAGCTCCAATTTTTCCTGCCAGGCACAGTCTTTTTCCTGCACCCTTTGTAAAATGGCCTCCACCGCCTCCGGCGATGTAACCCCCAAACCTTCCAAAAATGCCTGATCCATAAAAACACTCCTTGTTTTTAATTGACAGTTGACAGTTGTCAGTTGACAATTATCCTATCGGCTTCGCCGATGATTTTCATATGTGCCGAATTGTCAATTGTCCATTGTCAATTGTCCATTGTCCCCATATACTTCTTCCTGATAATCGCCCGTTCTTCCTCGGTTTCGCTGGGCAGATTAAACCGCCAGCCCAGAGCCACCTCCGGAGCAATCAGCCCTTTTTGCACCATGTCCTTATACTCCTGCCACAGCTTTTCCTCGTCGTAAAGCACACCGTTGCCCCAGTCCAGCACCGCCGTTTCTTCCTGTACCTTCAGGCCGTAAAGCTGACCCAGCCGGGCGCAAAGGGCAAGACTCTCCTGCACCGCCTGTTCCCACATCTGCTGAAAATCCATAACCGTCAGACAGTGCTCTGCCTGGGTGGCAGAAATCTCCGTAGCGGTGCGCTGCATGGTGGATACATCGCTGAGCACCCCTCTTTGCAGACCAATCACCGCCTCCACATTCCGCAAATACTCCCGTTTGCGCTCCAAATACGCCTGATGCCGAAGCTCCGGGGCAAACAGGGTAATGCCCACATTTTCCGGGTCTTCGTCCAGCCCCACAAACAGATTGTCGGTAAGCTGCCCGTCCTCCCGGAGCATATCCCGGGAAGCGATAATCCGGCTCTGCCCCCGTTCAAATTCCTGACCCAGCAGATACTCGTTGCGGTCAATGGCGTGAATCAGCCCCTCCGCCGGGGCATACACGCTGACCCCCTCCCAGGAGCCGTCCACGCAGTTAAGCTGTGGTGTTTTCAGCCGCACCAGCCCCACAGACCCCACGGGCTTGCGGAAAGTGTACCGGGGCAAAAAGTCCTGATACCCGGGTCGGCTGGTTAAGGGAATTTCCGTGCCCAGGCTGCCGGGGTACTTACTGCGATACAGCCGGTTTTCCACCGTCAAATACCCCTGTTCGTCCACCCTGCGGCGCTCCAAAAGGGTGAAATAAAAGCCATTTTCACAGCTTGTCTCCACCGTGCCCACATCCGTAGGCTCGCCCTTTTCGTTCCGGGCAAAGACCAAAATCCGGTTTCGGGGGATGCACACAAAGGAAAAGCTCTTTCCGCTTCGCACCGGCTTCAGATAGCTTTCGCCACCCACCAGCGCTAACTGCACCGCCAAAACCTTCTGCCGGTCCAGCCCCTTCAAAATTTCCTTGGCAAAGTCGCTGTCACCCTGAGCGTTGTACTCGGCAAACACCCACCGCACCAGCTTGCTCACCACCGTATAGGCAATCCTCTGACAGGGATCCTCCCCGTTTTCCTCCTTGTCCCGGTAATACAGCCGAAACCAGTTTTGGGTGGCCTTCTGCATAGCCTGGGAAGTCACATCCTCTGCCCCAAACCCCTGCTCATAACTTAAAATATCCATAAAAACACTCCTTGTTTTTAATTGTCAATTGTCCATTACCCTTGCCATCACCGTGGCGCAAAAATACCGCATATCGTCCATAGCGTGGTCATTTTCCTTCACCGGCACATCCGCCCCATCCTCCCACCGATACAGCCGAAATTCCCGGAGAATATCGCCACACCCTGCAAAAATCTTCACCTTTCCGCTATGCAGTAAGGAGGTTGCCAGCCGAATTCCGGGGAGCACCCCGTTTTTCGCTTTCCGCACCCGGAACTGCCCTTTCCGCCGTATCAGGGTAATGAAGCTGGCGGCCGACGGGTCTACAATCACCGCCTCCACCGTTTCGTTTCCTGCCAAATCTTCCAGCGCCTGATAATACTCCCCGTCAGTCAAGCACCCCTTTTCCCGACCGTTGTGGTAAAATTCCCGTACCCGGTAGGCGACCCCCTGATTAACGCACCAAAGCCCGGCAGAAAAGGGGTTTTGAGTGCCGTAGTCCACGGAAATGTAGTACCTTCCACCGGCCGGCACAGCGTGGCAGACAAACCGGCTTTCTTCCAAATCGTACACCAGCCCCTCTGCCTGACACCACTGCCCCAGAATATACCGCCTGTAAAACACCCCGGTGTACAGCCGTTCATACCTCTGTCGCACCGCCTCGGTCAGCCCGGGATTGTCCTGCATCGTAAAATGCAAATGGAGCATATGCTTCTGCTCCGCCTTTTGGATCCACTCCTTGAAAAACCAATGCTCCGGGGAAGCCGGATTGCAGTTAAACCACATTTTCGACCCCACCACCGAGCACCGAGCGCAGGCCTGCTCCACAAAGGAACGGGGCATCAGAGCCGCCTCATCCATCAGAATTCCAGCCAGTGTACTGCCCTGAATCAGCGCTGCGCTGGACTCATCCCTTCCTCCAAACAACAAAAACCGGTTTTCATGTCCCTTGTACTGCACAATAAGCAGATTTTCCGATCTCCGCTCTCGTACGTTCATTCCCATCTGCCGCAGATAGGGAACCAATTCCGACAACAGATTTCTCCGAAGGGACCCGATGGTCTTTCCGCAAAGGCCAAACTGTTTCCCGTCAAAACAACGTTCCGCCCACAGGAAAAAGGACAATCCCATCGCAAAGGTCTTTCCGCTTCGAACAGCGCCATCACAAATGATGGCTTCCCAGTCCCCTTTCTGCCACCAGGTCAGCACTTTCATCTGCTTCGGCGAAATACGCAGCCCGTTAGCCATCGTCCCAATCGCCTCCCAGCTGATTTGCCGCATCTTCCAGGGCTCGGTACAAATCCTCTGCACCGTTGCAACCTCCGCTCTCCAGCATTCCGTGCAGCATTTCAAGTGCCTTCAGCCTATCAATTAGCTTTACTTCCACACCTTTGTCCGTCACCTTAAACTCCGATACGGCAGACAGATCCAGCTCGTCCGGATCCGCAAGTTCCGGATGCAGAGCCAACCGCACCGCATCATTGGCGCGGCCAAACGCCAGCTGTGCCATTCGTCGGATCACATCTTCTTTTCGGATCTGGCTTGCGGCGCTTCCTCTCATTTCTTCCAACAGCGCCTGCGTCCCTTTCCTTTTCAAGGCAGAGAAGCCATTCTGTTTCCCTGTTTCTGCCGCTGCTCTCTCCGGATCCATCGTTCGTAGAAATGCACGACAAAACATTCCCTCTTCTCTCAATTCATCATCTCCCCCACAACCTCCCTTTCTCACCCCTGTTGTTTGCATGGTTTTGTGCAACTTACGAAAAATCCAAAAAAAGAAAGGCCACCGCTCTTCACGGCGTCCCTTTCGTCTTCCTATCCAATGTTCTTTTGTGCGCGATTTCCTCTACCTCGCTTCACAAGATTTTAGCAGTATATTAACAAACCTTCTGATATAATAAATTGAACCCTTATTTGACAAAGATCTACAAAGTCTATACACGCCTGCTTCTTTCTGTGATATAGTTAACTAAATCACATTTTCTCATCTTTTCTGAACCGCCTCCAAACCAGCCGAAAGGAGCTCTCGTTTTGCAATCTCAAAAGAGTTTTATTTCCCGTTATTTCCCCTTCTCCATTCGCGA
>JAZOME010000027.1:0-17725 GCA_045653685.1 Faecousia sp.
GTCAATGCCGCCACCTTGAAAATCGGCGGTAAGGGCTACTTCTCTACTTACTATTTCTACTACAACGGCAACACCACCACTGACCAGGCAGCAGAGAACTTCGGTCTGCTCACGGCCATGCGTTTGGAGCTTGCAGGCCGGGAGGCCACAGTCCAGGAGGAAGAAGACGAGTACTTCACCCCCCTGCCGGATGTGGAGCCGGACGCTACCGTAGGCTCCGAAGCCGAAGAAGTGAAGTATAATATCCTGAACATTGACTTCTCCGAGCTCAACGAAAAGACCACCAAGAAGACCATCCAGGAAATCAATAACTACTGCGCAAGCCTTCCCGGCACCAAGCAAAACGAGCGCACCGGAATGCTTGCCGACTATAACCTGATTTATATTTGCGCAGAGAGCTTCTCCACTGCTGCAATCTACCCGGAGCTGATGCCCACATTGCACAAGCTGGCCACCGAGGGTATCATCTTCAATAACTACTACAACACCTACCCCAATGTGACCACCGACGGTGAGTACACCATGTGTATGGGCATCTACCCGGACACCAGCCGGAAAAAGTCCGATGCCTCCTTCCGGGTCAGCCAGGATAACTACCTGCCCTTTGTGCTGGGCAATGTCTTCTCCTCCCAGCGTAAAATCGACTGCTTTGGCTACCATAACTACAAGGGCAGCTACTACGGCCGGAATAAGACCCACCCCAATATGGGCTACTCTATGAAGTTTATGAACTCCGGTATGAAGTTCACCACCTCCTGGCCCTCCTCTGACCTGGAAATGATGAAGCAGTCCGTAGACGATTTTATCTCCCAGGAGCAGTTCCACGCCTACTATATGACCTTCTCCGGTCACTACCAGTACAACACCAGCAACAACCTGATTGCCCGCCGGAACTGGGATGCGGTGAAACACCTGCCCTATTCCGAAACAGCCCGTGCCTACCTTGCCTGCCATATGGAGCTGGAAAAGGCCATGGCATACCTGATGCAGCGTCTGGAGGAAGCCGGTGTAGCAGACAAAACTGCCATTGTTATGGCCGGTGACCACTTCCCCTACGGCCTGAAAAACAGCCAGTATTCCGAGCTGATTGGCTACGATATCGACAACTTCTCCAAATATAAATCCACCCTGATTTTCTGGGTAGGCGGTCTGGAGGAAAACATTGTGGTGGATGAGTACTGCTGTAATGCAGACATCCTGCCCACTGTGCTGAACCTGTGGGGCTTCAACTACGATTCCCGTATGCTGGCAGGCACGGATGTGTTCTCCGATGGCACCCATGTGGCCGTTCTTCGGGACAACAGCTTCTACACCGACAAGGTGTGGTTCAACGCCACCAAGAATAAGGTAAAATATCTGGTGGACAAGAGCGAGGTTCCCGAGGACTATGTGGAGAATATGATTAAGCTGGTCAAGTCCAAGTATAAGATTTCCAAGGACATTTTGGACACGGACTACTACCGCTTTGTCTTCGATAATACCGATGCCGGCTTCCAGACCACCGCCATTGTGAATGTGTATAAGCCTCCCAAGCCCAAGGACCCGGAAACCCCTCAGACCCCGGAAACCCCTGACGGCAATACCGGCAATAACAACCAGAACAATAACCAGAACAATAACCAGAACAACAATCAGAACAATAACCAGAACAACAATCAGAACAACAATCAGAACAACAACCAAAATAACAACCAGAATAACAACCAAAATAACAACCAGAATAACAACCAGAATAACAACCAGAATAACAACCAGAATAACAACCAGAATAACAACCAGAACAATAATCAGAATAACAACGAGAACAACAACGAAAATAACAACAATAACCCCGGCAACGAGAATAACAACGACAACGCCGGCAACGAGAATAACAACGACAACGCCGGTAACGAGAACAACAACGACAACGCCGGCAACGAGAACAACAACGACAACGCCGGCAACGAGAACAACAACGACAACGCCGGCAACGAGAACAACACCCCTGACAACAACACCCCCGACGACAACGTGGAGAATACCAACTAAACAAAAACCAGGTTAGAAAGCTCTAACCTGGTTTTTTATTGCTAAAATTTCCTGGCATATCCGCAGGTTTTGCACAAGGGCTCCACCGCCTGTTTTCCGGAAAAACCCTCATAAATGGCCTTAGCCCGGGGGCTGTCCAAAATCTCCTGCAAATCCTGCCGGAATAAATTTCCCAAAGGGATGTCCCCCTCGTGGTCTAAACAGCAGGGCACCACCGTGCCGTCGCACAGCACCCCAATCTGGTCACGCAGGCCGTAGCAAAACACCGGCGCTTGCTCCTGACTGCTGTTAAGATCCGGCCACTGGAACCTGTCCCCATACTCCAAATATGTCTTTTCCGCCAGCCGAATTCCCAGCCGTTCCTGCACCCACTGCCCCGGGTAATTCCGGTGCAAAACAGACAAAATCTCCTCGTTTTTCCGATCCTCACCGCCCCGGTTCCACAGCCGGTACACCGTAAGACATTTGGCTTTCTTGCCAAAATCGCACAAGCTCTGCACATAGTCTTCCAAAGTGAAATGAACCTCGTTGGCTTCAAAGGCGTGGACGGAGAAATTCACCTTATGCAGCCCGGGGCTTTGAAGCAGAACCTGCCCCACCTTTCCAATCAGCGTGCCGTTGGTGGTAAGAATGACCTTAAAGCCTGTCTGATGCGCCAAATCCAAGAATTTTTCCAGCTCCGGGTGGCATAGGGGCTCGCCCATCAAATGAAAATACAAATAATCCGTGTAGGGGCGAAGCTTGGGTAAAACCCCACCAAATTCCTCTGCTGTCATTCTTCTTCCCGGCCGTTTTGTGCCGGGGCAAAAGCTGCACTTTAGGTTGCACAAATTGGAAATCTCCACATAAACCTTCCGAAACCGCATCGCCCTCACCTCCTGTGTCTGTTTCCATTATACCATCTTCGTCAATTCCCCTTGCAAAATCTTTCCATATTCCTTATAATAACTATATTATGAAGAAAAAGGGTGACACCGATGAAAGTGACATTACAAAACCTGAGTAAAATCTTCCCTGCCCAGACCAAAAAGGGCGCACCGGTCCGGGCCGTGGACGACATCACTTTAGAAATCCCCGACGGCAAGCTGTTAGGTCTATTAGGCCCTTCCGGCTGCGGAAAATCCACGCTGCTGAACCTGCTGTGCGGTCTGCTGACCCCCACCTCCGGAGAAATTATTTTCGACCGGGAGAATGTGACCGGGCTTCCGCCCCAGCACCGTGGTGTGGGTATGGTGTTCCAGAATTACGCTTTGTACCCCCACCTGACCGTGCTGCAAAATATCCTGTTCCCCCTCCAAAACCTGAAGGGCAAGGATAAGCTCACCAAAGACCAAATGCTAAGCCGAGCCAAGGAAGCGGCAGCGCTTGTGCAAATTGAAGGACTTTTAGACCGGAAGCCTGCCCAGCTCTCCGGCGGACAGCAGCAGCGTGTGGCAATTGCCCGGGCGCTGGTGAAGCTGCCCCGATTGCTTCTTTTGGACGAGCCTCTGTCCAATCTGGATGCCAGATTGCGCCTGCAGACCCGGGAGGAAATCAAGCGAATCCAAAAGGCCACCGGCATCACCACCGTCTTTGTCACCCACGACCAGGAGGAGGCAATGTCCATCTCCGACGAAATCGTGGTAATGGACCACGGCAAAATCCAGCAAATCGGTCACCCACAAGAGGTGTATGACGACCCCAAAAATCTGTTTGTTGCCAAATTCTTAGGCACACCCCCCATCCACATTTTTGAAGGCGCAATCCGTGACCGCCAGCTATACTTGGCAGACCAGGCGGTGTATTCCGTGAACCTGCCCGACGGCGCTGTAACCGTAGGTATCCGCCCCGAGGGCTTTGTGCCTGCGGAAAACGGCCCTTTGCAGTGCGCCTTCCAGGGTCTGGAGGTTATGGGCAGAGACTCCACCATTTTGTGCACCCACCCTGCCTGCCAAACCCAAATCCGTGCCATTGTGGAAAGCGCCCAGGCAGGCTCTTGCGCCAGCTTTACCATTAAGCCCAATAAAATTTTCTTCTTCGATGCCCAAGGCCACCGTCTGTACCCGGAGGGCTGACTATGGAACGGAACAATTATAAAGGCTGGCTGTATTTATTGCCGGCTATGCTCTTTCTGGGGGTATTCTTGGTCTATCCTCTCATGGATGTGTTTATCTACTCTCTGGAGGAGGGCTACAACACCGCCAGTGGCACCAGCTTTGGCGTGGGTCTATATAATTTCCATTATATTTTGCAAGACCCCTACTTCCTGCAAGCCCTGAAAAACACCTTCATTCTGGTAATCATCACTGTGCCCCTGTCCACCGGCCTGGCACTGCTGATTTCCTTGGGGCTGAGTTCTATTCCCAAGCTGAAAAGCCTCTACCAAACTCTGTTTTTCCTGCCCTATGTGACAAACACATTGGCAGTGGGCTTGGTATTTATGCTACTTTTCAAGCAGACCCCCTACACCCCCGGCCTGATCAACACCCTGCTGGGCTTTTTCGGGGTTACCCCGGTGGGTTTCATCACCGGCCCTTACTGGGCAAAGATGTTCACCCTGTGCTTCTACACCGTTTGGGTGGTTATGCCCTTTAAGATTTTGGTGCTCACCGGCGCCATCGCCTCGGTAAAGCAGGATTATTACAATGCCGCCCTGATTGACGGCACATCCCGCAGCCGGATTTTCCGGGAAATCACCCTGCCGATGATTTCCCCCAGCGTATTTTATCTGATTATCACCGGCTTTATCGGTGCATTCAAGGCTTATTCCGATGCGGTGGCGATTTTCGGCACAGACTTAAATGCCGCAGGAATGAACACTTTGGTGGGCTATGTGTACGATATGCTCTACGGCAATGCCGGCGGCTACCCCTCCTACGCCTCTGCCGCCGCCGTGGTGCTGTTTGCCATCGTGCTGACCATCACCGTGATTAACCTGCTCATCAGCCGCAAAACCGTCCATTACAATTGAGGTGCTTCTATGAAACGAGCAAAACCCTTCACCTATATCGGCCTGACCCTGTGGGGCATTTTTGTGCTGTTTCCCTTCTACTGGATGGTGATGACCGCCTTCAAAAGCTACTCTGCCTACAACGCAGAATTCACCCCCCAGCTCTTTGTGACCAGCCCCACTTTTGAGAATTTCACCCAGGCCTTCACCGCAGTACCCTTGGGAACTTACTTTCTCAACACTGTGATTTTCACCCTGGCCACCACCGCCCTGATGCTCCTGGTCACCGTGCTGGCGGCCTTTGGCTTCTCCCGTCTGCAGTTTCCCGGCCGGGACTTGGCATTCACCGTATTTTTGGCACTGATGATGGTGCCCTCGGAGCTGGTGGTGATTACCAATTTTGTCACCGTGTCCAATTTAGACCTGCGAAACACTTTTATGGGTCTGATCCTCCCCAGCGTCACCTCGGTGTTTTATATCTACCTGCTCCGGGAAAACTTTTCCCAAGTGCCCAGTGAATTGTACTATGCCGCCAAGGTGGACGGCACTTCGGACCTGAAATATCTTTGGAAGGTTATGCTTCCCATCTGCCGCCCCACGGTGATCACCGTCACCGTGCTGAAGGTGATTGAATGCTGGAACAGCTTTGTGTGGCCCCGGCTGATTACCGACAACCAGGCCTATTTCTTGGTGTCCGGGGGTATTCAGGAAATCCGGGAAAACGGCTTCGGACGGGATAATATCCCGGCAATGATGGCCTCGGTGGTGGTCATCAGCCTGCCGCTTATTGTGCTGTTTCTCATTTTCCGGAACAAAATTATGGCAGGCGTAGCCAGAGGAGGCACCAAAGGATGAAAAAATTTCTTGCCCTTTCCCTGTGCCTTGTGGTACTGCTTTCCGGCTGTCACGGCAATGTAAAGCACAATGCCTTCACCGTTCCGGACAGCTTGGACACCGCCAAAACCTACGAAATCTCCTTCTGGGCGAAAAACGACACCAATTCCACCCAGGTCAATATCTACAAACAGGCCATTGCCGACTTTGAAAGCTACTACCCCAATATCAAGGTAAACCTCCGGCTTTACACCGACTACGGCAAAATCTACAACGATGTAATTACCAACATCCAAACCGACACCACCCCCAATGTGTGCATCACCTACCCGGACCATATTGCCACCTACCTCACCGGCACCAACTCCGTGGTGCCCTTAGACCAGCTTATGCACCACGAAAAATACGGCTTAGGTGGCTCGGAAATCCCCTTCGACGGTGTGAAAAATGGGGAAATCGTGGAAAAATTCCTGTCTGAGTGCTACCTCAGCGGCGCCCACTATGCCCTGCCCTATATGCGCTCCACAGAAGCGTGTTATGTAAACCGCAATTTTGTGGAAGCCCTGGGCTTTACCCTGCCGGAAACCCTGACCTGGGATTTTATCTGGCAGGTCAGCGAAAAGGCTATGGAGAAAACAGAAGACGGCACCTATAAGCTCAACGGACAAAAGGTGCTCATTCCCTTTATTTATAAGTCCACGGACAATATGATGATTTCCTACTTAAAGCAGGCGCAAGCCGGCTACAGCAACAGCCTGGGTCAAATCCAAATCTTCAACGACACCACCAAAGGCTTTTTGGAAACCGTCACTGCCCACGCCAAAACCGGCGCCTTTGACACCTTCAAGCGAATCGGCTACCCGGCAAACTACCTAAATGCCGGTCAGTGCATTTTCGCCATTGACTCCACTGCCGGTGCTACCTGGATGGGAAGCGCCGCCCCCTTAATCGACATTCCCGAGGAAAACCTGCAGTCCTTTGAAACTGTGGTAATGCCCATTCCCCAGCTGGACCCCAAAAATCCCCAAATGATTTCCCAGGGTCCTTCTATGTGCGTGTTCAATAAGGAAGACCCTCAGGAAGTTCTGGCAAGCTGGCTGTTTATGCAGTTTATGCTGACCAGCGATGTGCAAATCGCCTATGCCCAAACCGAGGGCTATGTGCCGGTAACCACCAAGGCGCAAAAGAGCGATGCTTATCAGGATTACCTGTCCCGTAGTGGCCAGGATAACGACCTTTACTACGATGTCAAGCTCTCTGCCACTAAGCTTCTGCTGGACAATACCCAGCATACCTTTACCACCCCGGTATTTGGTGGCTCTGCATCCTTGCGGGATGCCGCCGGCTATTTAATTGAAGATGTGGTGAAATCCACCCGCCGGGGCAAATCTGTCAATGCAGATTATTTGGACAAGCTGTTTTCCGAAACATCGGCTCTGTACCACTTAGATGGCTTGGACACAGACATCACCGGAAAATCCCAGCTTGACCCCCTGCCAGAGCCTGCCATCGCCTTGCTTTGCACCTTAGGTTTCACCTGGCTGGGCATCTTCACCTACCTGCTCCTGCAAAAACGCAAAAAATAACAGTAACCCAATTTCTAAAAAATTTTTCATAAATCCGTGGAAAAATATTGATTTCTTTAAAAAACCTTGTATAATGATTTTTGTACGTTCCAACCAACTATACTATTAAGGAGTGTAACTACAAATGAAAAAGTTAATTGCAATGCTTCTGGCTTTGGTTCTGACGCTGGGTCTGGTTGCCTGCGGCAACGCTGACACCCCCGCAACCACCACTGCCGAAACCACCGAAGAACTTCCCCTGGAAACCCCCGGCGAGACCACCGAGGAAGAAGTGGAGTTCCCTGCTGTGATGACCTACGCTGAGTACGTCGCTGCCGAGAAGGACGCACCCGTCACTGTTGAGTGCTATGTGCAGGCCACCCAGGCCTGGTGGGATGACTCCATCGTCATCTACGCTCAGGACAAGGACGGCGCCTACTTCTCTTACGGCACTGCTTGCTCCGAGGAAGACAGCAAGAAGCTGGTTCCCGGCACCAAGATCCAGATTCAGGGCTTTAAGACCGAGTGGGACGGCGAAGTAGAAATCGTGGACGGCACTTTCACCTTCGTAGAAGGCGCTGACACCTACATCGCCCCGGCTAAGGATGTGACCGAGCTGATTGGCAAGGACGAGCTGATTGACAGCATGAACCAGCTTGTGGCTGTCAAGGGCGCTAAGATTGAGAAGATTTCCTACAAGAACGACCAGCCCGGCGATGACATTTACATCACCACCACTGTGGGCGAGACCACTTTGGAGCTGTGCGTTGAGGTTTACCTCACCAAAACCGACTCCGATGTTTACAAGACCGTTGCTGACCTGAAGGTAGGCGACAAGGTAGACATCGAGGGCTTCCTGTACTGGTACAACGGCGCCAACCCCCACGTCACCAAGATTACCAAGAACTAATCCAAAAAGCTGCAAGCTAGCGCTTGCAGCTTTTTTCATTGCCTATTAGAAAATTTATATAGAAAAAGAGGCATATCTATGCTATAATTAGTTTCACAAAACTTTAAGTGAGGAATCGGCCTTGATAAAACACCTAAAGAAAATCAGTATCATCAACTTATTCATGTTAACCATCGCAGGAATCGTAAACGCATTTGGCATTACTATGTTCCTGACACCTGTTAAATTATATGACAGTGGCATCTCTGGAACATCCATGCTATTAGAGCAAATAACGCCGGAATATTTGACACTTTCCATATTCCTTTTGATTTTGAACATACCGCTGTTTTTATTTGGCCTGAAAAAGCAGGGCTTGCTGTTTACGGTGTATGCCATCTATTCCGTTGGGGTCTACTCCCTCTTTGCCTGGCTGATTACCGATGTGTTCCCCATTGATGTGAGTATCGCATCGCCTCTTGCCGGAACGGACCTGTTATTGTGTGCCTTGTTCGGCGGTGTCATATCCGGAATTGGCAGTGGTCTTGCGATTCGATATGGCGGCGCAATGGACGGCATAGAGGTTATGGCAGTCATATTTGCAAAAAAGCTTGGCGTTACTGTAGGCACCTTCGTGATGATGTATAATGTGTCTTTATATATCATCTGTGGATTTGTTCTTCATAGTTGGATATTGCCTCTGTATTCAATCGTCACCTATGCCGCCGCATTAAAAACCATTGACTTTATCGTAGAAGGTATTGACAGAGCAAAGTGTGCGATTATTATAACCGAAAAGCCTAACGAAATTTGCAAAGCTCTAAGCGAAACCTTCGGTAGCGGAATGACGCACCTTGAAGCAAAAGGTGGCTATTCCAATCGTGAAAAAGCGATGATATATTTTGTTGTAAACAGATACCAGGTAATTCGCATGCGGGATATTGTACACGAAATTGACGCTTCTGCTTATATCACGATTAGTGAAGTGGCAGATGTCTTTTCCAACAATAATAAAAGCAATTAAAGAAAAAGCCTTGGCACACAAATTGTGTGCCAAGGCTTTTTTCTTATCTTAGCAAAGCTTTGCGCCGGCAGGGATCGCGTCATCCACCATCAACAGGTTCAGCTTCTCCTCACCCTTTTCGGTGTGGACTGCGGAAATCAGCATACCGCAGGATTCTCTACCCATCATCTTCCGGGGAGGCAGATTGGTAATGGCCACCAAGGTCTTTCCAATCAGCTCCTCCGGCTTATAGAACTTGGCAATGCCGGAGAGAATTTGCCGGTCCGTACCGGTGCCGTCGTCCAAGGTAAACTGCAAAAGCTTATCGGACTTCTTCACCGGCTGGCAGTCCTTCACCTTCACCGCCCGGAAGTCACTCTTGCAGAAGGTATCAAAATCCACCGTCTCCTCTGCGTAGGGCTCAATCTCAATGGGAGGCAGAGCCTCTTTTGCTTTCTCAGCATTGAATGCGTCAATTTCCGCCATTTTTTCCTCCAAATTCAGTCGTGCAAACAAAATTTCTCCCGGGCCTACCTCTGCGCCGGGCTGAAGCTGACCAAAGGTAGTCAAGCTTTCCAGTCCACCGTTTTCACACTGCAGCTGCTTCAGAATCCGAGCCGAGGTCTCCGGCAGGAAGCTCTCCAGCATAATGGCAGCAAAGCGAATGGTCTCCAAAAGGTTATACAGCACCGTACCCAGCCGGGGTCTCATAGCCTCGTCCTTGGCCAGCGCCCAGGGGGCAGTCTCGTCAATATACTTATTGGCACGGCGAAGCACCCCGAAAATCTCGTCAATGGCGTCGGCAACCTTCAGTTCGTTCATCTTTGCCTCTACCTTGCCGGGCAGCGCCAAAGCCGCCGCCTTCAGCTCCTCATGCACCGGCTCTGCGGTGGTAGGCGCCATAATCTTTCCGTCAAAATACTTGCCGGACATGGCCACCGTGCGGTTGACCAAATTGCCCAAGATGTTGGCAAGCTCTGCGTTAATGCGCTCAATAATCAGCTCATAGGTCATGATGCCGTCAGCCGCAAAGGGCATTTCGTGGAGCACAAAATACCGCACCGCATCCACACCAAAGTGCTTCACCAAATCGTCGGCATAAATCACATTGCCCAGGCTCTTACTCATCTTATCGCCCTTCACCAGCAGCCAGGGATGACCGAACACCTGCTTGGGCAGTTCTTCCCACATGCACATCAGGAAAATGGGCCAGTAAATGGTGTGGAAACGGACAATATCCTTACCAATCAGGTGCAGATCTGCCGGCCAGAACTTCTTGTACTTTTCCTCGTGGTTGCCGTCAGGGTCATAGCCGCAGAAGGTGATATAGTTACTCAGGGCGTCCAGCCACACATAAGTCACATGCCCCGGGTCTACCGTCACGGGAATACCCCAGGTAAAGCTGGTCCGGGAGACACACAAATCCTGCAGGCCGGGCTTTAAGAAGTTGTTCACCATCTCATTTTTCCGGCTCTCCGGCTGAATAAACTCCGGGTGCTCCTCAATGTGCTTCATAAGCCGGTCGGCATACTTGCTCATTTTGAAGAAATAAGCTTCTTCCTCCGCATCCACACATTCTCTGCCGCAGTCCGGACACTTGCCCTCGTGGAGCTGGCTCTCTGTCCAGAAGCTTTCGCAGGGGGTGCAGTACTTGCCCACATATTTACCCTTGTAGATATCGCCCTTTTCATACATCTTGGCAAAAATCTTCTGCACCTTGGTGGTGTGCTCCGGGTCAGTGGTGCGGACAAACCGGTCATAAGTGGTGTTCATCAAATCCCAGATGTCCTTAATCTGGCCAGCCACATTGTCCACATATTCCTGAGGGGTAATGCCGGCGGCCTCTGCCTTCTGCTGAATTTTCTGACCGTGCTCGTCGGTGCCGGTCTGGAAATACACATCAAAACCTGCCTGCCGCTTATACCGGGCAATGGCATCCGCCAAAACGATTTCGTAGGTATTTCCGATGTGGGGCTTTGCCGAGGTGTAGGCAATGGCCGTTGTGATGTAATAAGGTTTTTTCTGGGTCATAAAATCATCTCCTAAAATGTTTGTGTATTAGGGGTTTTCAAACTGCACAGTCAGGACAAAAGATCCGCCCTTAATAGTCCCTGCTGCCGAGAGATTTTGTTCTGAATGAAAGTTTGGAAAACGAAGACATACTTTGTGTATTTCGAGTTTTTCAAACTGCACAGTCAGGACAAAAGATCCGGCAGCAAAAAAATCGTCCTTGCTTTTAAAAAAAGCAAGGACGATAAATTTTTACCGTGGTACCACCTTGATTCGTAACAAAAGTTACCTCAAAACGCTTTAACGGGCGCACCCGGCACTGCCTACTTATCGACAGCACAGCTCCAAGACCATCTTCAGCAGACTCCTGCGTACCCTTTCTCACCAACCGGGGCTCTCTGACCGTCATCCTCTGCCTACTCTTCTTTTCAAAGCCTTTGCATATTGCTTGTATTATACGAAACCCGGTGGCTTTTGTCAAGGGCAATCCTTCCTTGTCAGGACAAGGGCCAGCAAAACCGCCGAAATGCCCCCTGCCAGCTTTCCCACAATCACCGGAAGCAGATACTGGGGTGCAAAGGAAGCGGCAAAGCCCAAATGGTCGCCAAAAGCAAAGGAAGCCGACACCGCAAAGGCGATATTGAGCACCTTCCCCCGGTCGTCCATATCCCGGACCTTATCCAAGGTGGCAACAGAATTGGCCAAAGTAGCCACAAATCCAGCCGCCGCCTGACCGTTCACCCCCAGCTTTTTTCCCAAAAAAGCCAAAGGCTTTTGAAGCACCCGGGTCACTACTTTCACCAAGGGAAATGCCCCGGCCAGCACCACTGCAATTGGCCCAACCGTGAGATACCCGTCTTCCAAATCCCCCAGTCCGGGCAGTAGGGTAAGCCCTGTCAGGCTCTTTACAATGGCAAGCCCCAGTCCCAATGTGACAAGAACCACCACGCCTTTTCCGAAGCCCACAAACCCCCGGAGCATTCCCTTTTCCCATCTCCAAAGGCCCAGCGCCACCAGTGCCCCAAGGAGCACCACCGGCACCAAATTCCTGATTACCAGCCCCAAAGAAATCCCGGCAGTGAGTCCCCCGGCCAAAATTCCCACGGGGATGGTCACAATGCCATAAAGCACACCCTTTGCAAAAAAGGGTCTGTCCTCCGGGCGCAAAATCCCCATAGCCACCGGAATGGTAAACACCAGTGTCGCCCCCAGCATAGAGCCGGTAATGAGCCCACCCAATATCGCCGCCTGAGGATTGCCGGACAGCTCCTGAGCCAGCACCGCACCGCCCATATCGCAGGCTAGTATCGTTCCGGCAAACATGGCCGGGTCAGCCCCTAAAAAAGTAAATACCGGCACTACCACCGGCCGCAAAACCGATGCCAGCACCGGCGACAGAGCAATAATTCCCAGCATAGAAAGGGCCAGCGTTCCCATGGTGAGAATGCCTTTTTCAAATTCCTCTCCCAGTCCCAGGCGGCTTCCCAGTACCCGGTCCACCGCCCCCAGCAGGGCGAACCCTGCCATGATATATATCAAAATTTCACCCATTACTTCTCACTATCCAAAATCGCAACCACTGCCGCATCCACCGGGCAGCTCATACAAAACTTCGATGCCGGCTCTCCCAGTACCAACAGCACCTGATCCCCGGCGCCTGCGCCTACCAAATCCGCCGCCACCACCGTGCCCTGCACCGTGTTCACCACCAAAAATGTCTGTCCTGCCAGGTTCTCCGCCTTCCGGGTAGCCCAAACCGACCCGGTCACCGTTCCAATTTTCATAAGCTCCTCCTACTTCCGGAAAATCTCCCTTGCCAATGGGGTCAACAACGCCCCGGGTGGAGGCGATTGTCCATTCTCCGCCATTATTTTTGCCATTTGGGCGGTAATCACACGACGGCTATCCCCGTCGGTAAACACCGCGCCCCAGCTTTTCAGCTCCCGATACCGTGCCGAAAGGGATGCCCGTAAGCCCCGATTGTCCGTCTGGGGCAGTCCCGGGGTGTAAAACACCACGGTCAGCCCCTGGGAAAGGGCCTGCAACACAGCCTCATTTCCCCAACACAGCACATCCTGAAGGCCCATCGACCCCACCACCACCGCATCATATGGCGCTTTGTCCACAAAGCAGTAGCTTAAGGGTGGGCGCTCCCCAATTAACAGGGCCTTCATTTATTTTGCCGGGGACTGGTTACCGGACAGCCGACCCTTGGGCAAAATGGCATCCACTTCCGTATGGGGACGGGCAATCACATGCACGCTGACCAGCTCTCCCACCTTTTCTGCGGCGGCGGCACCGGCATCGGTGGCCGCCTTCACAGCGCCCACATCTCCCCGAACCATCACCGTCACCAAGCCGCCGCCAACGGCTTCCTTGCCCACCAACTGCACATTGGCGGACTTGACCATAGCATCTGCCGCCTCAATCGCGCCAATGAGGCCTTTTGTTTCAATCATACCCAAAGAATTTGTATCCATAAAAACTCCTCCACATAATAATTGTCAATTGTCCATTTTAACCCTTATTTAATCTCTCCAAAATTTTTGCTGTAATCACTTCCACCAGCGCATCCACCGGCTCCTGTTCCACCTGCTTGCCAGTGTCCCAGGCTACCATCCGCACATTGATTAAATCCATAGGGGACACATTGCTGCTGGTGGCACTGCCTCCCACTGCACCGCACCCCAGGGTCAGCGCCGGGAACAAATCCGTAGTTGCCCCAATGCCCCCCAAGGCAGAGGGTGTGTTCACCAAAAACCGGGACACGGGTATTTCCGCAGCAAACCGTTCCACCACCGCCTTATCCGTACAGTGGATAGAAAAGGTATGCCCCCGGCCCTCAAGCTCCAGCAGTGCCTTGCCTCGGGCAAGCACTGCCGCTTCATCCTCTTCTGCAAAAAAGCCCAGCACCGGACACAGCTTTTCCTTGGAATAGCCCGGGTGATAAGACCCACTGCCCACCAAAATCTTGGTGTTCCCCGGCACAGAAAACCCGGCCATTTTGGCAAGCTCCACAGCCGTTCTGCCCACAGTTTGGGGGTTCATCGCCCCATTTTCCCGGAACAAAAGCTTTGCCAGCGCCTTGCCGTCTTCCTCTGTCAAAAAGTAATAGCCTAAGGAAATAGCCGTAGCCTTCACCTTGGAAACCATACTTTTCTCCACCAAAATACTTTGCTCCGAAGCGCAAACCGTACCGTTATCGAAGGTTTTGGACTTCAAAATCTTCTCCAGCGCCTCCTGGACATCTGCTGACCTGTGAATATATGCCGGGCCGTTTCCGGCGCCTACGCCAATGGCAGGCTTTCCCGAGGAATAGGCCGAGCGAACCATTGCCGGACCGCCGGTGGCCAAAATCAGCTTTGTCTCCGGCACAGCCATCAGCTCCCGACACCCCTCCAGACTGGGCACGGACAGACAGCCGATACACCCAGCCGGCGCGCCGGCTTTTTCCGCCGCCTGTGCCACAATCTCCGCCGCCCGGCGGGTACAGCTCAGCGCCTTGGGATGGGGCGAAAACACAATACTGCACCCGGCCTTCAGGGCAATGATAGCCTTATAGCAAACGGTGGAGGTAGGATTGGTGCTGGGCACAATTGCCGCCACTGTGCCTACCGGCACACCGATTTTCCATAGCTTGTCCCCTTTTTCCTCTTTCCATACGCCCAGGGTCTGCATATCCTTCACCGCATTCCACACATCCCGGCTGGCAAAGGTATTTTTTGTGATTTTGTCCTCCACATTGCCAAAGCCCGTCTCCCGGACAGCCAGTTCTGCCAGCTCCAGCGCCTTTTTGGAAAACGCCTCCGCCACCGCCTGACAAA
This sequence comes from Faecousia sp., assembly GCA_045653685.1. GTDB lineage: Bacteria > Bacillota > Clostridia > Oscillospirales > Oscillospiraceae > Faecousia. The sequence continues at coordinate 15,086 of JAZOME010000027.1, forward strand.
TCCTGTCCAGCCCGGCGCTGCCTAACTGCACAAGCTGTTTCTGGGCACTTTCCGCTTGCCGGGCAAGGGTTCTGGCCTCCTGCCGGGCAAATAAATCCTGTTCTAATTCCATATCCTCTCTCCTCCGCACCAAGGCTTCCCTTGTCAGCGTAGCTGACTGAGGGGTAGTTGTCCCCCCTGTCTTTGCGCAATCTCCTCCACGATTCTGCCAAAGGCCTGACAGGCACTTTCGCAGGCAGACCGGCTTCCTGTCAGCAGCCCACCGCCAAAATTGGTTGGCGTAGGCGGCGTATATAGTTTACATAACTTTGCGTCTGACGCTTTTAATGCCCCGTCCAGCGCCACCATACTCTCCAGTGGCGGCGCAATGAGATATGCCAAGCTCTCCCCGGGGCTGACACCGGCTTCCTTTGCCAAAAAGCTTCCGCAGGCGCTGACGGTGTGAGCCAAATAGGGCACACCGAATGCCTCCCGGAAATCTAAACTCTTTGCCACCGCCACCGCCCGTTCCATTCCGGCACGGACAGCGCCGGGGGTACTTCCTGCCAGCACGCCTACCACCTCTCCGGCATAGGGCGTGGTGGCATTTTTCGCCCCGGCGTAAAAGCTCCGGGCAAACACCACCTCCACATCGGCGGCCTTGGTGGCCTCGTCCAAGGCGATATAGGTCACATCGTCACTGTCCGCCGTGAGAAAGCCCAAGCACCGCTTTTTCGTGTCCAACCCCCGGCACAGGGACTTGTCTGCGTTGTCCAAAAACTCCACCGCCAGCACCTTACACATTCTGCAGCTTCACCCCGGACAGCTTGTATTTGCGCATTTTTTCAATCAGTTCCCCAATTTTTTCCCCGGCCTGCTCCGCCGTTGTACCCTGATGATGAATGTTGGAAACCACCGTCCGTGCAGACTCCTCAATGCCGGTGTAGGGCTTGTAGGTGATATAGGCGGACATACTCTCATTGGTCACCAGTCCCGGCCGTTCTCCCACCAGCACGCACACAATCTCGCACCCGGTAATATCTCCCACTGCGTCACCGGCACCTACCCGGCAAAACTCCACATAAAGCCCCTTGCCCAAGGTAATCCCCTTGCTTTTCAAGGACTTTTCCAAGCTCTTGGCGCAGGCCATAGCATTGGCACGAATGGCATCGCAGGAAATTCCGTCGCCAATCACCAGTTGCACCACCGGCTTTTGTGGCAGCTCTCTGCGAATTTTCTCGGCAGTCTTCTCATCGAAGCACCGCCCCAAATCCGGACGGGTCAGATACTGCTCCCGGTTCTCGCACCGGGTCTTCACCGCCACCAGTCCGTTTTCCTCACCGAAATCCTCTGGCAAAACCGCAAACACCGAATCCTGAGCCGCAGCGTGGTCCGCCCGGAACCGGAGCATCGACACCGTGTTATACCGTGGGCCGGCTCTTCCCGTACCCAGCCGAGCCGGGGTCATTGCCTTCAGCCGTAAAAAGCCTTCCTTGTCCTTGGGGTTTTCCACCTGATACAGCTTTCGCAAGTCAAGCTCTGAAATATCCGGCACAAACTCCCCGGGCTGTGCAGACCCAAACTGCCGATCCCGTACCGGCTGAGTAGGCTTATAATCCGCCCCCTTTACCTGAGGCTCCGGCAACTGCATAGACGATAAAATTTCCGCAACCATCTGGCTGATTTCTTCTTTATTCATCCGTCACACCTCCTCAGTACAGCAATACCGAGCCATCCCCGGCCTTTGCTGTCAGTTTTCCGTTTTCCACAAAGCCCATCTTCTCCAGCCACTGCTGGAATTCCGGAATAGCCGTCTTGCCCGTCAGCTCCCGCAAGGTAGCCGTATCCCGGAAGCCGGTGGTCTGATACCCCAGCATCACATCATCCCCGTGGGGAATGCCCATAAAATAATTACACCCAGCCAAGGTTAGTAGCGCCGCCAAATTCTCGTTGTCATTTTGGTCTGCCTTCATATGGTTGGTATAACAGCAGTCGCACCCCATAGAAATTCCCGTGAGCTTGCCCATAAAATGGTCCTCCAAACCGGCTCTTGTGACCTGCCGGGCATCGTATAAATACTCCGGCCCGATAAAGCCCACCACCGTGTTCACCAAAAACGGAGAAAAATGCTTGGCAAAGCCATAGCACCGGGCCTCCATGGTCACCTGATCTGCGTCAAAGTGGGCATTGGAAGACAGCTCCGACCCCTGACCGGTTTCAAAATACAGCACATTGGGACCCACCGCCGTACCCACACTGTTCAGCATATCCTTGGCCTCCTGAATAGTGGAAGCGTCAAAGCCAAAAGCGGCATTTCCCTTTTCCGAGCCGGCGATAGACTGGAAAATCAAGTCACAGGGCGCACCCTGCTCCACCGCCTTCATCTGCGCCGTCACGTGAGCCAGCACGCAAATCTGGGTGGGAATTTCCCATTTTTCCTTAATCTCCTGAAATTTCCTTAAGATTTTCCCCACCTGCTCCGGGCTGTCCGTCACCGGGTTCAGACCAATCACCGCATCCCCAGCGCCAAAGCTCAACCCCTCCAGCACCGAGGCGGTAATGCCCTCAATGTTGTCGGTGGTGTGGTTGGGCTGCAGCCGGCAGGACAGCGTCCCCGGCAAGCCGATGGTGGTGTTACAGTGGGCAGTCACCGGCATTTTC
>JAZOME010000028.1:0-31790 GCA_045653685.1 Faecousia sp.
GGCTTCCACTCACCCTTGGGCTTGCCCATATGGGAGCAGAGAATGACCTTAGCGCCCTTGTTCACCAGGTACTCAATGGTGGGCATAGCGGCAACGATACGCTTGTCGGAAGTGATCTTGCCGTCCTTGGTGGGAACATTGAAGTCGCAACGGCACAGAACCCGCTTGCCGGCAACCTCGATGTCCTCAATAGACTTCTTGTTGTAGTTCATTGTGTGTTCCTCCATATGTTAATTTTTCATTTTTCCATAATCCTGCAATCCGGGGAAGTCCAGCTGGCGCAGGGCTTCATACACAGTGATTGCCACGGAGTTGCTTAAATTCAGGCTTCTTGCAGTATCCCGCATGGGCAGGCGGATACACGCCTCCCGGTGGGCCTCCAAAAAGTCCTCGGGAAGACCCTTGGTCTCTTTCCCAAAGAACAGATAGCACTCGTCCTGAAAATTCGCTTCTGTGTAGCAACGGGGGGCTTTTGTGGAAAGGCACCACATCTGCTGCACCTCATTTTTTTGGAAGAAATCCTGCAGGCTTTCGTATTCCAAAACCTCCACCAAATGCCAGTAGTCCAGCCCGGCCCGTTTTACGGCTTTTTCGGAAATGTCAAAGCCCAGGGGGTGGATTAAATGCAGCCTTGCACCGGTGGCGGCGCAGGTTCTTGCGATGTTGCCGCAGTTCTGGGGAATTTCCGGCTCTACCAAAACAATATTCAGCATACAAACGGCCTAATCCTTCCAAATATTTTCGCCTTCCTATTGTATGATAAAACATTAGTAAAATCAATCTATATTTCGCAAGTTTTTTTATTTTCTCATAGAATTCACATAAAAAAGCAGGAATAATTTCGTATTTTGTGGAAAATTGTGTATCATAACGGAAAAAACAGAATTTCTATGGGGTAGTCATTGACTTTTTGCGCTATTTATGAGAAAATAAAGCGATCAAAAATGTAAGGGGATAGGTAATTATGTTCCAATCCAGAACCAATACCTGCGGTGAGCTGCGGCTTGCCGATGCAGGAAAAAATGTGACCTTGGCCGGATGGCTGGAGAATGTCCGTGAGGTGGGCGCAAACTTTGCCTTCCTGGTGCTCCGGGATTATTACGGCACCACCCAAATTGTGGTGGAGACTGAGGAAATGATGCGCATTATCAAGGGTATTAACAAGGAGACCACCATTCAGGTCACCGGCATCGTTCGGGAGCGTGAGAGCAAGAACCCCAAGCTGCCCACCGGCGAGATTGAGGTTGTGCCCACAGAAATTAAAATTTTGGGCAAGTGCCGCCATAATCAGTTGCCCTTTGAAATCAATAAGAGCAAGGACGCTGACGAAAATACCCGTCTGAAATATCGTTATCTGGACCTGCGTAACCCGGCAGTGAAGCAGAACATTATCCTGCGCTGTCAGGTGGTGGCGGCCATCCGTGCAGCCATGACCCAAAAGGGTTTTTTGGAGATCACTACTCCCATTCTGACCGCATCTTCTCCTGAAGGCGCTCGTGACTATTTGGTGCCTGCCCGGAACCACCCCGGCAAGTTCTATGCCCTGCCCCAGGCACCCCAGCAGTTTAAGCAGCTTCTGATGACCTCCGGCTTTGACCGGTATTTCCAGATTGCCCCCTGCTTCCGGGATGAGGATGCCCGTGCAGACCGCACCCCCGGCGAGTTCTATCAGTTGGATATGGAAATGGCATTTGCCAGCCAGGACGATGTTCTGCAGACTCTGGAAGAGGTTTTGCGGCCTGTGTTCTGCCAGTTTGGCAAATATGAGCGTGTCTCTCCGGCGCCTTTCAGAAGAATTCCCTTTAATGAGGCAATGGAGCGTTACGGCTCGGATAAGCCTGACCTTCGTATTGATTTGGAGGTGCAGGATATTACCCAGGCTGTGGCTGGTACAGAGTTTGGTCCTTTCCAGAATGCCACCGTCAAAGCGGTTGCTGTGGACGATTTTAACGAGGGCCGTAAGTGGATCGATAAGCTCTTAAATGATGTGGAAGTGCAGACCGGCAATAAGGCTTGCTGGTTCAAGGTGGACGAAAACGGTGAACTCACCGGTGGCGTCTCCAAGTTCTTGGTTGAGCAGAAATCTGCGCTGACGGAAGCACTTTCTCTGAAGCCCGGCAGCTTCGTATGTATGGCAGCCGGCAAGAAGCCGGCAGCGCAAAAGACAGCCGGTGTGATTCGCAATATGATGGGCAAGCGTCTGCCCGGTCACTTCGACGAGGAGCAGTACGCTATGTGCTGGATCGTGGACTTCCCCATGTACGAAATGGGTGAGGAGTCCGGCGAGCTGGAATTCTGCCACAATCCCTTCTCTATGCCCCAGGGCGGTATGCAGACCCTTCTGGATGCCGAGGGCGATGTGGAGAAGCTGCTGGCCATCAATGCCGACCAGTATGATCTGGTGGTGAACGGCTATGAGTCCGCTTCCGGCGCTGTCCGTAACCACGACCCGGAAATTATGGTCAAGGCATTCCAGATGGTTGGCTTGGGCGAAGAGGATGTGAAGGCTAAGTTCCCGGCTATGTATAACGCCTTTACCTACGGCGCACCGCCCCACGCAGGCGCAGCTCCCGGAATTGACCGGATTGTGATGCTGCTGTGCGGCGAGGAGAGCATCCGGGAGGTTATTACCTTCCCTATGAACAAGACAGCTCAGGATTTGATGATGGACGCACCTACCACTGTTTCTCAGAAGCAGTTGGACGATGTGCATATTCTCATCAACGAAAGTCACTTGAACTAACCCAAAAGGGCATTGCGTATTGCAATGCCCTTTTCAAAAGGTGAAGCCTTATGAAAGAGAAAATAAAAAAGATAGTCCAGTTTCTGCTGAACCCAAGGCTACTGATATGCCTGGCCATTGCCTGGATGATTACCAACGGCTGGTCTTATGTGATGTTCGGCTTAGGAACATATTTTGGAATCGGATGGATGATTGCCGTGTCTTCGGCATACCTTGCCTTTTTATGGATACCCATTTCTCCGGAGAAGATTGCCACCTTGGCCATTGCCTTGGCGCTTTTGCAGTTCTTCTTCCCCAGGGACGAAAAAACTCTGGCGGTGCTGAAAAATATGTACCAAAAGGCAAAAAACGCTATCAAACGGCGCAAAGACAAGAAAAAAGAGGATGCGTGAGCATCCTCTTTTTTTGTTATTCAATACGCAGTTTCATAAACAGTTCTTCCACATAACGGGTGATATCCTCCGGCAGATAAGCGTAGCTTGTGCCGTTTTTCAGGATCTCCTCGTCAGGGTAAACAATGGGGTTTTCTGCCAATTCCGGATCCATAAATTCTTTAGCACCCTCGATGGGGGAGCCGTAGTAGATATAGTCCATATTGGCGCCGGAAATTTCCGGTGTGGACAAAAAGTCGATAAACAGTTCGGCTTCTTCTTTGTTTTCTGCGCAGTTGGGAATGCACATCGCATCGATGAACAGATTGAAGCCCTCGTTTTCCGGCAGATAGAAAGCAAAGTTTTCGTTGTTTTCCATCATCATCATACAGTCGCCGGCGTAGTAGGGGGCAATCCAGGCATTTTCGCCTTCCATAGCGGCAAAAACCTGATCCATCACATATTGCCGCACCACCGGGGTCTGCTTGGCAAGTTCATCCGCACAGCACTGCAACTCTTCTTTGTCGGTGCTGTTCACAACCTGACCCAGCTTATACTGGGCAATGCCGAAGGCATCCCGGGAGTTATCAAACATTAAAATTTTCTTTGCGTACTTTTCGTTCCACAAAAGCTCCCAGCCGGTGACATCGGCCTCGTCTACATACTTTGTGTTGTAGAGGATGCCAACAGTACCCCAGGTGTAGGGCACAGAGTACTTGTTTTCCGGGTCATAGGCAGTGTTTTTGAAGTTTTCCTGCACAAATTGGTAGTTGGGGATGTTGTCAAAGTCCAGTTCCAAAAGCATATCCTCTTTAATCATACGAGCGATCATATAATCCGAGGGGATGATCACATCCACCGTCAATCCACCGCCTTTGAGCTTGGAATACAGAGATTCGTTAGAATCGTAGGTGGTGTAATTGACTTTAATGTGGGGATACTTTTCTTCGAAGGCCTTTACAATATCCAGCGTACCGTCGGAACCGTCGGCAATATTCATACCCCAGTTCATCACATTTAAGGTGACTTGCTGGTTGGAGCCTTGGAGTGCAAACCAAACGCAACCGAAAATCACAGCCAAAATGCACACGCCGGCGCAAATTCTGCGGAAGATCTTCATCGCCGGTTTTTGCTCTTTGACATAGGTTTCTTCCTTTTTCTTTTCGCCCCGGATCTGCAGGATGTTCATTGTGACCATCAGCACAAAAATCAGGACGAACAGCAGGGTAAACATGGCATACACCTTGGGGTGTATCGGCTTTTTGGTGTAGGAATAAATTTCAATGGGTAAGGTGACAAAACCGGAGCCGGTGACAAAGTAGCTGATTACAAAATCATCAAGGCTCATTGTGAAAGCCATAATGGCACCGGAAACGATACCGGGCATAATTTCATAAATAGTCACCTTGAAGAACGACTGCACCGGGGTGCAACCCAAATCCATAGCCGCATCCGTCAGCGCCGGGTTCATCTGCTGCAGCTTGGGCATTACATTGAGAATAATGTAAGGCAGGCTGAAGGTAATGTGGGCAATGAGAAGTGTCCAGAAATTCAGACTTTCTTTTTGACCCAGCATATTGGAGCCTACAAACACAAACAGCAGGGAAAGGGAAATACCGGTGACGATATCCGGGTTGGTCATGGGAATGTTGGTCAGCCCCATAACTGCCTTGCGCATCTTCGGCTTCAGGCTGTGGATGCCCACTGCGGCAAATGTGCCGAAGGCGGTGGAAATGGCAGTGGACAAAATGGAGATCAAAAGGGAGTTGCCCAATAGCGCCAAAAGGTCCTTGTCCTTAAACAGCTCCCCGTACTGATGCAGGGTAAAACCTTCAAAGATAGAAAGGTTTTTGCCGGTGTTAAAGGAACCCACGATCAGCACTGCCATGGGAATATACAGGAAAATGAAGATGAGGATCGTTAAAATGCGGTTTGTCTTTTTCATACCACCACACCGCCTTCCTCGTCACCGCCAAAGCGGTTCATAATGCCGGTGCAGACCAGCACCAGAAGCATCAGCACCAAAGAAAGGGCAGCGCCTAAATTGGGGTTGTTGGCGGATTTGAATTGACGCTCAATCACGTCACCGATGAGCATTGTGTCTGTACCGCCCAATTTTTGGGAAATATAAAAGGTGGAAACTGCCGGAACAAACACCATTGTCAGCCCCGACAAAATACCGGGGGTAGACAGGGGCAGCACCACACGGGCAAAGACCTGACGGCCGTTGCAACCCAAATCCTCCGCAGCTTCGATCAGCCGATGGTCGATCTTCACGATTACCGCATATAGCGGCAGGATCATATAGGGCAGATAGTTATACACCATACCCAAAATCACGGCGCCGGGTGTTCCTATCAGCTCCAAAGCAGGTAAGCCCAGCTTGGAAAGGATGCTGTTAATAATGCCATTGGTCTCTAAGATACCCACCCAGGCCAGGGTACGGAGCAAAAAGCTCATACACATAGGCAGCATAGTGAGCATATAGAGAATTTTCTGAGTCAAAGGCTGACGGTGGGCGATGTAATAGGCCACCGGATAGCCCAGGATCAGGCAAATAATTGCAGCAATTACGGAATAACCCACAGAAATGCCCAAGGTGGGCAGATACAAATGCAGCTTCTGCAAGTTATCCCGGGTAAATGCGCCGGTTGCCGGATCGGTGAGGGCATAATACGCCACGACGCCCAAAGGAATCAAGGTGAAGATCACCATAAACAGGGCGTAGGGGCCGATCAGCCAAAAGGACTTATTCTTCTTCATCGTCGGCATCCTCCACCAGCTCGTCATACTCGGCAGAGTAGGAGCTGTAGTCACCAAACATACCGGAATATTCACTCTTGTGCATCACGTGAATGTCCTCCGGGTTCAGCCGAATGCCTACCGTCGTACCCTCAGCCTGATAGTCGGTGGTCTGAATGAGCCACTTAAAGCCCTTGAAGTCCACGATAATATCGTAGTTCAGACCCTTGAAGGTCACGCTGGTAACTGTGCCGGTGAGGTGTCCTTCCTTAACCGGTACAAAGTCGATATCCTCCGGACGGATTACCACATCCACAGGCTCATTGGGCGCAAAACCTGCGTCCAGACACTGGAAGGTGCGGCCGAAGAACTTTACCTTATAGTCGGCCAGCATAATGCCGTCTAAAATGTTACTTTCGCCGATAAAATCTGCCACAAAGGCGTTTTTCGGTTCGTTATAGATATCCTCAGGTCTGCCAATCTGCTGAATGCGGCCTTTGTCCATAACCACTACGGTATCAGACATAGAAAGCGCTTCTTCCTGATCGTGGGTGACATAGATAAAGGTGATGCCCGTTGCCTGCTGGATGCGCTTGAGTTCATTCTGCATATCCTTTCGCAGACGCAAGTCCAGTGCGGCCAAGGGTTCGTCCAGAAGAAGGACCTTGGGTCGGTTGACAAGGGCCCGGGCAATGGCAACACGCTGCTGCTGACCGCCGGAAAGAGAATCGATTCGTCGATGCTCATAGCCTTTCAGACCCACAATGGCCAGTATTTCCTGGACCCGTTCGTGGATTTCTGCTTTGGGCAGCTTTGCGACCTTCAGACCAAAAGCAATATTGTCTTGCACATTCAGGTGGGGGAATAGGGCATACCGTTGAAACACAGTGTTGATTTGCCGTTGGTAAGCAGGCAAATCGTTGATGCACTTCCCGTCGAAAAGCACCTTGCCGGAGGTGGGGTTTAAGAAACCGCCGATGATTCGCAGCGTGGTAGTTTTGCCGCAGCCGGAAGGGCCAAGCAGTGTGAGGAATTCCTGGTCATTAAAATAGAGGTTGATACCATCAAGTATCCGTTCTCCGTCGAACTCCATGACAAGATCCTGGAGTCTGATGAGTTCTTTTTTGGACATTATCCTCCCCCGTTTCTTTTTGAAAATTTGGTCACATTTTGACACTATAAGATATACAGTAAAACCGTGCGTTTGTCAATGGTATTTTCTTCGTATCTTTTTCGTTGACATTTTCTCCGGATAAGCGTAAAATATAAGAAATTAATTATAATGGGGGGTGTTCTTGTGGACGCTGGCAGTAGTGGCAATATACCTGGTCGAAGTAGTATCGGCGTCTGCATAGACGCCTGATTTTGTGACCGGTGTCTTGCCTTCTAACATCTTAGATTATGTTGAAGGAGGAAGCACTGTGACAGAACGTTTTGAGATTCTGGAAAAAACCATACTTTCCATGTTGGAAAACAAGAAATACCTTGCGCTGCGGGACGTGCTGAGCACAATGAACCCTGCGGATATTGCGGAGATCTTTTTTGAGCTGGAGCCCCGGCAAATTCCGCTTCTGTTCCGGATTTTGCCCAAGGAAATTGCAGCAGAGGTCTTTGCAGAGATGGATAGCGATGCCCAGGAGGTGCTTATTCAGGGCTTTTCGGATAACGAATTGAAAGACCTGCTGGATGAACTGTATACCGATGATGCGGCGGAGCTGGTAGAGGAGATGCCTGCCAGCGTGGTGAAGCGGATTTTGCGTCAGGTCACCCCGGAAATGCGCAGGGCCATCAACCAAATTCTAAAATACCCGGAGAACTCCGCAGGGTCGCTGATGACCACGGAATATGTGGCGCTGCGCCCGGAAATGACTGTGGAGGAAAGTATCCTTCGTATCCGCCGTCAGGGTGTGGACAAGGAGACAATCTACACGTGTTATGTAACCAAAGGCAAAAAGCTGATAGGTCTGATAACCGTTAAGGATCTTCTGCTTTGCCAGGATGACACCACTAAGGTCGAAGAAATTATGTTAACCAACCTGATTTCCGTAAATACCCACACTGACCAGGAAGAAGTGGCAAAGATGTTTGCCAAGTATAATTTCCTGGCACTGCCGGTGGTGGATATGGAAAATCGGCTGGTGGGCATCATCACCTTTGACGATGCGATAGATGTTATGGAAGAGGAGACCACCGAGGATATGGAGCTAATGGGTGGTATGCTCCCTTCCGAAAAAACCTACCTGAAAAGCTCTGCCTGGGAGCTTTTTAAGAACCGGATTCCCTGGTTGCTGCTGCTGATGATATCTGCTACCTTTACCGGAATGATTATCACTGCCTTTGAAGGCGCTTTGGCGGCGCAGGCAGCGCTGACAGCCTTTATTCCCATGCTGATGGGCACCGGTGGTAACTCCGGCTCTCAGTCCTCGGTTACGGTAATCCGTGCTTTGAGTCTGGGGGAGCTGGATTATCGGGATTTACCCCGGGTAATTTGGAAGGAAATCCGCACGGCTGTGCTTTGCGGCGTGGCGCTGGCAGTAGTGTGCTTTGTGAAAATCTGGCTTGTGGACCGGCTTCTGCTGGGCAACACCCAGATTACACTTTTGGTAAATGTTGTGGTATGCCTGGCGCTGGCGGTTACTGTGCTGGCGGCTAAGCTGGTGGGTGCAGTGCTGCCCATTGCGGCCAAGGTGCTGAAATTAGACCCTGCAGTAATGGCAAGCCCCTTTATTACCTCTATCGTGGATGCCCTTTCTCTTTTGGTCTATTTCCTGTTTGCCCGACTTCTTTTGGGCGTGTAATATGAATAACTTGCTAAGGGTCCGTTGCAAAACGCTGCAACGGACCCTTTTGCGATTACTTGGGATGGAAGTTTGATTGCCCCCAAAGAAACCTTTTTTATCACAACTTTTGTGATTGTGAGGTTGACTTTTCCCTATTTTGTAGTATAATTATGCTTGTGAATATATGCTCTTAGCAAGAGGTGATATAATGGAAAACAATAAGGGAAATATTGAGATTGATTTGAGGCGAGCAGTGTTTGCTTTGTGGAACCGGGCTTGGGTTGTCATTTTGGCAGGCGTTATTTGTGCCTTGGCTACATTTTCGTATGCCTTCTTTCTCGTTGCCCCTACTTACGAATCCAGGGTAAAAATCTATGTCAACAACCACTACACGGAAAATACCGGATACTCTCCCTCTCAGCTGACTGCGGCGCAGAACCTGGCAGATACCTATATGGTCATCCTGAAAAGCCGCAGCGTGCTGGACAAGGTGGCGGAGAAGACGAATTTGGGTTATACCAGTGGCGGCCTGAACAATATGATTAGTGCAAGGTCTATCAACAATACAGAAGTCTTTGAAGTGACGGTTATCTGCACGGATTATAAGCATGCAGCTATTATTGCCAATGCGGTTTCAGAGGTGCTGCCGGATCGAATTTCCGAGATTGTGGAAGGCAGCTCTGTGCGTGTGGTGGACCACGCCTTGGAGAACCCTGCGCCTATTGGCCCCTCCTATATGAAATATGTTTTTATGGGTGTGGCAATTGGTGTGATATGTAGTTCTATCCTGGTTGTTTTGGTGGATGTGATGGATACCACGATCAACTCTGAGGAGTATATCACCCACGCTTACAAGGGATGTCCTCTGTTGGCGGTAATTCCTGGAGCCAATGAGCCCAACGCCAATTATCGTAAGGGCTATCGGGGATATTACCGAGGTTATTATCAGATGAAAGCCAAAAAGAAGTCGGCACCTGAAAACAGCGGAGGTGAGGAGAATTGAGATTACGAGATTGGTATCTTTTCAGCCGTAGGAGAAAAAGAAACGCAGAGGAATGGAACATCCGGACGATGTTCGGACCTAACCTGAACTTCTCCACCACTGAAGCCTACAAGCTTCTTCGTACCAATATCATGTTCTCCTTCTCCGATGAGGGAGTTGGCTATGTCATTGGCATTACCAGCGCAATTCAGGCGGAAGGAAAATCCTCCACTGCCTGTAACACCGCCTATGCTCTTGCGGAGGCGGGCTGCCGTGTGCTTCTGTTGGAGGGCGATCTGCGCCGTCCGTCTATTGCATCCAAGCTGGGCATAGAACGGGTGCCGGGGCTTACCAATGTGCTGGTTTCAAAAATGGATTACCAAGAGGTGGTTCAGCAATGTGTGCTGGCTCCGAAATTGGATATTTTGACCAGTGGCGATATTCCGCCCAATCCCTCTGAACTGCTGACCTCCGGCCGAATGGAAAAGCTAATGGAGCAGTTGCGCAGTCAGTACGACTATATTATTGTGGACTTGCCTCCCGTAACGGCGGTTTCCGACGCTTTGGCAATTTCCAAGTTGCTGGACGGCGTGATTATGGTTGTCCGTGACAGTGTTTCCGACCAGCATATGCTGGCCGAGGCAATGCGTCAGTTGGAATTGGTCAATGCCCATGTTTTGGGCTTTGCGTATCGGGACTGTGACGGCGCTGAAAAGAAATACAGTAGCCGTTATAGAAAAAAATACTATAAGTACTATAACCGCTACGGTAATGATTACGAAAAACAAAACAATCAAAAGCAGTCTCTATAACGGAGACTGCTTTTTTAATCTTGGTTTTACAAAACCTGACAAAACCTTACAAAAATTACCCTGACTTTTGCCCTTGACAAACCTATGTGCCTGTGTTATAATGACTTGGCGCTTAAGAGAGCACCCTAAATATCGCGGAGTAGAGCAGTTGGAAGCTCGTCGGGCTCATAACCCGGAGGTCGTAGGTTCGAGTCCTGCCTCCGCAACCAAAATAGACAGTCACCCATTCGGGTGGCTGTCTTTTTTGTTATGAAGCAAGCTTTAAACGACCTCCGGGTTAGAGTCCGACGAGCGCAGCTCGTTGGGGGAGCGACCCGACCGCCGCCAGTGGCGGGAGGAGGAAGGGGGGCGAGTGGCCGGGGTCGGCGAGGGGCGCAGGCACTCCGGTGCCAAGGACATTCGCCGGGCACCCCAACAGGAACCGTACCATCAAGTTTCTACAAGGTTGCGCTGCCGGTGGCAGACGCAGCAAAGCCGTTTCGTGTGCAGCGGTCGCCGAGGACATCCGCCGGGCACCGCAAACGGGACTGCACCATTAAGTTTCCACAAGTCTTTGCACTGCCGGTGGCAGATGCCGCAAGATCCAAAAGCATACCGTTTTTGTGTTTGGAAAGAATATGCAAATGATTGTGTATTTGCGCTATGGAAAAATGTTAATACTCTGCGGGTTTAGTAAAGGTGACTAAAATCTGAAAATATGCTGAATTTTGTGCTTTAAGTCTTGCTTTTTTGCCTCTGTTATAATATAATGTACCATGTATAGCTATTGTTATTTCAGTTGCAGAAAATTCACCCAAAAGCGAGAGGAGAAAAGGAGCTGCAGAGCAGGGGCTTGCCCCTGGATGTGAAGGTATTGTGGGGGTAAGCCCCTGTTCTGCCGATTCTTTTTGAAAGCGAAATTGGGTTTTATATAGATGCGCGAAGAAGCTATCGTCTATTTTGAAAGGAGATAATGCGAAATGGCGAAAAGTTTGAAACGAATTTTGTCGATTGCCATAGTCCTGGTTATGGTCTTTGGTATGGTGCCGTTAAATGCCTTTGAGGCTTTTGCGGCAGAGACAGCGCTGACCCATCATCCGGATCAAAAGGATGGCCTGCCGAATACTGCTGAGGTCAAGGGCAGTAATACCGCAAAGCCCGAAGATACGGAGATTCCGGACGGAGCACAATGGGAGGGACCGAGTGCTGGCGTTTTGAGCTGCACCACGGATATCCATACCCATGATGAGAGTTGCTATTACAAGAAATGCGACCATAAGGATGGACATACTGCCGCTTGCTTCAGCGAAACTACGGAGTACGTCTTGTGCCAGCATGAAGACGAAACACAGCACACTGGCTCGGTTACTCTGACGGATGTTGTTACAATTAGTGGCACAAATGTTTCGTGGAAGAGTGATCACCCTGCATATCCTGCGGTTTATGCTGTGTATAAAGAAGCCTACGATGCAGCTTATGCCAGCGCTAAGTACTTTAAGGAGATGGCTGCAAAGGCTGCCGGTGTTGCCGCTCTGGTTAACAAGACATTCTGCTACACCACCAGCGCATCTGCTATTCCTGACCTGTGTACGCATACCTGTTCCGAGTTGGGAGGCGACTGCTATCTTAAGACTTGTCTGAAGACAGTTCACCCTGAACATACGGAGCCTGATTGCTATACTTACACCTGGACTTTGAATTGGGTGGAGTATGATGTTGATGTTACCATCAACAACAACACCGCAAATGTGCAGGCAATCGATGTGCCTGCCAAGGGTACTCACAGCAAGGATGTTACCTTCAAGCTGAGTGCTACCCATGATGAGAACAACACATGGACTGCAATGATTGGTACCACATCCTTCGTGTTGAGTGCGACGGAGCCTACTACGGTTACCGCTTACGGCATTACTTCCGGAGATATCGTGGTAGATCTGACCAGTGAGCCGGTTCCTACTTACAAGGTTGCGCTGCAGCAGGAAAATCTCCTTGACGGCTGCAATGCTGCTTTTGAGGGCCCCTACGAGAGCCTGTTGCCCGGCACAGATGTGGTGGTGAATGTCACCATTCCTGAAAATACTGATGCAGTTTATAGCTATGAAGTGGAAGTTATCGGTGCTGCCTACACCCAAGTTGGCAACGAGATCACTGTACATATTGCGCAGAGCGATGCAACTGTAAAGATTACTTACAGTGTTGAGACGCTTGAAATCAACACCACCGGTCAGATCTTCATCAATGGCTATCTGGCCAATACAGCGAAGTTAACCGATCTGAAGGCTAAAGTTCTGACTGCAGCCGGCTTGCCCACAGACGGCAACTATACTGTTTATATGGTAGTTGGCGAACTGATTGGCAGTGGCACCAGAGAGATTGATGTAACTACCTCGGACACCACCAGTCTCATTGCTATGTATACCCGTTTCAATGTGGGTGATACTCAGGGCTTTGCGATTAAGGATAATGACACTCAGGCTCGTGGCAATATTACGGTCTCTGTTAAGGACAGCCGTTTGGAGCTGAGCATTACAGCCTCTGACCTGACTGTTTCCGGTAAGACAGAACCTGCAGATCTGCTGGCACAAATCAAGGGCAAGGTTACCATGACTGCTGTCGACCCCGTGACCGGGGCGGTGACCAATGTTCCTGTGGAAGACAGCTACATCGAGATTGCCGATTATGCTTGGCCTGCCGATGGTCAGACCGGTACTTTCACTGTAACGGTCAAAGCCAACAGCCTGGCAAACGAAACCTACAGCAATGCACCTTCTGCAACCCTGACGCTGACCTGTCAGGACACCACAATCCTGTATAACATTACTTGGGATATCAATGGTGACAAGCAGACGGTTTCTGTGGCTGAGAACACAATGCCCACAGAACCCACCGCTACCCGTCAGTACTATACCTTCGACGGCTGGAACAAGACCGTGGCTGCGGCAACAGAGGATACCACCTATACCGCAACCTGGAAGCCCACCAATGATAAGAACCTGAACAACAATCCTGATGAACTGGACAGCTTTACAGTTCAGTTCGCATACAACGGCAAGGTAAAGGAATATACCGGCCTGACGCTGGGCGACGACAGCTTTAAGGACTTTAAGCCTGATGCTGCGGATGCCCCTGAAGGCAAGTACTTTGCCGGCTGGGATCGCACTGTTGTGGCAGTGAAGGCTGAGGATGCCGAATCCGGTTCCTGTGTCATCATTTATAACGCCGCATGGAATGCAAAGTGCACCGTCACCGTTGTTTATGGCAACGGTACAGAGGATGGCTCTGAGCTGATCGTTCCCGGCAATTCCCTTGAATTGGCAAATCCCGTCTTTGATCAGCACATTTTTGCCGGCTGGTATGTGGACGGCGAAAAGGTCAATATGCCTTACACCGTGGAGAACTCCGTAACCGTCACTGCCAAGTGGCTGATTGACTTGGACCGTGACAATGTGGAAGACGGCACTACCGGTGACCCCTACTGGACCGTTACTGTGGACGGTGTTGTCGTCAGCACCACAACCCTGAACGGTGAGTATGCAACGCCTGATGCACCTGCTGATCAGAAAAATATGTTCTTCGTGGAGTGGAACAAGGCTGTGGATGATGAAAATCACACCATTGCTTTTACTGCCCTGTGGAACACCAATGACAGCAATGACAACAATTGGGACGATGCAAATGAAACTGTAACAGTCAGCCAGACCGGCGGTACTATGACAATCAACGGCAATGTTGCCGACGGTGCACATATTTATGACAGCACCAAGGCTGTGCACACCATCGTCATTAAGCCTGCAGACGGCTATTACGTGGAGAGCCTGAAGATCAATGGCGCTGAGTTTAACATCCAGCCCAAATCCGCAAGCGCTGCATACACAAATGGCGTACTGACACTGTCCGATGTCACCTTGACAAACGGTATGGTTATCCAGGTTTCGTACGCACAGCATAAGATCCCTGTTGTATCCGAACCCTCTATGAAGGTGAACGGTTACTTGGATGAAAAGGTTGCCAGCGTGACCAAGAAGGCCGTTTTGGAAGCAATTCTGGGCCAGGAGCTGACCGATGATGCAGTTGCTCAGTATGAGGTCAAGATGTATGTCAACCTGGGTGATTACCCGCTTATCGGCAGAATTGACGGCTACTACGATATTTGGAAACTAACCAGTGGCGACTATGGCAAGGAAATCAATGCTGCACTGAAGAGCGCATTGGCCAAGGCCATTGATGTGGGTGGCGCAGAGAACTTTGAAATCACCTGGCTGTCCCACGGTCAGTATCCTGCAGTTACCCAGACAGTTGCGGTAAACCTGGAAGAAGCCCGTACCCCCACGCAGGTGGTGCATAACGGCAATACCTATACCGCAAGCAACATCAACGATGCACTTCTGGATGAAATCAAGGTTGACCTGAGCTCTCCCAACTCCACCATTTCTCAGGTGGTATGGGCAGATAACAGTGGCGTAAGCTTTGAAGCCGGTCAGACCGTTACTGTGAAGGTAACTGTGTCTGTGCTTGAGGATGCAACAGTTTACGGCGGTACACATACAATTTCCGTGACTGTCAATGTTCCTTATACAGAAGCAAGCGTTGTTGTTCCTGACAATGCAAATCTGATTTACAATACCGGTATGACCGATGCGGATAAGGCTGCCTTGGTCCTGCAGGTACTGGATCCCCAGATTACGCCTGCTTTGCCTGCCGAGGTAGTACCCACTGTGTGGTACCTGGCTTCCGAAGCCCGTAATGTGGATATGACCATTAACCTCGGCCAGATGGACCTGGGTCTGTATAGCGTAATCGTCAAGAACCTGATTGGCGACAGCGTTACCATTCAGATCCCTGTGGACAATATGTGGCTGAACATTGGTGATGATCTGACGATCCCTGAAATGCCCTCCAATGAGCGCATTGAGGAGATCCTGATGAACGATCTGATCCCCAACTACGGCGCAGATTTCATCTCCGGTCAGCTTTCTGCCGACCAGATGACAACCGTTTTGGCAAATACCCTTAAGAAATATCCTGATATTGCAGAGTACTACAAGTACCTGGGCGCACACCAGTTTGGTGAAGAAGAGCAGGAAAAGGTTTACATTACAGTTCCTGACTACGGCTACGGCGCTGCTGCTTCCAACACCTCCGTCCTGAATTTGACGGATACCCGTGCTGAAAGCGAGATCAAGCTGAATTCCGGCGTGGAAGTGACTTATAACAGCTATTCCGAAGCAGAGCTGCTGGCATTGATTTTGGATGGCGTATATGTAGACGGCCAAAAGATCGACGGACTGACCGTTCAGTTTGTCACAGATACAACCCGTTTGCCCGTTTCTGACGCTTCCGAGGTTACCGTCAAGTTTGCCGGTAACAAGGACTACAAGCCCAGCACAGCAACTGTGGCAATCAAGATCAATAAGGCTACAGTGAATGTCAGCGTAGATAACCGTCTGTTCAAGTGGCAGGCAGGTCAGTTCTACACCATTCAGGATGTAGTGAGCACAAATCCTGCCGGTGTTGCTACAATCAACTTTGTTGCCGGCCTGAACCTGAACGGCGTCAACATTGACGGTGGCCTGAAGGGCTTTGTGGCACAGGTTCAGTTGCTGCTGCCCGATGAGCTGCAGGCACTACTGGAGTCTGCAAACGGTCTGCTGCAGGCAGCCGGATTGGATATTAGCTTTGCTGACGGTGCTTCCATGAAGCTGTCCGAACTGAAGACCGGCGTGGACGCATTGGACGATATCGTGGCTGGTTCTGAGTACGATGAGTACTTCAGCGTGCTGCTGAATATGCTCTCCAGCCTGCCCACAGAAGTTGCAGATATTGAGATCATCATCGGCGGCAAGATGCCTACTGACATCGGTGCATATGTGGTGGGTGCAATCTCTGCAGATGCCAACTACACCACCGACTTCGGTGTAGGCGCAGTAGTGATCTACCCCGACGGTACCAAGGTCGACCTGGCCTGGAACCAGAATGATGAGAACTACATTATTACCAATACATTGCTGAGCAGTGGTGCATTTGACACCGGTGCCCATGCAACCAAGGTTTACGATGATCGTTTCACCCTGGAGCAGGCAACAGAGCAGGTTGCTGAAATCTTCCTGGGCGTGGATATTGACGGCAATATTACCTTTGAAATGGATCAGAAGAAGCTGAACGTCGGTGCTTATGTTGAGCTTGCAATGATTGTTCAGTTTGGTAACGAAATGTTCTATGCTGTGCCTCTGGTGCGTCCCGTGGTGGTTGTGGCAGAGACTTTGGATGTGGACTTCGTTGATGCTACCGGCGCTGTGAATAACGAGCGTCACTATGAGTTCTTTAACATTCCGCAGAACGGAATGGAAGACAACCTGCTGGTTACCTACAAAAAGGATGGTAATGGCTATCAGGCTGGCGACGAAGTCACCGGTTACGCTGTGAAATACATCTATGTAGGTGTCCAGACCAACGGCAAGCCCTACGCAAGTCAGGAAGCTCCTGTTCACGCAGGTGTCTACACCATTACGGCTATGGTTACGATCCGGGATAACACCGGTTACATCACCCACGCAGGTCAGGGCATTGGTGCTCTGGTAATTGAGCCTTCCAAGTCCACCATCCATGTGGAAAATGAGGCTATCAAGTGGGACGGCAAGGCACATACCTTCAATCAGTATGTGACAGCCGGTTCTGTCAATGTTCCCGCCATCACTCCCGACACCACAATTTTGACTGCCGGTATCAACGCAGATCTGGATGCCGATATTGGCTTGAGTGCCATCAACGGTACAGTCAATGTGGATATGCCTGTATGGTTGGATAACCTGATGAATAAGCTGGGCGTGCTGGAAGCTGGCTATGCCGAAGGCATCACCGTGGCTGAGTTCAAGACATATGTGGAGAAAATCAAGACCGGCCTTGCAGAGCTGGGCTTTGATAGCGAAGCATTTAACAAGATTGCCGGCGTAATCGATCAGTTGGACGGCAAGGTAGTTCTGACCTTCCACGACAACAAGGGTTATCAGGCAGTTGGCGTATATCTGGTCATCGGTATTGTGACCGACTCCGACCATTATCCCTCTGTGGATGCAGGCGTTGTGGTAATCTACCCCGATGCAACCAAGGTAGAGCTGAAGTTTGAGAAGGACTGGAATGATAACAATATCTTCACCTGGACTGCTCTGCAGAATATGAACCTGGATGCACAGGCATACAATCCCGGTACCGATGATGTCAATGCTGAGGCCAACGCTTTGGTTAAGAACCTGTACCTGGGCTTCACAGATGACGGAAAGGTCATTTTGACCGGCAAGAAAGCTGAACTGGACAACGGTGTGTATAGTCAGGTTGCCTTCCTGGTGGATCTGGGCAACGAGATGTACTATGCAGAACCGATTGCACGGGCCTTCGTCATTCTTCCCACTCCGGCCGAGCTCATCTTTGTAGATGACACCGGCAGCGAGAACCATGATCGCCACTTCGTATTCGATAACCAGCCCCATGAAATGGCTGTCAAGATTACGGTCAATGGCAAGGTCGTTACAGATCGTTCCGGCCTGACTGTCCAGTATGTGGGTGTGCAGACCAATGGCGAGCTGTGGAACAGCACCCAGGCACCTACCCACGCCGGTGCTTATACAGTTACCGCAACCTACACTGCCCGTGACGAACAGAACCGTCTGGTGACTTTGGGCGTGGCAGTAGGCGCTATGGTAATTGAGCCTGCAAATGCTACAATTGATGTAGAAAGCAAGCTCCATAAGTACAACGGTACCGGAGTGAACACCAACGATATGGTCACGGTGAACAGTGGCTTGGAGGGCGTTTCTCCCGATAAGACTGTGATTTCCGTTGCCATCAAGACCGACGGCACATTCAGTGAGAATATGTGGAGTGCGGTGGAAAGCCAGATCAACATTGATCTGCCTGCTTGGGCTGATGCACTGCTGGCACAGATCGACGGCGTTCAGGACGGTATCACCGTTCAAGGTCTGATTAACGCCATCGAAAAGGCCGAAGCCAAGCTGGAAGAACTGGCTGCCCAGATCGGTGTGGATGCAAAGACCGATGCATTTGATGCACTAATCAAGGTACTGGAGCAAATGCCTGCTGACTATGCAGTTACATTTATGGATGCTCCTGCCTACACCGATGTTGGTTCTTATCTGGTAATCGGCGTAGTTACCGATTCCGACTTCTATCCCACTATGGATGCCGGCATCCTGGTCATCTACCCCGATGTAGATAAGGCTGAATTGAAGTGGAATTACATCGATGGCAACGGCATCTACACACTGCCTGCGCTGAGCCGTGTAGATATGTCAGCTTCGGCATATTTCAACAATGTACTGAGCCAGGTAGATACAGCTAAGATCGATTACCTCACTGTGGGTGTGGACGAATTCGGCAAGGTGGTTGTGACCACAATGCCTGGCACACTCACCGGTAACGGCATTTACACCCAGGTAGCATATGTACCTCTGGAGCTGAACTCCCAGATTACTGTGGCTGCACCGATTATGAGAAGCTTTGTTGTAGTTCCTCAGACTGCAAATGTTGAGATGACCAACATCAAGGCTGTGTACGGCGAAGATTATCAGATGCCTGTCACTGTGACAGATATGGATAACAACCCGATTACCGGTGAACGGCTGAACAATGTGACATTTACCTATATCAATTTGGCTACCGGCTATTACAGCACAGTCAAGCCCACAGATGTAGGCTCTTACACCGTAGTTGCGGTCTATGAAGAGCGCATCGAAAATGATCTGGCATACTACGGTATGACAGTGGCTAACCTGATCATTGTTTCTGCAGAACCTGACTACACCATGACAGACAAGGATCAGGTCTGCAACACCGATAATACAATCGATTCTATGATCACCAACACCAATGATCTGCCCTATGCGATCTATGTTGTAAAGAATGTAGAAAAGGGCGAGGTCAATGTGATCCTGCCTGACGGTTGGGAAATTACGCTGGATGTTGGCGCTACAGTGGATGATCTGCTGGATGCATTGGAGAAGCTGCCTGCAGCAGTTGAAAACACCAAGATTGTGGAAGGCCTGAAAGCTGCACTCAACAGTGTAGATATGCAGACACTGACAATTAACGGTGCACAGCCCAATACTTGCGGTAGATATGAAGTTGCTGCAGTGGCATTTGGTGATAAGAACTATCATGCTGCAACTGCATCCGGTGTGCTGACAATTGCGCACGGTGAGGATGCAAATAAGGATCACAACTGTGATTCCTGCGGAGAATATACTTACGGCGTCTGCGAAGACACCGATAAGGATCATGCATGTGACTACGGTTGCGACAAGGTATTCGGCACTTGCGAGGATACCGATAAGGATCACGCTTGCGACTACGGTTGCGACAAGGTCTACGGCACTTGCGAGGATGCAGACAAGGACCACGCCTGCGACTACGGTTGCGACAAGGTCTACGGCACCTGCGAGGACGCTGATAAGGACCACGCTTGCGACTACGGCTGTGATAAGACTTTCGGCACTTGCGAGGATACCGATAAGGACCACGCTTGCGACTACGGCTGCGACAAGGTCTACGGCACTTGCGAGGATGCAGACAAGGACCACGCTTGCGACTACGGTTGCGATAAGGTCTACGGCACCTGCGAGGATGCTGATAAGGACCACGCCTGCGACTACGGTTGCGACAAGGCCTACGGCACCTGCGAGGACGCTGATAAGGACCACGCCTGCGACTACGGTTGCGACAAGGCCTACGGCACCTGCGAGGACGCTGATAAGGATCACGCTTGCGACTACGGCTGCGACAAGGTCTATGGCACCTGCGAGGACGCTGATAAGGACCACGCTTGCGACTACGGCTGCGACAAGGTCTACGGCACCTGCGAGGATACCGATAAGGATCACGCCTGCGACTACGGTTGCGACAAGGCCTACGGCACCTGCGAGGATACCGATAATGACCACGCTTGCGACTACGGTTGCGACAAGGCCTACGGCACCTGCGAGGATACCGATAAGGACCACGCTTGCGACTACGGCTGTGATAAGACTTTCGGCACTTGCGAGGATACCGATAAGGACCACGCTTGCGACTACGGTTGCGACAAGGTCTACGGCACTTGCGAGGACGCTGATAAGGACCACGCTTGCGACTACGGTTGCGACAAGGCCTACGGCACTTGCGAGGATGCTGATAAGGATCACGCTTGCGACTACGGTTGCGACAAGGTCTACGGCACTTGTGAAGACGCTGATAAGGACCACACCTGCGACTACGGTTGCGACAAGGTCTACGGCACCTGCGAGGATACCGATAAGGACCACAAGTGTGATTACTGTGGTGCCACCATGGGACAAATCAATGATCCTGTGATCGGAATTCCTGCCCTGACCGGTGATAATATCTATGGCTTTGCAGTAGATTATGAGAATAAGCGTATCTATATTGATACGGTTAAGACCGGTTTGACCGTTGAACAGTTCGCACAGCAACTGAATGTTCCTGTGTTCAATGATACCGACGACAAAGCAGAAGTTGTTGTTTCTTATGGTAACGAAGCTTTAACCGGTACAGAACTGATTCGCACAGAAGCAAAGGTTTCTCTCACTGCAGAAAATGAAAACGGAAAGACAACCGTCGTATATGATGTGGTTGTGATCGGAGATGTGAACCGTAATGGTGAGGTTGACTCCGGTGATGCGGCTTTGATCCAGCGTTACTTCTTCAAGGAAGTTAAGCTGACAGATCTGCAGGCAGACGCAGCAGATACAAACCGTAGCGGCGAGACCGAATCCGGCGATGCAGTGAAGAATCAGGTTAAGTACAACGATGCTGCCAATTATCAAAGCAATCTTCACAGCTACACTGAGCACACATCCAATGGGGATGCAACCTGCGAAGAAGACGGCACTATGACGATCAAGTGCACAGCAAACCACAGATGCAGTGCAAAATCCATTACAGTGCCTGAAGCAGGCAGTGCAAAGGGTCACAACTATGTAGACAAAAATGGTACATATGTGTGTGACACTTGTGGCAAGAAAAAGCTCCCCAATGTATGATGGAGGTTAATGAAATATGAAAAGATATTCTAAGTTATTCTCGCTCTTCCTGGCGTTCGTTTTGGTTATGACAATCGCACCTGCCGCTTTTGCGGCAGGTGTGAAGCCGGGTCAAACCGCTACGGCAAGCTTCTCTTTTAAGGGAATTTACGGTGTTGACGGAACCTTTACCTACAGCAACGCTTCCATTTTGAAGGATGTTACCTATAGTAACAGTGGCAAAATGGCAGGTAAGGTCAACAAGGATGTGGCTTACTTCTATTCCAGCGAGTCCACCAACTTTACCATTAAGGTTAATGCCAAGGTGGCTGACTCTGCGAAAAACGGCGATAGCTGTAAAATCACATTTACCTATCGTACCTCTGATGCCAACGGCGATATGACCGGCTGGAAGAAAATGACAAAAACGATTAAAGTCGAGTTCCACAACTGTGAGGATAAGAGCAAGGACCATAAGTGTGATACCTGTGGCAAGGTGCTGACCTCCTGCAAAGATAGCAATGGGGATTTGAAGTGCGATATCTGCGGCGCAGCAGTCACACCTCCCATTAACTATAAGGAGCTGGACCGTCAGTTGGAAATCGCCGGCGGCCTGAAGGAAAAGGAGTACGCACAGGATAGCTGGGAAGCCTTTGAAAAGGTCTGGAGCAAGGCGAAGGGTGTTCGTAAAAAGGGCAATCAGGAAGCCGTAGACACTGCCGCTAAGGATTTGGAGAAGGCGATCAGCGAGCTGGTCAAGATGGATTACAGCAAGCTGCTGGATGCCGTGGAGAAAGCAAAAAATGTTGGCGACGAGAAGTTTGCAACCCTGATTGAACGGCTGATTGCGGCTCTGGATGGCGCTGATACGGCACTGGAGGGCAATGACCAGGCTGCTGTGGATGCAGCTACCGCCGAGCTGGAAGCTGTGATTGCGGATCTGGATACGGCGCTAAAGGGAATTGGCCAGACAGATGCAGAAGAAGTGCCTGCAGTTCCTTCCTGTAATGTTCCCTGGCATAAAATTCTGCTGATTCTTCTGATTATCAGCGTGCTTTGCAATGTGGCCTTTGTGGTCATCATCGTTGTGAGCAAAAAGAAAAAGAAGAAATAAATTCTTATAAATACAAACAGTCCCAGTCACTTTTGTGGCTGGGACTGTTTGTATTGGTTGACCAAAGTTAACCACCGGTGCAGATGCTGAGCAGGTACTTTGAGGATGTAGATGGCGCACAGGGGGCAGGTCTGTGCTTTGTGGTAAAAATGCGTGGAACGTTGGGAAAGGGTGGGGAATATGCTGTGTTAGGCGGAATATGTATTTCGCCAATTCTTATGGACAGGAGTAAATGATATGAGTGAATATCAATATGTTACCGCTTGCGAATGCGGTGCGGCAAACGCGGTGGACAGAAGCGTATCCAAAAGGGCGGAGGGTGTGCAAATCAAATGCCGCACCTACGGTGCAGTGACGATCCCTGAGGCGACCGAAGTGGGGACAGCGTTTCCTTTGGTGAATGTGAATGTGGATGCCCGGGGGCATAAGAAACCCTGCGTCAAGTTGGAGTTTTTGAGCAATATCCTCACCGATACTGCCACCGCCACCTTGAATTTCCAGGTGTTCCGGCAATGTGACGGACAACTGACTCCCGTACCGGTAAGCGGCATTTGGACCTTCAGCAGAGCTGTGGCCACCGATGCTGAGGCAAATTCCTTTGGGTTTGCCATCTGCGATTGCGATAACTGCAATTGCGGCTGCTGCAACTACAGCGTGGTAGCAACCGTAGTAGGTGCTGCTACCACCGGAACGGTAACAGTCAATAACGCTACTTTGATCGCAACAGTGGTCGAGGACGCAGAATGCTAAACTGAAAAAACATGCACAAAATTACTTTTTAGGGCAAATTAGAAAATCGGGAGCTGAGAATAGCTCCCGATTTTTTTGTTGCGGTATTTTGTGATTGTGCGTACATTTTTTGTTTTAGCCCTTGTTTAGAACAAAGCGACCAGATTATAAATAATCGGCGCAAGCAGGATTGCCGGCAGGTAATCCGCCACTTTGATTTTGGTAATGCCCATTAAATTCATACCAATCATCACAATCAGCAACGAGCCGGCGCAGGTCATTTCGTTAATTGCCCCGGAATTCATAAACGGGCTGATAACGCCTGCCAGCAGGGCAAGACTACCCTGGATTACCAGTATGGGCACGGAGGAAAACAGCACGCCTGCGCCAAGGCTGGCAGCCAGCATTACAGAGGATACCAGGTCCAAAGTCGCTTTGGCAATCAAAATGGAATTATCCCCGGTCATTCCTGCCTGAAGAGAGCCGGTGACCGCCATAGAACCAACACAAAACAGCAGTGTGGCAGAGACCAGGCCTTCGGCAAAGGAGGTTTGCTTGTCCTCTTTTTTGAATTTACTCTCTACTTTTTTCGCCAGTGCATTGATTGCACCGTCAATATTGAGTAGGCAGCCGATAATCGTTCCCAGCACCACCGATGCAATTAAAATCAGCACATTTTCACCGCAGAGACTGCCGCGAATGCCGATATAGAGTGTGCAAGCACCCAGGCCAATCATTGCCGCCTGGCTCACCCTCTGAGGAATTCCTTTTTTGAAAAGCAATCCGATACAGGAGCCCACAATTACAGCTATTACATTTACAATAACACCTAACATATATCCTCCTGCCTCCTGCATTTTACGATTGCTTCTGTCACATTGGTCAAAACAAGCTCACCTTTTTGATTATAGACCTCTATGGTAAGCTCCACAATGCCGTTTTTGTCATTACGCCTTGTAAGACCGGTGACAATCGCCTTTCCGGATAAAATATCTTCCGCATACACCGGTTTTATCCACTCAATTTTGGTGGACTTACCGGCAAGCAATTCCTCGCCGATCATATCCACTTCCAGATATTTTGCCCACACCGACATAAAGGACATTACACCGGGGGCAATCAACTGACCGAAGGGCGTATGCTTTGCGCATTCCTCGTCAGTATGCAGGGGAATGTTGTCGTAATTGTGTGCAAAGTCCAGCATCTTCTGTTTCTCAATAACCGCTGGGGGAATGGTTATTTCCGTATTCAGTTGAATGTCCTCAAAAAACACAAAAAACACTTGCCTTTCAGGGAGATGGTAAATAAAAAATGCCTCCATTGTGAGATGGAGGCATTTTGCAGAATACAATTATTGAGCAGCCTTCTCTTCCTTTGCCTTCTTTACCAAGGAGACAACATACAGAGCAATACACACAGCACCGGCTACTGCAGTGACACCGCCGGCGATCATGAAAATGAGCTGGGTCTTAGCAAGACCGAGGAAGGGATTGGTGGCATAGCCTACAACTGCCAAAATGCCTGCAAACAGAGCAACAGCTGCAGAGTAGGGGACCTTCTTAGACAATATTGCAAACAGAACGCCCAGAATGGTCAGCAGTATAATGCAGATAGGCACGGTGACCACATCGTTGACGCCGGGGATCTTCTGCAGGCCCAAAGTGTCCTTAAAGCTCTTCAGTAGAGATATTTTTTCACTGGGGAAGCCAATGTAGCTGGCGGCAGAAAGCATGCCGTCATTATACTGCCAGGTGGGCAGGAACAGCAGACCGACCATAATGATCAGCAATGCGGCACAGATAATATTTGTTGCGGTTACAACAGGGTTGATTTTTTCCTTTTTCATTTTTCGCGTTCTCCTTTTCGTATCGTGAGCAATCTGCTCCTGTGTATCACAATACACTTATACCGCTTAATTATACCCCTTTTACCGC
The DNA here is from genome assembly GCA_045653685.1 of Faecousia sp. Taxonomy (GTDB): domain Bacteria; phylum Bacillota; class Clostridia; order Oscillospirales; family Oscillospiraceae; genus Faecousia. The sequence continues at coordinate 25,214 of JAZOME010000028.1, forward strand.
CCAAATGTCAAGAGTTGGGACGGGACAGAATGGAAAAAACTTCTTGCTTTACCTGCCAAAAAACGACACCTGTTTTTGTGCATTATGTACAGAGGTTGCAAAATTTACCAATTCGGTGTATAATAGCCGGGTATTGCAAATGCAATCCCCAAAGGAGAAACACACATATATGAAAAAATGGATTGTATGGCTGCTGGTTTTGGTTATGGGCATCGGGTTGACGGCCTGCAATGACAGCGCTGAGCCAACCACAGAAACTACTTGGGAAACGGAAACTGTGCAAACCCAGGCGCCGGAAAAAATCATCGCCGTTATCGGCAGGGGAGACGACCCGGCCTTCTGGCAGATTGTGAAGTCAGGTGCTGAGGAAGCCGGGGAGAAAACCGGTTATACGGTTGATTTTTGGAGCGCAGATTCTGAAAATCAGGAAAATGTCCAGCAACAGCAGAAGATTATGCAGCAGACTCTGTCGGACAAAAATGTAAACGGCATAGTGCTCTCAACCATGAGCACAGGTTTTCGGGAAGGGTTGGCGGACGCCTTCAATAAGGGCATTCCCGTGGTGGAGATTGCTTCCGGCCTGTGCCAAAATGGTGCAGACATCACCCCGGGCAAGGACCCTACGGTGTGCTCGGTGGCAACGGATCATCAGGCTGCGGCTACTACTGCAGCAGAAAACTTCTACGCCTGGCTGAAGGAAAATGCGCTGGTAAAAAGAGGCTACAAGATAGGTGTTATTCAGCACGATACCACCGCCGAAGCGGAGCTGCGCACCCAGAGCTTTGTGCAGAAAATTACGGAGCTTGCCAAGCAAGACGGCATAAAGCTGGACACAGAAATTCAGGTAGCAACCAACCGTGCCGGGGAATATAGGAACGGCTTGCTGAAACTGCGCAAATGGGGCGCTGAGGCGATTTTTATGACCGACCAGAGCGTTGTGGAGGAAGTGTTTTCCGAAATTTCTGCCACGGCGGAGGACTATAAAGAAATCCTGTTCTGCGGTTTTGGTGCCGGCGCCAATCAGTACACCTGGATGAAGGATGCAGGGCAGTCCTATGCCAAGCTGGTAGGTTCTGTGACCCAAGATCCTTATTCCATTGGTTATCAGGCAGTGGAGTGTATGGTGGCCCAGCTTGCGGGCAAGGAGGTTTCCGATTTGGGCATTGCCGGCGTTTGGTACACGGCAGAAACTATCGACCAATTAAAAGAAGAAAATGTCTTCTATATGAACTGAAAACACCGGCGCCCTTTAGGCAGGGCGCCGGTGTTCCTTTTGTGTTACAGCAAATGCTCTAAAATATATTCCTGAGAATAGGCAGACAAATCAGCCGGGGTCAAATCAAAAACTGTGCGGCAGCCGGTTTCACCACGGCAGGCCATCCGGAAAATCGCCCGGGCGCAGGCCACAAGGGCACTGCCGGTAAACTGGGGATTGGACTGCAGGCTGAGCTTGTACTCAATGGTCTGCCGGTTTTCCCGGTTCCAGCCGGTAACGCCACTGCGGATTACACTGCCACCGTGGGGCAGGCCTGCGTGCTTCTCCTGCATTTCTTCCTGGGTGATGAATTCCACTGTGGTGTCATAATCGGCAAAATAGCCGGGCATTTCCTTGATTTCTTTTTCGATACGGGCGGTGTCGGCACCTTCTTCTGCCACCACATAGCAAAGCCGGGTGTGCTTCTGCCGGGTGGTCAGCTCCGGAGCCTGACCCTGACGCACCTGCTCCATAGCGCTTTCCACGGGCAAAGTGTACTGCCGGGCGTCCAAAACCCCGGAGATTCGGCGTACAGCGTCGGAGTGGCCCTGACTGACACCGGGACCCCAGAAGGTGTAATTTTCGCCCTCCGGTAAAATTGCGGAGGCATACAGCCGGTTAATGGAGAAAAGACCCGGGTCCCAGCCGGTGGAAATTAGCGCCAAATGGCCGTATTCCTTGGCGGCCTGGTCAACCTTGTGGAAATGCACCGGAATGCTGGAGTGGTTATCGTAGCTGTCAATGACATGGAAATGCTTGGCAAACTCCGGGGTCATGGCAGGCAAATCTGTAGCACTGCCGCCACACAGCAGCATAATATCAATCTTATCAACGAAATCCGCCATTTGCTCCAAGGTGCAAACCGGCACACCGGGAGTTTGAACCTTTACATTTTCCGGATTTCTCCGGGTAAAAACGGCAGTTAGCTCCATATCTGGGTTCTGCCGGATCGCACACTCGGCACCCTTGGCCAAATTGCCATAGCCTACAATACCAATTCTAATCATAAGTCCTCCTGGAGAGAAATATTTCGGTTTCACTCTACCACGGTGAAAAGCAGATGTCAACTGTTTTTGATTCCCTTTTGTGCACAATATACAAAACTAAGCAAAAAAGACGTGTATTTCTGTGGCGGATAAATGTGCGCGTGAGAAGGATTTTTGTTGACAGACGAAATAAAGCGTGATATGATAAGCGGGTAAATACCTATGAGGTATTAATAAGGGAGTGTTAGAGTATGAAAAGATTATTTGCGATGTTGCTGGCAGTTTTGCTGGTAGTTTCCATGAGCGCCTGTCAGGCTGCTCCTCAGGGTGATGCCGATGACGGCAAGTATGTAGTTGGTGTTTGCCAGTTGGTGCCCCACGATGCATTGGATATGGCAACCAAGGGCTTTTCCGATGCTTTGAAGGAAGCTTTGGGCGAAGAGAATGTGACCATTAAGGTTGAGCTGGGCGGCGGCGATACCGCAACCTGCGCACCCATTGTCAATGCTTTCGTTTCTGAAAATGTGGACCTGATTATGGCCAATGCTACCCCGGCTCTGCAGGCTGCTGTGGCGGCAACTGCGGACATCCCCATTTTGGGTACTTCCGTTACTGAGTACGGTGTGGCTCTGGACATTGATAATTTTGACGGCGTGGTAGGCGGTAATGTTTCCGGTACCTCTGACCTGGCACCTTTGAAGGAGCAGGCAGCTATGGTTAAGGAATGGTTCCCCGACGCTAAGAAGGTGGGTCTGCTGTACTGCTCTGCTGAGGCAAACTCCAAGTACCAGGTTGACACAGTGAAGGCTGAACTGGAAGGCTTGGGCTATACTTGTGAGCTGTTCGCCTTTGCCGATACCAACGATATGCAGGCTGTGACCCAGAAGGCAGCAGACGCTTCCGATGTGATTTATGTGCCTACGGATAATGCAGTTGCCAACGCAACCGGCACTGTGGACGGCGTGTGCCGTGCAGCCGGTGTGCCGATTATTGCCGGTGAAGAAGGCATTTGCAAGGGCTGTGGCGTTGCCACCTTGTCCATCAGCTACTATGACCTGGGCGTAAAGACCGGTAAGATGGCAGCTCAGATTCTCAAGGGTGAGGCAGATATTTCCACGATGGCTGTGGATTACGCCGAAACACCTGTGAAGAAGTACAACAAGGAGTTGTGTGACGCACTGAACCTGACACCTCCTGCCGGCTATGTAGCCATTGACGAATAATGTAAAAGTCGGGGTGGCTTGCCGCCCCTTCTTTTTTCGAAGGAGAAACAATTTATGGCAATTCTACTTGACAGACTGGCAAGCTTTGTGAATGCACTGCCTGGTGCTGCATCCCAGGGACTTATTTGGGGCATTATGGCTATCGGTCTGTATATTACCTATAAGATTTTGGAAGTTTCCGACCTGACGGTGGATGGTTCTTTCTGCACCGGTGGTGCGGCTTGCGCTATGATGCTGGCGGCAGGCTATAATGTGTGGCTTGCTATGCTGGTAGCGCTGCTTGCCGGTATGGTTACCGGCTGGGTTACCAGCTTCTTCCATACCAAGCTGGGCATTCCTGCAATTTTGTCCGGTATTTTGACCCAGCTGGGTCTGTGGTCTGTAAATCTGGCCATTATGGGTATGAAGGCCAACCAGGCGCTGAATGTGAATAAGTATGATATGGTGGTTTCCCTGCGGTATTTGCAGGAGGTCACCAAGGGTAACCGGCCGTTTTATGACCATCCGTTGTTTTCTATAGGCCTGTTTACCGCAGTGATTATTTTCGTTTTGTATTGGTTCTTCGGTACAGAGCTGGGCGCATCCATCCGTGCCACCGGCGCCAACGGCAATATGGCCCGTGCCCAGGGCATCAATACCGACCGGAACAAGGTGCTGGGACTGATGATTTCCAACGGACTGGTGGCCCTTTCCGGTGCACTGCTTGCCCAGTATCAGGGCTTTGCCGATATCAATATGGGCAGAGGCGCCATCGTGATTGGTCTGGCAGCTATTATCATTGGCGAGGTGGCCTTTGGCAAGCTGTTCCGGAACTTTGCCCTGAAGCTTCTGGCGGTAAGCTTGGGTGCGGTGATTTACTATTTGGTCATTCAGGCAGTTATCAGCCTGCTGGATATCGACTCCAACTACCTGAAGCTGATTTCTGCTTTGATTGTGGCAATCTTCCTGGCTGTGCCCAATTTGCGGGGCAAGGTATTCAAAAACAGTGGAAAGGAGCGCAGCCATGCTTAAAATCGAAAATGTACGCAAGGTCTTTAATGCAGGAACTGTCAATGAGAAGGTTGCGCTGAACGACCTGAATTTGGAATTGAAGCCCGGTGATTTTGTCACCGTCATTGGCGGTAACGGTGCCGGTAAAAGTACGATGCTCAATGCGGTAGCCGGCGTTTTCGGTGTAGATGAGGGAAAAATCCTCATTGACGGTGTGGATGTGACCCACCTGCCGGAGTATAAGCGTGCCAAATTTATCGGCCGGGTATTTCAGGACCCGATGATGGGCACTGCGGCAACCATGCAGATCGAAGAAAACCTGGCATTGGCGGCCCGCCGTGGCAAACCCCGTACCCTGCGTTCCGGCATTACCCGTCAGGAACGGGAGGAATATCAGGAGAAGCTGAAAATTCTGGAGTTGGGTCTGGAGGACAGAATGACCGTGAAGGTGGGTCTGCTGTCCGGTGGCCAGCGTCAGGCTCTGACTTTGCTGATGGCCACGATGCAGAAGCCCAAGCTCCTGCTGTTGGACGAGCATACGGCAGCGCTGGACCCCAAGACTGCCGCTAAGGTGCTGGAAGCTACCCAAAAAATTGTGGAGCAAAGCAACCTGACCACCCTGATGATTACCCACAATATGCGTGACGCCATTGCCTACGGCAACCGGCTGATTATGATGTATGACGGTCATATTGTGGTGGATGTGTCCGGAGAAGAAAAGAAAAACCTGACAGTGGAGCAGCTTTTGAACCTGTTTAGCAAAGCAAGCGGCTCCGACGAAGCCAACGATAAGCTGTTATTGTCTTAAGAAAAAAGGACTGCCGATGGGCAGTCCTTTTTTGCTTGCCAAAAGCAAAAATATTTGCTAGAATGAAGGAAAGCTTATTAAAGGAGAAGTTCAGTGAAGTATTTTCTGGTTTTTTTGATTTCTATGGTACCCCTGATTGAGCTTCGTGGAGCTCTGCCGGTGGCGCTGGGTATGAATCTAAACCCCGTGCTGTCCTACATCATTTGCGTGGTGGGCAATATGCTCCCTGTGCCTGTGATTTATCTTTTCGCAAGAAAAGTCCTGATTTGGGGTAAGGATAAGCGGTTTATCGGAAAATTCTTTACCTTTTGTCTGGAAAAAGGGGAGAAGGCCGGTCAGAAAATGGTGAAGGCTGCAGGCCGTGGAGGCTTGTTTATTGCCCTGATGCTTTTTGTGGGCATCCCCCTTCCTGGCACCGGAGCCTGGACCGGCGCTTTAGGCGCCAGCTTTTTGAATATGGGCTTTAAGTCCACGGTTTTGTCGGTGAGCCTGGGCGTCATTATTGCCGGGATTATTATGGCGGTAGGCAGTTCCGGCGTGTTTAGTTTAATAGGTATCTAGGAGGAAAGAAATATGGAAAACTGTCTGTTTTGTAAAATCATTCGTGGAGAAATTCCCTCTACCAAGGTCTATGAGGACGAACAAATCCTGGCCTTCCGGGATATTGCGCCTCAGGCACCCACCCATATTTTGGTGATTCCCAAGGCTCATAACGGTTCTGTGGCAGAGCTGAATGAGGAAAATTCTCAGGTGATCTCCCATATTTTTGCCACCATTGCCCACATTGCCGAGGAGGAAGGACTGGTCAACGGCTACCGGGTGGTTTCCAACTGTGGGCCGGATGCAGGTCAGACTGTAGGCCACCTGCATTTCCATATTTTAGGCGGTCGGGAATTAAATCTGGAAATGGCTTGACAAGCAGGCTGTTTGGAGTATAATAGCTTTAGATCGCAAAACAATTCGTCTTCGGGGAGCCGGTGCACCGGCTGAGATTGGGCTTTGTAGCCTTGACCCGTGAACCTGATACGGTCAGTACCGTCGTAGGAAAAGATGCATATATGGAGATTCTATTGGATCACATTGCACCTAGACGGCTGTAATGTGGTCCAATTTTATTTTAGGGGTCAGCCTTGAAAACCTTTTTCGTTTTCCACCGGTTCTTTTGTCTCATTGGAATGCGTTTCGGCTTTTGAAATACATAAAGTATGTCGGCGAGCCAAAACCCCTCCTATGTGCCAAAATGCATCGGCGGAAAATTGAAAAATCATTTCTGCGGCTAACCCGAAAAAGGAGAATCTCATATGGAAAAAAAAAC
>JAZOME010000029.1:0-54818 GCA_045653685.1 Faecousia sp.
TCCAGACCCATTGCTTAAAAGGCAATTGCTCTGCCAACTGAGCTAGCGGGTCATTGGCTGGGATGGCAGGATTTGAACCTACGAATGCCAGAGTCAAAGTCTGGTGCCTTACCGCTTGGCGACATCCCAATGTAGCGCGCCGGCTAGGCACACGGCGTATTATAGCACGGGCATTTTAATTTTGCAACAACTTTTTCTTTAGAAACGAAAAAACTTTTCCTACTTTTGAAAAAAGACTTGTAAATTCTGTGAGTTTGGCATATACTTTATTCTATAATTCTGCAAAAGTTAAAAAGAGGGATTGTTTATGGAACTGATTTCTGTTCGTGAGCTTTTCAAAAATACCAAGGAATATCTTGGCAAAGAGGTTACCGTTGGTGGCTGGGTGCGTAACCGCCGTCCCAGCAAGCAGTTTGGCTTCATTGTCCTCAATGATGGTACTTATTTTACCCCCGTTCAGGTGGTTTATAACGACACCATCTCCAATTTCCAGGAAATTTCCAAAATCAATATCGGTGCGGCTTTGATTGTGAAGGGCACTGTAGTAGAGACTCCCAATTCTCAGCAGCCTTTTGAGATTCAGGCATCTGAGGTTTGTGTGGAGGGTGCATCCACCGGTGATTATCCCCTGCAGCCCAAGCGTCATACTATGGAGTTTTTGCGCACCATTACCCACCTGCGTCCCCGGACCAACACCTTCCAGGCTGTGTTCCGTGTGCGCTCTCTGGCTGCAATGGCTATCCACCAGTTTTTCCAGGACCGGGACTTTGTGTACGTGCACACTCCCCTGATTACCGGCTCTGACTGCGAGGGTGCCGGCGAAATGTTCCAGGTGACCACACTGGATTTGAACAATGTTCCCAAAACAGAAGACGGCAAGGTTGACTTCTCCCAGGACTTCTACGGCAAGCCCACCAACCTGACCGTGCCCGGTCAGCTCAACGGTGAGACCTTCGCTATGGCTTTTAAGAACATTTATACCTTTGGCCCTACCTTCCGTGCAGAAAACTCCAACACCACCCGCCACGCTGCGGAGTTTTGGATGATCGAGCCGGAGATCGCTTTTGCAGATCTGGCTGACGATATGCGTCTGGCTGAGGATATGATTAAGTATATCATTGCCTATGTGCTGGAAAAAGCGCCTGAGGAAATGAACTTCTTTAATCAGTTTGTGGACAAGGGCCTTTTAGACCGACTGAACCATGTGCTGAACTCCGAGTTCGGTCATGTGACCTACACCGAGGCCATTGAGATTTTGGAAAAGCACAACGACCAGTTTGCCTATCCCGTGTCCTGGGGCTGCGATTTGCAGACTGAGCACGAGCGTTATCTGACCGAGGAAGTGTTCAAGCGCCCCGTGTTCGTCACCGACTATCCCAAGGAAATCAAGGCCTTCTATATGAAGCTCAACCCCGACGGAAAGACTGTAGCCGCTATGGACTGCCTGGTGCCCGGCATTGGTGAGATTATCGGCGGCAGCCAGCGTGAGGACGATTACGAGGTGCTGAAAACACGGATTGAGGAGCTGGGTATGAATCCTGAGGACTACGGCTTCTATATGGATTTACGGAAGTATGGCTCTGCCCGTCACGCCGGCTTTGGTCTGGGCTTTGAACGGTGCGTGATGTATCTGACCGGTATTAACAATATCCGGGATGTTCTCCCCTTCCCCAGAACCGTTGGCAACTGCGAACTGTAAACACCTTCCCCGGATGCAACTGCATCCGGGGATTTTTTGAAAATTTATTGGATTTGTTTCTGATTTTTTCCGGCAATAGACCTGACATTCCTGCACAACCTAACTTTGAAAGAAGGTGTGGGAATGAAACGATTTTTTGCGATTCTTGTAATTTTCTGCGCTTGTTTCTTGGTTTTTTCCGGATGCCAAAAGGAAAATGCACCACTTGCCCGGGTTGTGACTGCTGTGGAAATTTCCGGGCAGCATCCGCCCCTGCAATTTTCCAGAACTTATACCCAAAACGAACAAATGCAGACCATTTTACAGTATTTAAGAACCATTCGCTCCCATAAAAAAGTTACGAAAATGGACGAACAAAGAATCTCAACCGGGTTTATGATTACTGTACGCCTATCCGACGGAGCAGACCACATCTATGCGCTTTTGGGTCATCGGTATTTTAAGGCACCGGGAAAGCCTTGGGTGGAAATCGACGGAAACAAGGCAGCGAAGCTGTATCAGGCGATAAAAGAAAATGAAACTGCGATTATGAAGGGGCAGTCCGGAAAGCAGGAATAACGGGGGGTGAAGAGGTATCTTCACCCCCTGGTTTTGTGGTTTTTAACAAAGACATTTATCCTCGGAAATTATTTTTGTATCATATGCAGTTTTTTTGCTTTTTATGCATTTTATCTTGCTTTTTTCCATAAAATCTTTATAATAATATTGATATAGTATTATAGATATCTCGATATCGATTTCGATATTTTCAGGAAAGGATTGGACTTATATGATCTTTAGTTACTATCCCGGCTGTACTCTGCGAAACAAGGCAAAAGAGCTGGATGCCTACGCAAGAGCATCTGCGGAAGCTTTGGGCTTTACGCTGGAGGAGTTGACGGATTGGCAGTGCTGCGGCGGTGTGTATCCTTTGGGTACAGATGAGATTGCTTCCAAGCTGTCCTCTGTCCGTGCACTGGCACAGGCCAGAGATAAGAAGCAGGATTTGGTTACTCTGTGTTCTGCCTGCCACCATGTGCTCAAGCGCGTCAATGACGATATGCAAAATGTACCCGATATCCGCACCCGTGCCAACAACTATATGAAGCTGACTGAGCCTTATGAGGGTGAGACCAAGGTTCTGCACTTTTTGGAGGTCATTCGGGATGTGGTTGGTTTTGACACCTTGAAAGAAAAAGTGGTCAATCCCCTCACCGGACGGAAGATTGCCGCATACTACGGCTGTCTGTTGCTGCGTCCCGGCAAGATTATGGCTATGGACGATCCGGAAAATCCCAAGCTGTTGGAGGATTTCATCCGGGCATTGGGTGCTGAGCCGGTGGTGTATCCCTACCGCAACGAGTGCTGCGGCGGCTACATATCCCTGAAAGAGCCGGAAATGGCAAAAAATATGTGCAACACCATCAACGAAAGCGCAAAGGGTTTTGGCGCAGAATGTTTCATCACCGCCTGTCCTCTGTGCCGCTATAATTTGAATAAGACAGAACAAGGTCTGCCGGTGTACTACTTCACAGAACTGCTGGCAGAGGCCTTGGGTGTAAAGGAGGGTGCGCTGTAATGAACGCAAAAGAACAGATTGAGGCCATTAGCGGTGCAAACCCCTATAAGTGCATGAAGTGCGGCAAGTGCTCCGCTACCTGCCCCGCTTACGAAGAAATGGACATCAAACCCCATCAGTTTGTGTCCTATGTCCAAAGCGGCAACATAGAAGCTTTGGCAGAAAGCAAGTCTCTTTGGAAGTGCTTAAGCTGCTTTGCCTGCGTAGAGCGCTGCCCCAGAGATGTACAGCCCGGTCGTATTTTGGATGCCGCCCGGCAGATCGTGGTGCGGCAAAGAGGCGGCAACTACTTAAAGGCTGAGGAAATTCCTCCTCTTGTAGACGATGACCTGCCGCAACAGCTGTTGGTCAGCGCTTACAGAAGATATAAGAGGTGAGCAAAATGCAGAGAATTGGTGTATTTGTCTGCCATTGTGGCAGTAACATCGCCGCAACGGTAGATGTAAAAAAGGTTGCAGAAATGGCACGGCTGGAGCCGGGTGTGGTTTTCGCCGATGATTATCAGTATATGTGTTCCGAAGCAGGTCAGGCAAAGATTGGCGCCGCCATTGCCGATCACAAGCTCACCGGCTTGGTGGTTTGTTCCTGCTCTCCCCGGATGCACGAGGCTACCTTCCGCAAGTGCGCTGAGCGTTATGGCCTGAACCCCTATATGGTGGAAATTGCCAATATCCGGGAACATTGCTCCTGGATCCACAAGGATATGGCGGAAGCCACCGAGAAGGCTGTGATTTTGGCACGGGCAGCCATCGCCAAGGTGAATTTGAACGCACCTTTGCAGGCAGGCGAAAGCCGTGTTACCAAGCGGGCGTTGGTCATCGGCGGCGGTATCGCCGGTATTCAGACCGCTTTGGACATTGCCGATGCCGGTTACGAAGTGGACATCGTAGAAAAAACTCCCTCTATCGGCGGTCGTATGTCCCAGTTGGATAAGACCTTCCCCACATTGGACTGCTCTGCCTGTATTTTGACCCCCAAGATGGTGGATGCAGCAGGTCACGAGAAGATTAAAATCTATACTTACAGTGAAGTGGAAAAGGTTTCCGGCTTTGTGGGTGACTTTGTGGTAGATATCCGCAAGAAGGCACGCAGTGTGGATGCCGACAAATGCACCGGCTGCGGTGTTTGTCAGGAAAAGTGCCCCTCCAAGAAAACCCCCAGTGAGTTCAACCGGGGCTTGGGCAACCGCAGCGCCATCTACACCCCCTTCGCTCAGGCCATTCCCAATGTGCCGGTGATTGACCGGGAAGCTTGCCTGAAATTCAAAACCGGCAAGTGCGGTGTTTGTGAAAAGGTCTGTCAGGCCGGTGCAATTAACTACGCGCAGGAAGACGAAATTATCACAGAGAAATACGGTGCCATTGTGGTGGCCACCGGTTTTGATACCATTAAGCTGGACAAATACGACGAGTATGCTTACAGCCAGAGCAAGGATGTTATCACCTCCCTGGAGCTGGAGCGTATTATGAATGCCGCCGGTCCTACCAAGGGTCATTTGGAGCGTCTGTCTGACGGCAAAGCCCCCAAGGAAATCGTGTTCATTCAGTGCGTGGGCAGCCGTTGCTCTGATGAGCGTGGTAAGCCCTACTGCTCTAAAATCTGCTGTATGTACACTGCCAAGCACGCTATGCTTATTCGGGATAAGTACCCGGATGTGAATGTAACTGTGTTTTATATTGATGTCCGTACCCCCGGCAAGAACTTTGACGAGTTCTATCGCCGTGCGGTGGAGGAATACGGCGTCAACTACATTAAGGGTCAGGTAGGCAAGGTAGCTCCCCAGCCTGACGGCAGTCTGCTGGTGCAGGGTGCTGACCTGATTGACAACAAGCAGATTAAGATGAAGGCCGATATGGTGGTGCTGGCTACTGCTATTGAGCCCAACGAGGGTGTGCGGAAGATTGCCACTATGCTCACCGCCTCCATTGACACCAACAATTTCCTGACAGAAGCCCACCCCAAGCTCCGCCCCGTGGAGTCCCCCACCGCCGGTGTTTTCCTGTCCGGTGTGTGCCAGGGTCCCAAGGATATTCCGGAGACCGTTTCCCAGGCCGGTGCTGCTGCGGTAAAGGTCATCGGTCTGCTTGCCAAGGATAAGCTGACCACCAACCCCTGCACCGCACAAGCAGATGAGCTGCTGTGTAATGGCTGCAGCAACTGCGCCAAGGTCTGTCCCTACGGTGCAATTACTTATGAGGTGCGTCAGGTCAACGACCACGGCATCCGGGAAGATCGCCGGATTGCAGTGGTAAACAAGGCTCTGTGTCAGGGCTGCGGTGCTTGTACCGTAACCTGTCCCCCCGGTGCTATGGACCTGCAGGCCTTCAGCAACAGACAACTCATTGCGGAGGTGGATGCAATATGTCGGTAAATGAAGAATTTCGCCCGAAAATCGTGGCGTTCTGCTGCAACTGGTGCAGCTATGCCGGTGCGGACCTGGCAGGTTCCAGCCGCCTGGCCTATCCTGCGGATGTGAAAATCATCCGTGTCCCCTGCTCCTGCCGGGTTAATCCTATGTTCATTCTCCGTGCCTTTGAAAAGGGCGCTGACGGTGTGATTTTGTGCGGCTGCCACCCCGGTGACTGCCACTACTCTACCGGCAACTACTACGCCCGCCGCCGGATGACGCTGCTGTTTAGTATGCTGGACTTTATGGGCGTGGAAAACGGCCGTACCCGTGTGGAATGGGTGTCCGCCGCTGAAGGTGTGAAGTTCTCCACCGTTATGAATGACTTTGTGGAGAAAATCCGTGACCTTGGCGAGAATGTGCGATTGGGGGATTTAAGATGCAAGAATTAAAGCAAAGAGCATTGCAGCTCCTGAAAGACGGCACAGTCAGCCGGGTTCTCGGTTGGCGGATCGGTGAAAATACATACGATCCCGAACCTGCCTTCTTCGCAACCGAAGAAGAAATGGAAAATTTTGTGTACAACAACTTCTGCGCCGCCAATTTAAGCAAAATGATGATTGAAGCTTCCAAGCTGGAGGGCAAGACCTTGGTTTGCCTGAAGCCCTGCGACAGCTACAGCTTTAATCAGCTTTTGTCCGAGCATCGCATTGATCGGGAAAAGGCCTACATCATCGGTGTAGGCTGCAAAGGCAAACTGAGTATCGAGAAAGTAAAAGAAACCGGTGTTAAGGGCATTTTGTCCGTCACCGATACAGACCCGTTGCAGGTGGAAACCCTGTACGGCAATCAGGAAGTTGCCTACAAGGATGCTATGCTCAGCCGTTGCCATGTCTGCAAGGGCAAAGAGCATGTTGTGTATGATGAGCTGATTGGTGAGAGTGAAGACACTGTAGATGCAGACCGCTTTGCCGAGGTGCAGGCCATCGAGGCTATGAGCCCTGCCGAAAAGTTTGCTTTCTTCCAGAAAGAACTGAGCAAGTGCATTCGCTGCAATGCCTGCCGGAATGTTTGTCCTGCCTGCTCCTGCCGCAAGTGCGTGTTTGACAGCAATAAGTTTGACAGCGCACAAAAGGCAAATGTGGACTCCTTTGAAGAAAAAATGTTCCACATTATTCGTGCGTTCCATGTTGCCGGCCGTTGCACCGACTGCGGTGAGTGCAGCCGTGTCTGTCCCCAGGGCATTCCTCTGCACCTTTTTAACCGGAAATTCATTAAAGATATCAACAATCTGTACGGCGAATATCAGGCCGGCGCAGATGTAGACGCAAAAGGCCCACTGACCAGCTTCACCTTTGACGATGCTGAGCCCAGTGTTGTGGCAGAGGGAGGTACCAAATGAAGAAAATAGCCATTTCGAACCTTCCCAAGCTGTATGAAGCCATTTCCCAGAAACAAAGTTTGATTTTGCCGGTAAAAACCGCCGGTAAGACCAACTTCGGTCTTTGGACTGAGGGCTGTGATGTGGATCTGCAGACCTTGAAAACTGTCAAATCCGCAAAGGATGCCTTCTTCCCCCAAAGCGAGACCCTCTACACCTGTAAAACCGAAAACAAGAACATCACCATCACACCGGAAGCACTGCAAAGTGAAAGCTTTGTGGTATTCGGCATCAAGGGTTGTGATGTTCGGGGTATTGCCGTTTTGGATAAGGTGTTTTTGGCAGAGCCTGTGGATAGCTTCTACGCTGCCCGTCGCTGCCACGGCACCATCGTAGCGCTTGCTTGCGGCCAGCCGGAAGAAAGCTGCTTCTGCAAGGTGTTCGGCATTGACTGCGCAGAGCCGGAAGGCGATGTAGTCACTTGGCTGACAGAGGACTACCTGTACTGGAAGCCAGTCACCGACAAGGGCGAAACGCTGACCGCTTTGTTGGCTGACCTTTTGGAGGACAGTGACGAGACGGCTGTCAATGCACAAAAAGAGGAGATTGCCAAAATTGTGGAGAAGCTCCCCTACGCCAACCTTTCTCTGGAGGGTTGGAACGGCGAAGTGCTGAACGAAAAGTTCAACTCCCCCATTTGGGAAACCCTTTACAAGCCCTGTTTGGCCTGCGGTACCTGCACCTTTGTGTGCCCCACCTGCCAGTGCTACGACATTAAGGACTACAACACCGGAAACGGTGTCCAGCGCTATCGCTGCTGGGATAGCTGTATGTACTCTGACTTTACCATGATGGCCCACGGCAATAACCGTACCAGCCAGCTACAGCGTTTTCGTCAGAGATTTATGCACAAGCTGGTGTACTTCCCCGCCAACAACGACGGAATGTACTCCTGCGTGGGTTGCGGCCGTTGCGTTGACAAGTGCCCCAGCCACTTAAACATCGTAAAAGTTATCAAAGCTTTTGAAAAGGAGGGCAAGTGATGCACGATCATGAATGTACCTGCCATCCCGGCTTTGTGCACGATACTTTGATCCCCCAAGTGGGTATCATCACCGACATCCGTCAGGAAACTCCCGATGTGAAGACCTTCCGGATTGAGCCTCCCCAGGGCGGCAAATTCTTTGAGCATATGCCCGGCCAATGCGCAATGATCTGCGTACCCGGTGTCAGCGAGGCAATGTTCTCCATTACCTCCTCTCCCACCAACAAGGCATATCAGGAATTCAGCATCAAAAAATGCGGTGTCCTGACAGACTGCCTCCACTCTCTGGAGGTGGGCGATCAGGTGACTGTCCGTGGACCTTACGGCAATCACTTCCCGGTTGAAACAGAGCTGAAGAAGCAAAATCTTTTGTTTATCGCCGGTGGTATTGCGCTGGCGCCTCTGCGCAGTGTGATCAACTATGTGTTGGATAACCGTGCCAATTACGGCCATGTGGATATCCTCTACGGTGCTCGCAGCGCTGACGATCTGGTGCAACTGAAGGAAATTCAGGAAGTTTGGATGAAGACCGAAGATGTGAATGTGTACCTGACCATTGACCGCCCCCAGGAAGGCTGGGACGGCAATGTTGGTTTCGTTCCCACCTACTTAAAAGAACTGGCCTTTGACACCAATCGTACTGCGATTTTGTGCGGCCCTCCCATTATGATCAAGTTCTGCCTGCAGGCTCTGCAGGAAATGGGTTTCAGCAAAGAGCAGGTCTATACCACTTTGGAACTGCGTATGAAATGCGGTGTCGGCAAATGCGGCCGTTGCAACATTGGTTCCAAGTATGTCTGCAAAGACGGCCCTGTATTCCGCTGTGACCAGATTGACGAATTACCTGCAGAATATTAAGAAAGGATGCTGTTTACAATGGAAAATCTTGTAAATGTTTATTTCTTCGGCAAGCGGTATCAAGTCCCCGGAGTCCTGACCATTATGACCGCTATGGAATATGCCGGCTACACCCTGACCCGTGGCTGTGGTTGCCGTCACGGCTTCTGCGGTGCTTGTGCAACTATTTACCGTATCAAAGGCTGCAATGAACTGAAAACCTGTCTGGCCTGTCAGACCCAGGTTCAGGAGGGTATGTACATTGCCAGCATTCCCTTCTTCCCCACGGATAAGCGAGCTTACGAAATTGAGGATCTGAAGCCCAATCAGCAGGTGATGATGGAGCTGTATCCGGAAATCTATAGCTGTATCGGCTGTAACGCCTGTACCAAGGCTTGTACCCAGGGCTTGAATGTTATGCAGTACATCGCATACGCACAGCGTGGCGAGCTAGAAAAGTGCGCAGAGGAGTCCTTTGACTGTGTCAGCTGCGGCTGCTGCTCCGTCCGTTGCCCTGCTGAAATTTCCCATCCTATGGTGGGTCTTTTGGCTCGTCGTCTCACCGGCAAGTACATCGCTCCCAAAACCGAGCACCTTTATGACCGGGTTGCGGAAATCAACCGGGGTGAATACGACAGCCTCATCGAGCAGGTTATGCAGAAGCCTATTACCGAGATGCAGGAACTGTACAACACCCGGGACATTGAAAAGTAAGGAGGGATTGTATGTTTACAGAAAGTATGTTGGAGTCCATTAAGAAAGTGGAAGCCACCCGTGCTGCCCGTATGGGCGCAGAGCCTCGCAGAATGACTGCTGAGGAAAAATCCGAGCTTCTGAAGGCCTACCATCCCGACTACCGGGCAGAGGGCTTTGCAGAGATTAAAATCGGCAACAATAAGGGTCAGAAAGCACCCTTGGAGCTGACAAAGCTGTTGCACAGCAACAGCCGCCTGTTAAATGAGAATATCAAGCTGAACAATCCTGACTATGATGTGGATGTTTTGGTCATTGGCGGCGGCGGTGCCGGTGCATCTGCCGCAATTGAGGCACACGAAGCCGGTGCCAATGTGATGGTGGTCACCAAGCTGAGAATCGGCGATGCCAACACGATGATGGCAGAAGGTGGCATTCAGGCTGCCGACAAGCCCAACGACTCCCCTGTTCAGCACTATCTGGATGCTTTCGGCGGCGGTCACTTTGCTGCCCGTCCGGAGTTGCTGCGCAGACTGGTTATGGAAGCTCCCGATGCCATTCGTTGGCTGAACGAACTGGGCGTTATGTTCGATAAGGAAGAAGACGGCACAATGGTCACCACCCACGGCGGCGGTACTTCCCGGAAGCGTATGCACGCTTGTAAGGACTATTCCGGCGCTGAAATTATGCGTACTGTCCGTGATGAAGTTCTGAACCGTCAGATCCCCGTGGTGGAGTTTACCTCTGCCGTGGAGCTGATCAAGGACGACAAGGGTCAGGTTGCCGGCGCTGTGCTTCTGAATATGGAAACCGGTGATTATCTGGTTGCCAAGGCTAAGACTGTCATTATTGCCACCGGCGGTGCAGGCCGTCTGCACTATCAGGGCTTCCCCACCTCCAACCACTACGGCGCTACTGCCGACGGCTTGGTGCTGGGTTACCGTGCCGGCGCACCCCTTCTGTATCAGGATACCATTCAATATCACCCCACCGGTGTTGCTTATCCCAGCCAGATTTTTGGCGCACTGGTTACCGAGAAGGTTCGTTCTTTGGGTGCTATGTTGGTCAACAAAGACGGTGAGGCTTATGCCCATCCTCTGGAAACAAGAGATGTTTCCGCATCCGCCATCATTCGGGAATGTGCCGACGGCAAGGGCGTAGATACACCCCTGGGCAGTGGCGTATGGCTGGACACCCCGATGATTGAGCAGATTCACGGTGAGGGCACCATTGAAAAGAGAATTCCTGCAATGCTGCGTATGTACCTCAATTACGGCATTGATATGAGAAAAGTCCCGATTTTGGTATATCCCACGCTCCACTACCAGAACGGCGGTTTGGAGATTGGCGGCGAAGGCTTTACCAAGGCTATCCCCAACCTGCTGGTTGCCGGTGAGGCTGTTGGCGGTATCCACGGCCGTAACCGCCTGATGGGCAACTCCCTTTTGGATATCATTGTCTTTGGCCGTAATGCCGGTAAGGCTGCTGCTGCCAAAGCAAAGGAAGTAACCCTGGGCACACCCAACCTGGATCATATCTATGCTTATGCTGAGGAGCTGAAAAAGGCAGGCTTGAATGAAGAGGGTGTGTCTCCTCTGCTTCTGCCCAAGTACGCCCGTCACGAAAAGTAAAATCCTGCAAGGCAGGGGGCACCCCCTGTCTTACAGATTATCTTTAGGAGATGAATGAAATGGACGCAATTCTCAGTTTTCTGAAAAGTGTGTTTACCAACGAACTGGTTATTGTTTTCTGCATTGCCGCACTGGGCTATCTGTTAGGCAGTGTTTCCATTAAGGGGCTGTGTTTGGGCACCTCCGGCATTTTGATTGTGGCGCTGGTATTTGGTCATTTTAATCTGCTGGTGCCCGGCACCCTGAAAAACATCGGTCTTATCTGCTTTGTCACTGCAGTGGGCTTCATTGCAGGTCCCGGCTTCTTCCGGAATTTTAAAAAATCCGCCATTTCCTATGTGGTTTTGGGCATTGTAATCATTTTAGCCGGTGCGCTCACCTGTGTAGGAATTATGAAGCTGGCTGGTATTGAAACCGACCTGGCGGTGGGTATGATGTCCGGTGCGTTAACCAGCACTCCCGGCCTGGCAGCCGCCACAGAAGCCACCGGAAGCGCCCGTGCCTCTGTGGGCTACGGCATTGCCTATCCCTTCGGCGTGGTAGGCGTTGTGCTGTTTGTGCAGCTAATCCCGAAGCTTTTGAAGGTGGATGTGGAGGCCGAACGCAAGCGCTTAAGTGAAGTCTCCAGCGTAAAGACAGAAACGGCAGAGTATGCAAAAACCTATAAGCACCTGGACGAATTCGGCTTGATGGCTTTCGCCTTGGCTGCTGCTTTGGGTGTGCTGGTGGGTAAAATTGTCATTCCCCTGCCCGGCGGTGCAGAGTTCTCTTTGGGTACCTCCGGCGGTCCTTTGCTGACCGGTTTGGTGTTCGGCCACTTCGCTCATATCGGACCTGTTGCCATCGATGTGCCGAAAAAGACACTGAATGTGGTGCGGGAAGTGGGTCTTGCCCTGTTTTTAATGGGCGCCGGTACTGAGGCCGGTCAGGGTTTTCTGGCGGTGCTGGCCGAGCAAGGCGTTGCCCTGTTCCTGTGGGGCGCTGTGATGACCCTGTTGCCTATGATTATTGGATACCTACTGGCTGTGTATGTTTTCAAAATTGACATTCTCAGCGCTTTGGGCTCTATCTGCGGCGGTATGACTTCTACCCCGGCTTTGGGTACGCTGATGGCTGTCACTAAGACAGAGGCTGTGGCAACTGCCTATGCCGCCACATATCCTTTGGCGCTGATTATGGTGGTACTGAGCTGTCAGTTTATCCCCCTGATATTCGGTTAATGGCAAAAGGCCCGAGGGAATACCTCGGGCCATATTTCTTCTGGCACCGGTCACATTCAGCGTTGACTTGCCGGGGGGTTCGTGATATACTAAATGCAAATTTTGCAAGGAGCGAGTATATGAATAAGGTGATTATTCCGGACGGATATCAGCCGGTGCTCAGCAGCTATGACCTGCAACGGGCGATTGCTTTGACCAAAGATATTTTTCAGGCAAAGTTTACCCAAAATCTCCACTTGATGCGTGTATCTGCCCCCTTATTTGT
Organism: Faecousia sp.; assembly: GCA_045653685.1. Classification (GTDB taxonomy): domain Bacteria; phylum Bacillota; class Clostridia; order Oscillospirales; family Oscillospiraceae; genus Faecousia. Next base: position 12,677 of record JAZOME010000029.1, read on the forward strand.
GGCATCCACCTCCGGCTTGAACGACGATTTGACCGGTAAGGAGCGAGCAGTTGCTTTTGATGTTCCTGCTATCGGCGACAACGCTCAGGTTGTGCATTCTTTGGCAAAGTGGAAGCGTTTGGCGCTGAAAAAATACGGCTTCGCCTGCCACGAGGGCTTATATACCGATATGAATGCCATCCGCCGGGATGAGGATTTGGACAACATCCACTCCATTTATGTGGACCAGTGGGACTGGGAACGGATTATTAACCCCGAGAACCGGACAGAAAGCTACTTAAAGGCCACGGTGCAGTCCATTGTGGATGTGATTTGCGATGCCAGTGAAAATCTTAAAAAAGCGTTTCCCCAAATTGGCGTCACGCTGAACCGGAAGGTTAGCTTTATCACCAGCCAGGAGTTGGAGGATATGTATCCGGACAAAACTGCTGAGGAACGGGAGCACCTGTACGCCAAGGAGCATAAAACCATTTTTATTATGAAAATTGGCGATAAGCTTCGCTCCGGCAACACCCACGGCAACCGTGCTCCGGACTATGACGACTGGACATTAAATGGTGATATTATTTTCTGGAACGATTTGCTGGGCATTGCTTTTGAGATTTCCTCTATGGGTATCCGTGTAGATGAAAAGGCTATGGACCGGCAGTTGCGTATTTCCGGTCACGATGAGCGCAGAGAGCTTCCCTTCCACAAAATGCTTCTAAACGGTGAGCTACCCTTGACCATTGGCGGCGGCATCGGACAGAGCCGGCTTTGTATGCTACTGATTGGATGCGCCCACATCGGTGAGGTGCAGACCAGTCTGTGGGATGAAGATACCCTGCGGATTTGTAATGAAAACAATATTCCTTTGCTGTAAGGAAACAAAAAAGCGAGATACCATTTGGTATCTCGCTTTTTATATCATCAATCTTCCGGAATTTCCTTTATTTCTTCTTCCTTTTGGTCTTCCTTCGCTTGTTCTTCTTTTTCTTCTACTTCTTGGACTTCTTCTTGCTTTTCTACCTCTTGGGCTTCTTCTTGCTTTTCTACCTCTTGGGTTTCCTTATCCTTGCGTTTTGCAATTGCCACGATAATAATGACAAGCACACACAGAAGAAGTAGACTTGCCACGCAAATCACCAAAATGTAGATTTGCTGCATATCCACTGTGGCTTCCGGCTGGGCATCCAAGTCACACAGCACATAGTAGCTGAAATGGCTCAGCTCCACTTCCAGACACTTGCCGTCCTGGCTGACGACACCGGGAATAAATTCCATCTGTCCGTCATCGGAGACATAGTAAAGACCCAGGTTTTGGCTAAAGCCCTCCGGTATCGGGAAGCTGGCCTTGATTTTGCCGTCAGGCTGCACTTGTTTGCCGTCCAAAACTGTGGAAATATCAAACACCACAAACTTAGAGGATACCTGGGAAATTGCAGGCTTTACCGCTTCGTATTCCGCTACCTCCGCAGTGAGCTGGGTGATTGTCACCAATGCGCCGGGCTGAACGACACCAGTCTCTGCTTCCAGGGTAATACCTGTGGCAGCATCTGCGTGCTTGCAGGGTATCTCTGTCTGCTTGGTTTCCTCGCAACGAACACACTTACTGGTCAGAACACCCGGAACACTCAAGCTGGTCTCCTGGGTAACGCTTCCTTCGCCAAACTCGTGACCCAGGGCAGGGAGCTCCGTAGAAATTGCATCCTTGCAGTACTCGCAGATTTGGGTCTTAGCACCGGCTTCTGCACAGGTTGCCTCCTTGGTTACCTGAGCTTCTGCGTATTTATGTCCGGTAGCAGGTACTTCCTCTTTGGAGGTCTTACCGCAGTTTTCACATTTACCGGTCTGGGTGCCGGGCTGGAGACAGGTGGGCTGCTTGGTAATTTTCGGGTTGGAGAATTTATGACCGGCGGCAGCAACCTTATCGGTTTTCTGCGCATTACATTTGGTGCAGGTGCTGGTCTTGACACCGGTGGAGGTACAGGTAGGCTCCTTTGTCACTGTCCAGCTACCGTAGCTATGGCCGGTGGCAGGCACAGAACCCGTAGTCTCCTGGTTACAGCGAGAGCATTTACCGGACTGCACTCCGGGCTGGGTGCAGGTGGGCTGCTTGGTCACTGTGGGCTTGGAGAAGCTATGCCCCAAAGCCTTGATTGCGCGGGTTTCAGAATGGGTACACCCGGCATTTTGGCAGGTTCTCTTTTCTTCTCCGGCAGTAGTACAATCCGGAGCCTTGGTTTGGCTCCAGCTACCGAACTTGTGGCCGATGGCGGCTATTGCCTTAGTTTCCTTGTGGGTACAGCCGGCATTCTGACAGGAACGGGTCTGCTCGCCAGCTACAGCGCAAGCTGCATTTTTGGTAGTTGTCCAGCTACCGAAATTATGACCGGGGGCCTTGTTTGTCCGTTCTTCTTCCCGGATACAATTGGAACAATTTCTTACTTCTTTGCCGTCCTTGTCGCAGGTAACATTTTCCGTTACGCGCCAGTCGCTCCAGGAGTGATTACACTGGACAGTAATGGTAAAGCCGGAAACCGCAGGGGTAACCTTGCTGTTGGTATTGGGCTTAATCACACCACTGCCATCTACGCCGGCGGTCAGATTCTTATCGGAGGGTGCTTTTAAGGTAATGGGATATGTACCGCTATCTGCATCCTTCGTCACCTGGAAGGTCAGCTTGCGGATATTTCCGTTATATGTTACCAGCTTGCCATCCTCTGTGCCGGTAGCCACATTCATCCAGACCAAATAGGGATTTGCCGTAACCTTGGAGGAGTTACCCCAGCTAACATCAAAGTTACCGCCGGAAACGGCATTGGCGCTTTTGGTTAGCGCAATACCGGCAGGATAGGACACCTGCACACCGGCGCTGATAATACCGGGGTTATCGGAAAGTTTCACATATAATTCCACAGTATCACCGGGCTTTACCGTAACACTGTTGTTACCGGAGCCGTCACGCAGGCTGATGGTAGGGGCAGTTGCTGCGGAAGCCTGGGGCAAAATACCCACAATTAAAGAGGCAAGCAGCACAACGGCCAGCACTAGCGCCACCAATCTTTTCTTATTCATAATGCATATTCCTCACTTTCTAGAAACTGAAAATGGCAACAATCCTCATAATATCGTAATTAGTATAACAGAAAAAGCAAAAAAACGCAAGTAAAACCTATATGGTTCTTTTCGGCATTTTCTTCCTCATTTTCCAAAAATTGGTGATCATTAAAAAAGAGCTATTGCACTGCAATAGCTCTAAAATTTATTGTTGGACATTTGTGGTTGCCTGGGTGGTTTCCTGCGTTGTTTCCTGGATAGGTTCCGTTGTCTCCGGGGGTACGGCAGCAGGGTTATAGTTTGGCGTGCCTGCCAAATTGCCGTTTGCATCCTGCAAACGATTGCCCTCACTATCAAACCACATAGGATAGAAGCGGATTAAGTACTTATCGTCAATGGTTCCCGGGGTTCTGGGATACAGCCGCAGGTCAAAATCAAAACAGTCCTCATGCTTCTCGGAGAAGGCCAGCATCTGCTGGTCTGTGTACAAGCAAAAGGTATTTTTTCCGGCTCCGGTACGAGGACAGGCGTCAAAGTGCCACCAGCTACCATCATGGAAAACCAACAGCCAATAATGGTCAGAACGGCCCTTCATCCGGATTTTTTGGATATCCATTGTAGGAATACCTGCCACCTCTAAAAGGGCTTTACTGGTGGCATAGTAATTGAAGCAGTCGCCCCTTAGCTTGGTAAAGCCCACAACTGCGCCCTTTTTCCAGTCACTTTTGTCGGAGCGTCCGGTGAAGGAAATCTTACGCCGGGACCATTTCCAAATAGCCTTGATTTTCTGCTCCTCGGTCATACCTTCCTTGATGATTTTTTTATAAATGTTCTGCGCCAGGGCGTAATACTTCGGCACTTCCGTTTCCGAAGTTTCTCCGTCGCCATCGGCAGGCGCAGTCGTTTCTTCTTCCTCTTCCTGGAAGGTTACCTGTATTGTTACCTCAGTGCGGTTGCCGGCAGAATCCTCTGCCCAGTATGTAACCGGGTATGTGCCGGCCTGGGTTGCATTCACTGCCGACGCATCCAAATTCAAGGCTACAGCACCCTCCTCCGGGTCTTCTGCTGTAACACCGGACCGGTAGGCAACTGTCTGCCCCACAATATAGGTTTTATCCTCTGCACCGGTAATCACCGGCGGTATTGTATCTGCCACTACAGTGGTTTGCGTCTGGGTTTGCTGAACAGAACTGCCCACTGCTTCCGCCGCAGGCTTCAAATGTCCGCCTAACATCAGGTAAAGCACCACAGATACCAAACACAAAGCGATTCCGCCTACAAGCAGCAGTATGCCTTTCTTTGGTTTTGCGCTCTCCTTTTCCAAGCTTTACACCTCTTTTTTGCAAATCTGTGGCTATTCTAACAGATTTCCCATTTTTTTGCAACTAGAAATCCATACTGCGCTGATGCCACTTTTTTGTGGATAATGGCGAATATCGTTATACTGCGGTCAGCTTTCGGCAGGCGGCAGCCAGTTCGCCTAAGGTGCTGCAGGGAATCATTTGGCACAGCGAAGAAAAGGTTTGGACGCTCTTCATATCCTGCCAACGGTTTTTGCCAATGGGATTGAGCCAAAGCACATTTCCGGACAGGCGCTTTGCTTCCTGCAAAGCTGCTACCGCGCGCATCTGGTCCACCGTTTTGGTGTCGGACAAAATCAGCAAGGTGGTCGACGCACTTAACACCGCAGGCCGATGCAGACAAAGATTTGCCAGCGCAGTGCCAAGGTCTGTGCCACGGCCATAAATTCCGGACTCTTTTACATAACTGCGGAAGGTGTCCATATTCTGCATTTGAAACGCATCCGCTTCCACCATAATTTCTGAAAATAAAAAGGTGCGGGAGCTTTCGGACACCTGGTTCAGGCTCTGGATAAACCGCAGCGCAAACTCAGAAAACTGTACCATAGAACCGGATACATCGCACAAAAGCACCAGGTGCTTGCGGATATGGCGTTTCTTTTTATATTTCAGCCGATAAAAGCTGCCTCCGGTTTCCAAGCCCTTGCGGATGGTCCTCCGGAAATCCAGCTTGCTGCTATGGCCAAAGCGGCGACGCTTAGCAGACAGTTCACCGTTAATCTGCAGGGCAATCTTTTGGATAACCTCAATGGCCTTGGGAATCTCCGTATCCTTGAATTGGGATATATCCCGGTACAAGATTCCAATTTCCGGGTCCATGGCGGCAGCGCCCAAGGCTGCATCCTCCATTTTGATTTGCTGCTCCAAAATGGTGCGGGCAAAAACAGAGTGAATGAAATCGCCGTAAAGCTCCGGATTGCGCTCTGCGCTGGTACGGTACTTATCCATAAAGCTCCGCAGGCGGTTTTGGACCTCCTCCGGCATACGGACATAGGTTTCCTTTTGGTTTTCCGTCAAAGAGATGGGCTCTCCGTTGATTTGAAACTCTTGCTGGGCCTGGGCTCTTGCCATTTCCATCTGCTGGTCCTGGGCGGCGCATTCCTGCGCCCGGGCACGCATTGCCTCCTCCGAGAGAAAAAAGCCGTCAAAGGCCTTGTCAAAGGAAAGCTGTTCTTCCCGGGATTTGGCAAATACGGTTTGCAGGGCAGTTTTTACCTGCTGGCGATCCGTTAAATCCAGAGAGGCAAGCAGTCGGCAGGCATCCTCCGTTTCCTTGGGGCTGACAGACAGTCCTTCCAAGCGCAACATCCGGGAAAATGCCGAGAGCTTTTCTAAATATACCGTTTTATCAATCATATATCTTTCCTAATGGGATTATGAATGGTCGGGCTGGGGCAAATTCTCCAATTCCGACATATCTTCATTGTTTTTCAGCAAAAAGCCTGCTGTCTGGCGCAAAACATCCGGCGTCAATTCCCGGACCCCAAGGGCATCCAATGCTGCTGCCCAGTCCAAAGTCTCTGCAATAGAGGGCTTTTTCAAAATGCTGTCCTGAGAACGCAGATGATGGGTGGCAGCCGCAATCTGGGCGCAAAGCCGGTCATCCACATAGGGCAGCTTCGCCCGTAAAATTGCCAGCTCCTTCTCCATGGTAGGATATTCAATATACAGATAGGCGCACCGCCGGCGAAGCGCTTCGGATAGCGGTCTTGCCCGATTGGAGGTCAGCACCACAAAGGGAATGGTATTGGCCTTCACCGTTCCCACCTCCGGAATGCTCACCTGCATTTCCGATAGCAGCTCCAGCAAAAAGGCTTCAAATTGCTCGTCCGCCTTGTCGATTTCGTCGATGAGCAGCACTACCGGTTTTTCCGACCGGATAGATTGGAGCAACGGCCGTTCCAGCAGATATTCGTCACTAAACAAGGATCGGGTCAAAGCGTGTTTGTCTGTAGCGTTCATATTTACCTGAATGGAAAGCAGCTGTTTCTGGTAATTCCATTCGTACAGCGCCTTACTCTCATCCAAGCCTTCATAACACTGCAGACGCACCAAATCCCGATCCAGGGCAGATGCCATAACCTTTGCAATTTCTGTCTTACCCACGCCGGCAGCGCCCTCAATGAGCAAGGGTCTGCCAAGCTGCAAGGCCACATAAAGCACCGTCGCCATGGTGTCATCATAAATGTAATGGGTTTCGTCCATTTTCGCCTTTAATTGTTCTATCGTCATAATATTCCTCCGGGTTTTTTCTTTATTGTAGCATGCCCCACAAAAATTTGCAAATATCGAAAGCTTAAAATAACACCACCCGTTTGGATGGTGTTATTACCCTATTCTACTGAATGGATTTTCCGGTTTGGTAGGCTTCTTCCAGCGCCGGATGTCCGGCGATATCGCCAACGGCATCTACCCCACCGGCAAAAACAGTCTTCGTAAGTTTGGCTTTTTCAAAGCAGTCCACCCAGCCCACAGTTGCCTGGATTGTGCCGTCCGGGGTTGTGGTTTCGTCTTCTGCGGCAGTTGCCAGCAGGTAAACATCCCGGAATTTGTAATCCGCAGTAAAAAGCGGCGAGGTTCTGTCGAAAAAGGTTTTTAGCTGACCACTGACACTGTAGTAATAAATCGGTGTGGCAAACACCACAACATCCGCTTTCCCCAGCTTTTCATTGATTTGCTTCATATCGTCTGCAATCACACAACTGTTGGTTTGGTTGCAGACCATACAACCACGGCAAAACTCCATATGTTTGCCAGTCAAAGAAATCACCTCTACGGCGTTTCCCCTTTCTTCTGCGCCTCTTACAAATGCCGCCACTAAGGCATTGGAGTTGCCGTTTTTCCGGGGGCTGGAGGAAATTACAATAATATTTTTCATTTCTATTCTCCTGTCTTTCCGTTAATCATTTTTTCTAATTACAGCCGTCCTATCAGTTGGCCGCCGTTGTCCTTCAGCCACTTGCGGCAACTGCGATAGTCGGGAAATACCTTTTCTACCTCTACCCAAAAACGGGAGGAATGGTTTAATTCCTTCCGGTGGCACAGCTCGTGCACCACCACATAATCCCGTACCTCCTCCGGACAGAGCATTAAAAGGCAATTAAAATTCAGATTGCCTTTTGATGAGCAGGATCCCCAACGGGTTTTCTGCCTGCGAATGGTAATGGTACCCACAGTTACACCAATCATCGGCGCAAACTTTCTGACCCGTTCCGGGATATCCTGCTTTGCGCCATTGACAAGGCTGCGGATTTGCGTATCTGTCAGCTTATCCTTTGTCGCTTCCTGGTGCTGTCGGGCCTTTTCCAAATGCTTCTGAAGCCAACCGGCTTTTTCATCCAAAAAGCGCTGAATATCCCGCCTAGCCATATCCATAGGCGCTCGCACAATGACACGGCCATCACCTTTAATTTCAATGGCAATTGTCCTCCGGGCAGACCGGATGAGTTCTATTTTTTCCATGGTATTTGTTATCAACTCCTGCTTTCATTTTAGCATAGCGTAGGCAAAAGCGCAACCTATTGCAAATTACATAAAATAAACTTCTGCTACCAAACCACTGTTATTACAAATCACTGACTGATATGATGGGCTCGCAATAACAAGTTTTTATATCCCACAATAAATAGCCGGCAAGAAGTGCTAAAATATCCAATTTCAAAAAAATGTGAGAATGCTATTTGTTTTAGCATATAGAGAAGGCACCGCCGAAGCGATGCCTGACTCATCAAAATACAATTTTAACCGTTGTGCCTTTCCCAAGTTCGCTATCAAGTGTTACCTTGCCGCTGTGGTATTGCACAGCGTGCTTAATGATAGAAAGTCCAAGTCCGGTGCCCCCCGTTTCTCTTGAGTGACTTTTATCCACCCGATAGAAGCGTTCAAAAATACGGGATTGATGTTCCGGTGCAATGCCAATACCGGTATCGCTGACAGAAAGCTTTACACGGCCATCCTCTTTCCCAATGGAGATTGTCACATTACCACCATCCACATTATAACGGATAGCGTTGTCGCAAAGGTTATAAATGATTTCATAAATGTAGCGACGAACACCATAGATAGTCTGTGATTGGCCATCAATATTCAGGGTAATGTTTCGTTTTGCCGCCGATACAGTTAACACTTCAACCACTTCCTTTGCAACCTCTGTAATATCTACCGTTTCGGTTGCAGGCTCGTGATTTTCGTCAAGCTGAGAGAGACGAATAATATCGTTAATAAGACTGACAAGCCTTGTGGCTTCTTTACGAATATTGCCCACAAATCGCTTTGTATCCTCCGGCTTCACAAGACCGTTTTCCAAAAGCTCAGCCGAACCGATGATAGATTGAAGCGGTGTTTTCAGTTCGTGGGTAACGTTGGCTGTAAATTCTTGGCGGTTACGCTCTGCAAAAGCCTTTTCGCTGATGTCAAAGACAAGAATAATTGCACCCAAGTTTTTACCATCAGAAACTACGGGATTAATCGTAAATTGATATTGGCTGCCGCTTCTCTGTTCAGCATATTCGCTGTGTTTTCCGTTTAACGCCTTTATAACAGCCTTGCTGATTTTGCTGGAACGGTCAACAAGAAGAAAATCCTTTCCTTTCACATCCGTTTTTACAGCAAAAATTTTCTTTGCGGCTGTGTTCATGCTAAGCACCATTCCGTGCTCATCCAAAAGCACAAGCCCTTCGTTCATTGAGGATATAATTTGCTCGAATTCGTCTGACTTGCGGCGCAGTGTTTCCATTTGCAGCTTGATTTGTTTATGTTGCTTATGGATTTTTGTCAGGATAGGACTTAGTTCCTCATAGGAATTATTTTCAGCAGGATGATCTAAATCCATCTGTAACAATGGCTCAGTTATCTTTTTGGCCATCTGATGCGAAAAAATGAGTGCAATAACTATGGCAATTAAGATAATCGCACAGATTGCAGGCAGCATACTAAGCAACAGCGCACCAACGGTCATCTGACTAACTGAGACACGAAGAACATCTCCGCTTTCAAGCAAAATTGCTTCATAAAGGGTCTTTCCCGTAAGCGTAGCGGAATTTCTGGCACTGCTTCCTTTGCCGTTCTCAAGGGCTTCCTTTATCTCCTCACGGTCGGCGTGATTTCCCATTTCACTGGCATTTGCCTTGGTATCATAAAGCACTGCACCGTCTTCGTTGACTACAGTAAAGCGAAAAACGGTAGAGTAAAAGTTTTCAAAATAGTTTACTCCTGCGTCGTTTACTGTGTCAGCCACAAGCGTTAGCTCTGCCTTTAACTGATTTATCTGCGAAGTGTTAAAATAATCACATAGAAAAGTCGTTGCTATGGCCAGGCTTGCAAGAAGTACAACTAATGCAGCAGAAAAGATAGAGATGAATATCTTTTTTGTCATACTTCGCTCTCCAATCTATATCCTACACCGATGACGGTCTTAATTTGACCACCGGCATTCCCCAGCTTTTGACGGAGCGTTTTGATATGCATATCAACGGTACGCGTTTCCCCTATGTAATCCGAACCCCAACACTGGTTCATCAGCTTGTCTCTTGAAAAAACGATATTGGGGTTTTGCATAAACAGACGGAGAATATCAAATTCCTTATGGGTTAGCTCCACCTTCTCCCCATTGGAAATAACGATATGCTCTTTTTCTTTTAGTACGATATTCCCAACGGTAAATTCATTGGAAGAATTCACATCCTTTTTAACTCGACGGAGCACGGCATTCACACGAGCAACCATCTCCATAACGCCGAATGGCTTTACAAGATAGTCATCCGCACCGGAATTAAGACCGCCGATTTTGTCCATTTCTGTGCCTTTTGCCGTAGCCATAATCACAGGAATATCCTTGTAAGCGGCTTCCAACTTCATTTTCTTCAAAACTTCAATACCATCCATGTTCGGCATCATAATATCAAGAACAATCAGGTCGGGGATTTCGGTTTTTAATGCTTCAAGCATAGAAACACCATCGGCAAAGCCACGAGCTTCAAGGCCAGTTTGCACCAAAGTATAAACCTCAATGTCACGGATGGTATTATCGTCATCAACACACCATATCATAATTTACTCTCCATTGTAGCTCAAATTATTATCTACAGTAAGTATACCATAACTTGGTCACTTATTCCACACAATTCATCTAAATAATAGCGGCAGAGAGATATTTCTCCCTGCCACTATCCCAATTCATATAATGGAAAGATACTTTTTTGTATAATCTGTATATTTCTCTCTATAGAATTCGCTATCGCTTCTAATAAGCTTTAACGACTCGTGAAGGTTCATATTTTGCTCTTTCGTATCCATTACACAGCCTGCAACATTGGAGCAGTGATCGGAAACACGCTCCATATTCGTGATAAGGTCACTCCATACAAATCCCGCTTCAATGCTACAATCGCCAACACGAAGCCTGTCAATATGCCTTGTACGGAGCAGCTCTTTCATCCTATCAATAACTTGCTCAAGCGGTTCTACAAAGTTTGCCTGCTTTGCATCCTCATTAATAAAAGCGGCATAAGAGAGGTCTACTATTTCAAGCGTTGCCGCCGATAGTGCATCCATTTCTCGTTTCGCGTCTTCGGTGAAGCTGATGCCTTTTTCGCGCATTTCCTCAGCAGATTCAAGAATATTTATAGCGTGATCGGAGATACGCTCAAAATCACCGATGACTTTCAGCAGCATAGAGGCAGTAGCGCCTTCACTTTCATTCAACTGCTTTGTGCTGATTTTTACAAGATAACTGCCGATAATGTCTTCAAGGTGGTCTGTCTTTTCCTCGGCATCACGAATTTTCTGTGCTTTTTGTTTGTCATATTTTGTGAGGCATTCGATACTATTTTTTAGAGCATCGGTTGCAATATGCGCCATATCGAAAGTTAAATTGTAGGCACACTCTAACGCAATAGTAGGGGTAGTAAGAAGTCTTTCGTCAAGCTCGGAGGCATTTTCAGGAAGACTGCTTTCCGGAACAAACTTATATGCAAGCTTTTCCAGAAATTCTGACATTGGCAGAAGCGCGATCGTACAAACAACATTGAAAACGGAGTGGGCTATTGCTATTCCTGCAAACGTTGCCGCCTCACCAAAGAGAGCAGGTGCAAAAATTGCGTTGATTATTGCAAAAGCAATCAAACATATAACCGTTCCTATAATGTTAAAGGAGAGGTGAACAAAGGCGGCACGCTTGGCATTTTTTGTTGTACCGACAGAGGAAATCATTGCTGTCACGCAAGTGCCAATGTTCTGTCCCATAATAATCGGGATAGCTGCACTGTATGATACCGCACCTGTGGCTGCCAGAGCCTGTAAAATACCCACCGATGCCGAGCTTGATTGGATGATTGCAGTAAGAATCGCGCCTGCCAGCACACCAAGGATCGGATTCTGAAACGTAACGAACAACTCTTGGAAGGCGGGAACGTCACGAAGCCCCGAAACTGCTTCGGTCATAGTTTCCATACCGAACATCAAGGTTGCAAAGCCGAGCAGTACCATACCGATGTCTTTTTTCTTATTACTCTTCGTAAACATAAAGAGTATGATACCAATAAGCGCTAAAATTGGTGTGAAAGAAGAAGGCTTTAGTAGTTTCAAGAAGATATTGCTGCCGGAAATGCCGCTAAGGCTCAAAATCCAAGCAGTTACAGTAGTGCCGATATTGGCGCCCATAATCACGGAAATAGCCTGCTTTAATGTCATCAAGCTTGAGTTTACAAAGCCGACCACCATAACGGTTGTTGCAGAAGAACTCTGAATAATCGCTGTAACTCCAAGGCCTGTAAGCAAGCCTACTATCTTACCGGATGTAAGTCTGCCAATCATTGTTTCGAGCTTACTTCCCGCACTTCTTTCCAGGGCACTGCTCATAATGTTCATACCAAAAAGGAATAGGCACAATCCCCCTATGAGCGTTAATGCGTCAAAAATATCCATTTACTACATCCTCACTTTAATTGTATATCTTTTTACAAATATATTATATCTGCATTTTTTATTATCTTACCTTCAGGTTGTAAAATCCGTAATCCTTTCGGTGTAAAATCAATGTAAAAAAAGAAAATGAGAGAAGCCGAAACTTCTCTCGAATTTCTTGTCCCTTGCAATGCTTGATTACGAATTCCAGTGAACTGTCCTTGACAATCCGTCGCATTCAGGAAGTTGTTTTCTTTGGTTCTAGCCTTTTTTCATTTGATATAAAAACACCGCCACTGCCAATAAAATTGCGGCAATCCCATAGCCGGACACCCAAATCAGGTGGGGCCAAATTTTAGCGAAGCTCCCGGCAAATACTGCCTGCTCCATCTGGACAGCGTGGTAAAAGGGCAAAACATTGGCAACAGCCTGAAACACACCGCCTACCAGCTCCAAGTCAAACCAAATTCCGGACAGCCAAGCAGTCAGATTTGTGAGCAGTGCGCCACAAATGCCACCGGCCTGCTTTTGGCTCAGGACACTGCCAAACAGAAGTCCCAAACCGATAAAAAACAGAGAAATGGGAATGACAAGTAAAACACCATACAGGATATTTACCGTCAGTTTCATCCCCAGCATCAGACCAATCAGGTAGCAGAAACAGCTTTGCGCCACCGCAATGGGCAAAATTGGCAGGGTGTAGCCCAGAATAAAGTCTGCCGCTTTCATAGGGGTGGCATAAAGCCGGGTCAGAAAAGCGCTTTCTCTGTCACGGGAAATCAGGCTTGCGGAAAACAAAGTCATAAAGGACAAGCCAAATACCGTCATTGACGGAGCAAGTCGGTCAATTGCAAACAGGCTCACCGGGATATTGGCCTGGATTGCCGATAAAAGAAGAATGAGCACGCCGGGAAAGGCCAGTCCAAAAAACAATGTCAGGGGATCTCGCAGGATTTCCTTTAATGTTCTTTTGGCAAAGGTCAGCATTCTCATAGCTCTGCCTCCTTTACAATCGTTATAAAGGCATCCTCAAACTTGTCTTTTCCTGCCTTTTCCTTCAATTCTTCCGCCGTTCCTAAGGCAATCAGGCTGCCGTGCTTCATAATGCCGATGCGGTCGGACAGGCGCTCTGCCTCCTCCATATAGTGGGTGGTGAGAATGACCGTAATTTTCCCCTTAAGACTACGGATGGTGTCCCAAAGCTCACTGCGGGCAATCACATCCAGGCCTAATGTGGGCTCGTCCAAAAACAGAATTTTCGGTTCTCCAATCAGCGCCATGGCAATGCTCAGCCGTCTTTTCCAACCGCCGGACAGCTTGCCGGCTTTTTTATTCAGGATTTCTGTCAGGTGGAATTCCTGGGTCTGCTGTTGCACCTTCTGCCGGGTTTTCTCCCGGGAAAAGCCGTGAACGCCACACATCAGCTCTAAGTTTTCTTTCACCGTTAAGCCCATTGCCACCGCCGTTTCCTGGGGAGAAATGCCGATTACGGATTGCACAGCATTGGAAGCTTCCCCAATGCTGTTTCCCAGCAAAAACGCATCACCGGATGTTGGTTTGGTCAGACAGCAAAGCATCTTCACCGTAGTGGTTTTGCCGGCGCCGTTTACACCCAAAAGAGAAAACAGCTCCCCCTCCCGGATGTCCAGATTTAATTCCCGGACGGCAACCGTGTCTTTATATTTTTTCGTTAAACTCCGGATTTCAACAGCATTCATTCTTCATCCTCGCTGGTTTCATACACCGCGTGGGCAAAAGCCCGAAACATCTCCTTTGGGGGAATGGCCAAGCCCCGTTTCGTATCTCCCAGCATCACCAAGGTGTCACCGGGTTTGATTTCAAAAAGCTCCCGTGCCTGCTTGGGAATCACAATCTGTCCCTTTTCTCCCACAGTCACCGTCCAGGCAAATTTTCCTTTTGGTTTCATCATAACATCCCCTCCTGATGTATAATAAGTATGATTTGTATAACTTATTATACTTTATATCCCTAAAATGTCAAGAGTGAATACAGAAAGAGCGCTGCCTCAAATCCAATGAGACACCGCCCACGGCACTTTCACTATCCACCACCCAAACACGGGGATTGTCCGCAAACAGCATTTTGATCGCGCTGTAGGTTCCGGAAATGGCAGAAGAAATGGTGATGATAATCACATCATCTCCCTGGTCTGTATATGTTTGCACACGCTCCTCGGTTTCTCCCAAAGAGGGCAATGCGGTTTTGGGAAACAGCTTTTCTTCAATAAGTGCGTGGTAAAAAACCTCCATAGACAGGTCCACCCCGTCCCGGTATTCCTGATCACCTAAAAAAATATACAGGGGTAACAGCTCTACGCCATGCTGCTGTGCTTCCTCCTGTTTGATACTACTTCCTGTGTCTACAAAAACTCTGAGCATAATATAATCCTTTCTCTCCACGCTCTGTAAAGCTTACCGTATGAGCATAACACAGCATTGGAATTTATGCAGTCTACATTTTTAATTTCTCTCTACTGTCAGTAAAATCCTGCTTGCGACGGTTTTTATTGACAAAGGAAAGCCCGTGTTTTATACTGATTACGGGTCAAAAATAGAGAAATTGAGGTACAATTTTATGAAAAATAGCTTCCGGCATATAGACTATGAGGAGGCAATGGCAAAGCCACGGCCAAAGCACAAAAAGCCTGTGAAGCCCCTGATGTTTTGGCGGCTGCTCATTCGTTTTTTGTCCATATTTTCTTTATCAGGTACGAAATTTACTTATACCAAAGAGCGTATGGATGTGATTGGCAAGAATGAGCCCTGTCTGATTTTAATGAACCACTCCTGCTTTTTGGATATGCCCATCGCCTATCAAATTCTGTTCCCCCGGCCACTCAACATCGTTTGCTCAACCGATGCCTTTGTGGGTATGGGCGGGCTTATGAGCTGGCTGATGTACGCCATTGGCTGTATCCCCACCCAAAAATTTGTCACGGACGTATCCTTAATCAAGGATATGACCTACTGCCTGAAGGAGAAACGCAGCAGTGTGTTAATGTATCCGGAGGCCAGCTACTCCTTTGACGGCCGCTGTACTGCTCTGCCCAGAAAAATGGGCGTGCTTTTGAAAAAACTGGATGTGCCGGTGCTGATGATTGAGACCTTTGGCGCTTTTAACCGCAATCCCCTGTATAACGAACTGCAGGTGCGCAAGGATGTACCGGTTTCTGCCAAGGTGCGGTGCCTGTACACCCGGGAGCAGGTGCAAAATCTCAGCGTTCAAGAGCTGTCCGACGGGCTGGATGAGGCCTTTGGCTTTGATCAGTGGCGGTATCAGCAGGAAACCGGACTGGAAATCAACGACGGCTTCCGGGCGGACGGACTAAGCCGTATCCTATATCGCTGTCCCCACTGTAATACAGAAGGTCAAATGCTGGGCAAGGGCACGACCCTTTCCTGTGGCAATTGCAACAAAGAATATGAGCTCACGCCCCAAGGCTTCCTGAAGGCCACCGACGGGGACAGTGCCTTTACCCATGTGCCGGACTGGAACGATTGGCAACGGCAACTGCTGCGCCAGGAAATTCTGGACGGCAAATATAAGCTGGATATTGATGTGGATATTGTGATGATGACCGACCATAAGAGCCTGTACCACGTTGGCGAAGGTCATTTGGTGCACGATCTCACCGGTTTCCACCTGACAGGCTGTGATGGACGGCTGGAATATCACCAAAAGCCGCAGACCTGCTATAGCTTATATGCAGACTACTATTGGTATGAAATCGGAGATATGATTGGCATCGGCACCAATGACACCCGGTATCACTGCTTCCCCAAAAGCGGAGATGTGGTAGCCAAAACCCGGATGGCTACAGAGGAGATGTATAAGCTGTATAAGTCCCGGCTTCTGAAAATGCCGGAGGAAGCAACCGTTTCATTGAACTAACGATAAAAAAGGTAGACACAGGGAACGCCACCTTGTGTCTACCTTTTTGTTTTTTATCATTGGACAGGCGTCTGTGCCTGTTTTATTGCTTTTTTGTCCTTCAAACACCAGGGCAGGTAAGCCACACCGTGAAGCACCACCATCACCAGCGCCATAATGCTAATCCGCAGAGCAAAGTTCGGCGGCAGAATATCCAGGATAGAAGGCGTGGTTTCCGGGCGTGCCATAAACAGATAGTTCGCACCGGGTCCTAACAGCGTGTTGGCATAGTATGCAATCAGCGCCAGCACTGCCATCCAGAAAATGGACCGAATAAGGCTTTTCGTATTGGGACGCATTCCGTGGACAAACACCATATAGAATATGGCAATATAGCCCAGGGTATGCTCCAGCCAAAACTGGTAGTAACGGAAACGGGTAGGTCCGGTGTAGGTGATGACCGTAGGCGTCAGCAGCGCAAACACCGTACCGGACAAAAGCCAAAAATAGCTGATATCAAACAGCCACTGGGTCTTACTCAGCAGCATATAACTGCTGAATACCACGCACCAGCCGCAGACAGTAATCGGCAAATGGTCTATGGGGTTCGGCCCCAGCTCCGGCATACCGATCAGACGCCAGTAGTAGGACATTTCCGTAATAATCAGCGCAAAGGCAAGACCCAAACGAATTCTTTGCTCATTACGGTAATTTTTTAACGGCTCCCGATATTTCGCAATTGCAAAAATAACAGCCAGCATGATAAGGATAGGCAAAAAGTGGGACAGACCAAAATTTTGGAATTCCACGGTCTCACCTGCTCCAAAGAAATAACGCAAAAATGCTTTCATCACAGCACATCCTTTTTCTCTATCAGATAGAGCTATTATATCACAACAAGTCCCTTTTGTCATCTGCTTCATTTCAGAAATTTTTTTAGAGCGCAATGTTGCTTTCTCAAAACTTTTTCTGGACATTCTAAACCTTTTCGTATAAAATGAAGCAGGAAATGTATATTTCGGAGGTTTATCCCATGAATTTTGATGTTTTGATTATCGGTGCAGGCCCCGGCGGTATTTTCTCTGCCTATGAGCTGATTAAAAAGAACCCCAAGCTGAAGGTAGGTGTGTTGGAAGCCGGTCACGAGCTGAATAAGCGCCACTGTCCCATTGACGGCGACAAGATTAAAAGCTGTATTAACTGTAAAAGCTGCTCTATTATGAGTGGTTTCGGCGGTGCCGGTGCTTTCTCTGACGGCAAGTACAATATTACCAACGATTTTGGCGGCACGCTGTATTCCTACATTGGCAAGGCGAAGGCTTTGGAGCTGATGCGCTATGTAGACGAAATCAATATGGCATATGGCGGCGAAGGCACCAAACTATACACCACTGCCGGCAGCAAGTTCAAAAAGCAGTGCATTCAGAACAACCTGCACCTGTTGGACGCCTCCGTGCGGCATTTGGGCACGGATATCAACTATGTGGTGCTGGAAAATCTGTATAACTACCTGAAGGACAAAGTGACCTTCTATTTTGATACTCCGGTGGAATCTTTGGAAGTCGGCAAAGACGGCTATATTGTCAACTCCAAAGAGGGCGCGCTGACCTGTAAGTACTGCATTGTATCCGTAGGACGCAGTGGCAGTAAGTGGATGGAGTCGGTGTGCAAGGATTTGAACATCCCTACCAAAAGCAACCGTGTGGACATCGGTGTCCGTGTGGAGCTGCCTGCGGATGTGTTCTCCCACCTTACCGATGAGCTATACGAAAGCAAGATTGTCTATCGCACGGAAAAGTATGGCGATTTGGTGCGTACCTTCTGTATGAACCCCAAGGGCGCAGTGGTAAACGAGAATACCAACGGCATTATCACCGTTAACGGTCACACCTATGAAGACCCTGCCAAACAGACCAACAATACCAACTTTGCCCTGCTGGTGAGCAAGCACTTCTCTGAGCCTTTTAAGGACTCCAACGGCTACGGTGAGTCTATCGCACGGCTCAGCAATATGCTGGGCGGTGGTGTCATTGTCCAACGGTTTGGAGATTTAATCAGGGGTCGCCGTTCCAATCACGACCGCATAAACGATTCCTTCCTGGTTCCTACCCTCAACGCCACCCCCGGCGATTTGTCCTTGGTGCTGCCCAAGCGAATTTTAGACGGCATTATCGAGATGATTTACGCACTGGATAAGGTCGCCCCCGGTACAGCCAATGACGATACTATGCTCTACGGTGTGGAGGTTAAGTTCTACAATATGGAAGTGGATGTGGACGAACACCTAATGAGTAAATACCCCGGTCTTTATATCATCGGCGACGGCAGTGGCATCACCCACTCTCTGTCTCACGCCTCTGCAAGCGGTGTGTATGTAGCACGGGATATCGCAAAATAATGTTTCCAACAAAAAAGAGGTCGCTTTCTGCGACCTCTTTCTTTTGTTAAAATCCGCCCTCACGGCGTTGTTTGCGCATTTGCTTACGCTTGATTGCCGCTTCGTTCTCTTTCTTTTGCTCCTCGGTTTCCAGCAAAAGACCCGGCACCTCAATGGATTTTCCTTGGCTGTCAATGGCTACCATATCCACATAAGCACGGTTAATCATCTTCCGTGTGCCATCCAAGGCTTCTACATAGGTATCCACCTTAATTTCCATAGAGGAACGGCCCACATAAGTCACCATACCTTGCAGGACAATTAAATCCCCCTCAAAAGCCGGCGCTTGAAACTGCAAATTATCAATGGCGGCAGTAGTAATCCTGGCATTGGAATGGCGAGATGCCACAATGCCTGCCAGTTCGTCAATCCACATCAGAAGCTGACCGCCAAAAAGTCTGCCGTAGTGGTTAATATAGGAGGCACGGACAATATACTGCTGTTCTGTAATCGAGTCTTCCACCCGTTTCATTTGTCTCATCGGAATGCTTCCTTTCAAGGCTTTCTGTTATACATCCAGTCTTGTCACATCCTCCGGGGTTTCCCGTTGGACTGCTACATAGGACGCATCCCCCTGAAGCATTACCACAGCAGGTCGGGGAATACGATTATAATTAGAAGACATAGAGTAGTTATATGCACCGGTTGTCAGGCAGGCAATCAAATCACCCCGGCGCATAGTATCCGGCATCCGCACATTTTCCTGGAGCACATCTCCGCTTTCACAGCACCGGCCTACTACAGAGCACAGCATATTTCTTTCTTCCAGCATCCGGGTAGCCGGCAACATTGTATAGGTAGAACCGTAGAGAATAAATCGGGGGTTGTCCGTCATACCACCGTCTACAGACACATAGTTTTTATATCCCGGAATCCTTTTGCAAGTGCCCATCGTATAAAGGGTCATACCTGCGTCGGCAACAATGCTTCTGCCCGGCTCCATATAAATATGGGGCATGGGAATTCCAAGCTCCGCTACAAGGCTTTGCACACGCTGACCAACGATACGCAGATTTTCCTCAATGTCAATATAGGGGTCGTTATGGGTATAGCGCACACCGTAACCGCCGCCCAAATCCAGCTTTTTTGCGGCAAAGCCCAACTTGCGGTACATATCCGCCAGGAAGGAAATCATAATTTCCGCCGTTTGCAGAGGCACCTGGGCATCAAAAACCTGAGAACCCACATGGCAATGGAAGCCCTGCAGGTCAATATTCGGCAGCGACAGCGCCAGCTTTGTAATCTCCTCGGCCTGACCGGTTTCGATGGCAGAGCCAAATTTGGAATCCACCGTGCCGGTATTCACTGCAGCATAGGTATGAGGGTCAATACCTGGGGTGATACGCAGAAGCAACGGCTGAATAATACCGCACTGTCCTGCAATTTCATCAATGGCGTACAACTCCTCCTCGTTATCCACCACGAAGAAGCCCACACCCTTTTCCATCGCATAGCGGATATCCCAATCCGTTTTGTTATTGGAATGGAAATACGCCTTCTCTAAAGGAAATTTGGCCTTGGCGGCAGTGGCAATCTCTCCTGCAGACACCACATCGATGCCAATGCCTTCCTCCCGGGCAATCTCATAAATCCGTTTGAAGGACGCTGCCTTGGAGGCATACAGCACGTGGCCGTACTCTCCGAACGCCGCCTGCATACCCCGAATATAGGTCTGCATCCGGTTGCGGATTCGCTGTTCATCCATCAAGAACAAGGGTGTTCCGTATTTCTGGGCAAGGCTTACTGTGCTTTGCCCAGCAAAGAGCAGCTCTCCCTCCGGGGTAACCGACAAATTTTCGCAAATCAAATCCCGATTGTCCACTTTTTCTCTCACTCCAAAATATCTGTTACTCTTAGCCAAGCAGACCCAACTGCTTCATATAACCGCGCATGACTGCCTCGTTCTTTTCTGTCATAGGCACCAAAGGAAGCCGCAGGCTGTTTTCGCACCAGCCCATTGCGTGTAATGCCGCCTTCACAGGGATGGGGTTCACCTCACAGAACAGCGCATTGACCAGAGGCAGATATTCAAGCTGCATCTTCAGGGCTTCCTGGGTCTTACCCTGAGCATACAGATGGCACATTTGAGAAGTTTCCTTGGGTGCAACATTGGACAGCACAGAGATGACGCCCTTACCGCCCAAGCTCAAAATGGGTACAATTTGGTCGTCGTTACCGGAATAGATATCCAGCTTATCACCGCAAAGATGGGCAATTTTTGCCACCTGAGAAATATCTCCGCTAGCCTCTTTCACTGCCACAATATTGGGAAGCTCCGCCAAAACCGCAGAGGTTTGCGGGGCAATATTACAGCCGGTTCTGCTGGGTACATTATACAAAATACAGGGCTTGGTGCTGGCATCTGCCACAGCAGTAAAGTAGGCAATCAGACCCTGCTGGGTTGTCTTATTATAGTAAGGTGTTACCAGCAGCACAGCGTCTGCGCCTACCTCGCAGGCATACTTGGTAAGCTCAATAGAATATGCCGTATCATTGGAGCCGGTACCGGCGATAACCGGCACTCTGCCTGCCACCTTCTCCACGCAGTAGCGAAAGACCTCTTTATGCTCTGCATCGCTCAGGGTGGGGCCTTCTCCGGTGGTACCCACAGCAACAATGGCGTCAATGCCCTGGGCAATCTGCCAATCAATCAGCTTTCCAAAAGCCTCGTAATCCACTCCGCCTTCCTTAAAGGGGGTGACAATTGCGGTTGCCGCACCTGTAAATACAGTCTTCTTCATAGTACATTTTCCTTTCTTAAAACAAAAAAGATAGCCCAAAACGGCTATCCTCCCAAATTACAAAACAATGCAAATTTTGTATGGATGATAGCTCTCCGCAATACTGCGACAACAAAACGGATATTCTCCGTACTGCCAGCAATGTGCCTGCCACAGCACACACTTCGGCATCTGCCCCTTTCCCACACGACTTGGCAGCCCCCAAAATGAGTTCTGTGCAGTACTTTTGACAAAATGCGCCTCTATCGTCATTCTTATCGTACCACAGTTAAAAGGTCTTGTCAATCTTTAATTTCATCAGGCCGCCCTTCCAATTATGAACGCTGCAAACCAACAATTTTACTTACCTTTTTTGAAAAAATGTGATATATTGGAAGCAGTCTGTACCAGGGAGGGACATAAAATGAAAGAATATGAGATTGTTGCCAAGTTCTTAAACGGCTGTGCCGGGGCGGCACATCCCCAAACCAATTTTGAGGAAGCAGAGCTGGAAGACACGGATTCCTTTATCAAAACCAAGCACGGCAAGGACTTTGACCGTTTCCAAAAGGAAACCTTAGAAGACGGTCGGATAGTTTACACCTTTGACAACGGCACGGTTTGTTATATTTACGAATTCACCGAAATTTAGCTTTTCTTATTCCCCATAATATGCTACAATATGACAGTATGGAGGTGGTTCGGTGAATCCCTTAATTAAATGGCCCGGCGGAAAATCCCGGGAGATTGAAAAAATTAAAGATTTGATACCTGCCCACAAGCGGTATGTAGAGCCTTTTTTTGGCGGCGGTGCCCTATACTTTGACTTAGCGCCGGAACGCGCCGCTATTAACGATATATCCCAGGATCTGATGCTGTTTTACCGGCTGGTAAAGGAGCAGGACTGGGAGCTTTACCGGCTTTTGATGTGCTACTGGGACAGCTTCCAGGGCCTTATGGAAATCTGCCGGAGCGAAGCGCTGGAAATGATGCACATCTTCTTCCAGTATAAAGACGGCGTTTTGGATGAAGAAAAGCTGCCGGATGTGCTGTGGGATTTTGTCTGCAATTTGACTGACCGGCTGGACAAGGATTTCCGGGAGCTGCTAGTGCTCAGCGACAAGGAGTTCAATGTGCAGGTGCACCGGATGGTGGTGGACAAGTTCCGCAGAACCGTGGACAACTACAACAAAAAGCCCTTCTCTACTCAGGATTTGTGCGAGAATTTTGTCACCGGATTTGTAAGCGGCTACTACATGTATTTCCGGAAGGTATTTAACGACATCGGACTTTCCCGGATTGAAGCGCCTAACGATGCCTACCGGGCCGCCAATTTCTACTTTATCCGGGAGTACTGCTATGGCTCTATGTTCCGGTATAATGCTGCCGGTGAGTTTAATATCCCCTATGGCGGTATGTCCTACAACAAGAAGGATATGGGTGCAAAAATCAAAAATATGTATCAGGCGGATATGGCTTCTCTTCTTTCCAAGACCCAGATGTGCTGTCAGGATTTTGAGGAATTTTTTGAAGAAATCGGCCTGAGTGAAACTGATTTTCTGTTTTTGGATCCCCCGTATGATACGGATTTTTCCGACTACGAGGGCAAAGACTTTACGAAGTACGACCAGGAGCGTCTTGCGGGGTACTTAAAGCAAACACCTGCCAAGTTCTTATTGATTATTAAAAACACGGAGTTTATTTGGAACCTATATAAGGATTTCCGTATCCTGACTTTTGACAAGCAGTACACCTATAATGTGCGCAGCCGGAATGACCGGGATGCAGAGCATCTGATTATTATGAATTATGAATAACAATGTTGGGCGGCTAAAAAGCCGCCCAACATTATTCAGAGAGTCAAGATAAGGCCCAAACCGTCAAAATGCAGACTTATGGCTTTGGACTTTGCTTATCCACTAGACACGCGAGATAATCAGATTAATTTACTAATATAAATAAGAACTATTGCTTGCTTTGCAAAGCATTTTGACTTACTGCACAAATCGAAGTCTAGCGTACCGCCGTACGCCGACGACTCCGATTTGCTTGTCTTTGGCCCTTCCTTGACCTCTGCAGTCTGTCTAAAACAACAGACTAAACAATGTTAGGCGGCTAAAAAGCCGCCTAACATTGTTATTTTATCATATTTGGATTTGGGGTGTCAACTATTTTTCCGTTGTTTTGCACAATTTTTCTGTTTTATATAATTTATACTTGTTTATTTTATACAACTTGCCATATTGCAATTCCAGTTTTCTTGTGTTATATTATAGACACAAAGAGGTGATACCAATGTACACGTAAAGCATACGGCTTACAGATTTTTCAAAACAACTGTAAGCGCACAGTTCCCGGGAGAAAGACTAGCAGTAAAAAACAAAATGTTATTCTATCCAACGGAATGAAAGTGAGTTCTAAACTACAAGAAGATAGTGTAATCTAGTAATTACCTCAGCAATTTATATAAAATCTTACGTTGTATGAATTTGGAACTGTGCAGCGCAGAAGAAGAGAAGGTCCTAAGCCGAATGACAGCCTTTACAAAAAATCCTACTACACATAAGACCATCCCGCTGATGGGACAGTAAGCATATTGGATGTGCTCAGGAAAATGGATAGACGAGTAAAGGACGTGTCGCAGCCTGTAGAAAGTGAGGTTAACCAATGATGTTAGATATCAAGAGTGAGCAGAAATGACCCTTGACTGAGAAGAGCCGAAGTTCGGAGCAGTCAAGGGTCATTTCTTTTTTCTATTGCCCTTCTCCCCTTTTTGTGGTAAACTGTCAAAAAGGGAGCTGATATTATGATTTTGCATACTGGACGCCCGGAGGATATCTCCGGCAGACTCCCCAAGGAAGTCCGGGTTTATGACCTACTGGACAGCCTGGGGATTATTTATGACCGCATCGACCACGAAGCTGCTATGACTATGGAGGCTTGCGCAGAGGTTGACGCTATGCTGGGTGCAGTGATTTGCAAAAACCTACTGCTGTGCAACCGGCAATGTACACAGTTTTATCTTCTGCTTCTGCCCGGTGACAAAGTATTTAAGACTAAGGAGCTGTCCAAGCAAATTGGCTCCTCCCGGCTTTCCTTTGCCTCCGGAGAATATATGGAAGAATTCCTGGACATCACCCCCGGTTCTTTAAGCGTGCTGGGTCTTATGAATGACAAGGAAAACCGGGTACAACTCCTCATTGACGAGGATTTATTAAAGGGCGAATTTATCGGCTGTCATCCCTGTATCAATACCTCCAGCTTGCGGCTGAGGACATCCGATTTAATGAATATCATTATTCCCGCTATGGCACACACCCCTCAGTTGGTCGTCCTGCCGAGAGAAGAAGAATAAGGAGAATTATTATGGAACATAGTGTTTATGCAGCAGAGCTGTTTGTAAAGGGCTACAACTGCGCCCAAGCGGTGGCTGTGGCTTTTTCCGATGTAACCGGTCTGGACGAAAAGCTTAGTGCAAAAATGGCTTCCTCTTTTGGCGGCGGTATGGGCAGAATGCGGGAGGTCTGCGGCGCGGTCAGTGGGATGCTGATGGTGGCAGGCTTGCTTTATGGCTATGATGCACCCTTGGAGGGTGGACCGGTGGCACATTATGCCTTGGTGCAGGAGCTGGCCGGAAAATTCCGTGAGGAAGCAGGCTCTATTGTATGCCGGGAGCTTTTGAAAAATCCGCCTTCCGACCCGAACCCTACCCCTCGTACCGAAGAATTTTACAAGGTGCGTCCCTGTGCGCGATTTGTGGTGCTTGCTGCGAAGATTTTGGATGATTACATTTTGGAGCACCCTGTCCAAAAAGTCCGGTAATTTCAGGAGACGCAGTTATGGAAAGAAAGCAGAAGATTATTAGGTGGTGTTTGCTGGCATTGGCGCTGGTCATAGCGGCTACAGGCGCGCTTACCGGCGGTACCCGGGATGTGCTGACAAAAGCCATCAACATCTGCTCTGAGTGCATTGGCTTGGGGTGAGCAGTGTGGAAAAGAAAAAAATCCCATTTTTAACCAAAATGAAGGGCATTCTCCCCTCCAAGCGAAAGATTATGCAGCTTTATTTTGGTCTGCTGTTTAACGCCAATTTGAAAGGCTTTGTCACCGGCAGTATTTATAAGGGCAACAGCAAAATGATGTGCGTCCCCGGTCTGAACTGTTACTCCTGCCCCGGCGCTATTGGAGCATGTCCGTTAGGTTCTCTGCAGGGCAGCTTCAGCGCCGGACACAGTACGATTTATTATGTAGGCGGCATTTTACTGCTATATGGCATCTTATTTGGTAGAATGATTTGCGGCTGGCTGTGTCCCTTCGGTCTGGTGCAGGAGCTTGTGTACAAGCTTAAAACACCCAAGGTGCAAAAAAGCCCCATTACCCGGCTGCTGTCCTGTTTTAAGTATGTGCTTTTGGTGTTTTTCGTATTCGTTATCCCGATTATGTATGCCCTCCGGAATATACCACTGCCGGCATTTTGCAAATATATTTGTCCGGCAGGCACTTTAGAGGGCGGTGTTTTGCTACTGTCCAATGCAGTTAACGCCAGCTATCTGTCTATGCTGGGACCTCTGTTTACCTGGAAATTCTTACTTATGGTGAGCATTTTGGTAGGCTGTGTGTTTATTTTCCGGCTGTTTTGTCGGTTTATTTGCCCACTGGGTGCGCTTTACGGTGTGTTCAATAAAATTTCCATCTTCGGAATTCAGGTAGAAAAGCACAAATGCATCCACTGCGGTTTGTGCACCGCCCACTGCAAGGCGGATATTAAATATCCCGGCGACCGGGAATGTATTAGCTGTGGTGCTTGCGTAGATGGTTGTCCTACCAAGGCAATCCTTTGGAAAGGGCCGAAAATTTTTCTTAAGGAAAACGAAGGCAGCAACCAAAAGTCCGGGGAAATGCGGCTGGTAATGCGTATCATTTCCGGAGTTGTGATGCTGGCAATTTTAGCCGGAACGATTGGTTACTGCTGGAGCAACACTACCGACCCAATCTCTCAGGGTCTTGAGGTGGGCGATCTGTGTTACGGCTATGATTTGGAAATCATTGACAGCACCGGCATTACCAGCAATACCGTTAATCCCACAAAAACCGGAAAAATCACCGTAATAAACTTTTGGGGAACCTGGTGCGGCCCTTGCGTGGAGGAGCTTCCCTATTTCCACCAAATCGCCACAGACTATAAAGAAACCGTTTCCGTAATCGCCGTTCATACCAATATAGTCTCAGATACGGCGCCGGAATTTATTAAAGAATATTATCCCGGCTCTCCGATTATCTTCGCCAGAGATTATTTAAGCAACGGATTAGAGGGCTACTACACAGCACTGGGTGGCCGGGGTACCTATCCCTACACGGTGATTTTGGACGAAAACGGCATTATTCTAAGTGTATTTATTCAGGCTGTGGAATACGAAGATTTGCAGAGGGTTATAGAAGAACATTTGAAATAAAAAAATCAGGTACCACACAATGGTACCTGATTTTTATTGTTTATTCTTGTGTATCCACGCTGCTGCAAGCCTTATCTGTCAATGCGATAATTTGGTCGCAGATTTCCAAAGCAGCCGGTCTGTGGGTGATAATCAGCACGGTCTTATTGGTCATTGCCTGCAAATTCGCCAGCAATCTCCTTTCCGTTGCCTCGTCCAAAGCACTGGTGGCTTCATCCAAAAGCAGAACCGGGCGGTTACTGTAAATCGCTCTTGCAATAGCCAGACGCTGAAGCTGTCCTTCGGAAAGGCCAACACCCCGTTCACCCAGCGTAGCATCCAAGCCGTCGGGCAATTCCTCAATGAAGTCTGCACAGGCAATTTCCAAGGAACGCTGCAGCAATGCCTCGTCCACAGTGTCGCCGTCGCAGAATCCGGTAATGGCATCCCGAATTGTGCCACTCATTAAATGGTTGCCCTGGGGCACATAAGCAAAAAGCCCACGGTAAGCCTCGTTTAGATCGGAGGTTTGGGTGTCCGTCTGAATATAGCACCTGCCGCTATCCAACTGATATAGTGACAGCAATATCTTCATAATGGTACTTTTGCCGCATCCGGAGCTACCGGTTAAGGCAACACAGTTCCCTTTTTGAATACGCAGATTCACATTCTCCAAGACGGTTTCTGTCTTTGTCTGCGCCATGTTGTCTGCGATACCGCCATAGGCAAAGGAGCCATCCTCCAAGCCAAAGCTAATCAGCTGCCGGTCGTAGATATCCTGAATATCTTGGGCAGAATAAGGGCTGGTTTTTTCTTCTGTCAGCTCTTCGATTTCTATGAGCCGTTCCACGCTTGCAACCACGCCGTACCAGCGAGGCAAAAAGCCACTGAGGTTTGCAAAGGGAGCTTGCACCTGACCAACTAGCTGCAGCACCGCCGTAAAGGTTCCGTAGCTCATAGTTCCTTGCAAAATGCCGTATCCGCAAAATGCTGCGCCCACCACATAGGCGCCATTCATCATACCGCTAAAGCCGATGTTGCAAAGGTTGGAGAAGCGTCTGCGCTTCATAATGCTTTTGTGGTACTGCTCCATTTTTTGGTCAGCGTCCTTCATAACCGCTTTGCCGCCAATATAGGCCCGGACCACCAGCAGACTGCCTAAAATCTCCTGAAGGAAGGAGCGCATACTGCTCTCTTTTTCCTGAACGGATTTATGCAATTTCTTCATTTTCAGACGATACTTGTAGGTAAGCAGCACCATCAGCAGTCCGGCAGGGATTAGCAGCCACAAAAAACGAGGCTCCATTACCACAATCACACCAACTGCGCCCACGAGCTTCACAGATACGCCCAACAGCTCCGGGATCATATGGGCCATTCCGTCTGCCACTTTACCGGTGTCGCTGGTCAAACGGCTCATCCAGTCGCCGGAGTGATGGGCAGTAACGCCGGCATAGTTGCGGCGGAGAACTTCACCAAACAGACGCCGTCTGCATCCGTTTTCGATACGAGAACGGGTGTATTCGGACAAATGCCGCATTACCAGGGTTAAAACCAATCTGGACAGCATTAAAAGCGCAAAAAATGCCACGCTTTGCCAAAAGGCAGATATGTCCTTTGCCAGTGCGCTGTCCACAATGTTTCGCAGCATCAGCGCATAGATGATGGCAACGGCAGACAGCAAAATATGTACCAGCGACAAGCCAACAATGGCGCCCTTATATTTCCCTGTTACCGCATATAAATACTGGAATGTTTTCTTTTGTTCATTCATTTCAATTTTGCCCTAATACCACGACAGAACCAACGAAACGGATATATCAAATGCAGGCAGAAGACATACAGCCGATATCCGGGGTCTGTCACGGAAATGTATTTTCCGTTTCTGTAAATTTGCGTAACCACGCCCAAAACCCAATCCTTGGGGACTGTCTCCAAGCCTACACGGTTATCTCCTCGGATATAGTAGCAATCCTTACCCACACGGATAATGCGGTGCAGCACATACTCTCCGGTAGGACGCCGATACAAGGGAATGTCATTTCTTTTTAGCGTTCCCTCAGCTTTGCGGAGAAACACATGGGTTTTCCGGTTATACAGCAGTGGCTCCATGCTGTCGCCCACTGTAAAACAGGTCAGGGTTTTCCCCTCATTGAGTTGGGCTTCATAGCTGGTGTAATCATTCATCTAAAAGACCTGCCTGTCTGAGCTGCTCCACAACATTTCGGACGCTTTTCTCTACAATTTCCTGATCCGCTTCGTAGGTGGATAGCACTTTTTCCACAATCTCTTCCTCGGTGGTGTCCTCCAGCATCTGCTGCATAATGAAATGGGCAGTATCGTTGTTGCGAACCATACCGTTAAACTTCTTAGCAGCCTCGCCGGTGGCGACCACCATATGCTCGCCGGCAACCTCATGTAAAATCAAGCCGTCAATCAATTTCATATTAATTATCCTCCTGTAGTGCCTGATACGCCAAGTCCACCGCTTCCTGAGAAATGTTTAGTCTGTGAGAAATTCATTCTCCTTCAGCTTTTTGACAAAGTCCGACACTGCAGCCTCGGCAGTCTGCCTGTCTACATCATATTCTTTCAGAATTGCAGAAACAATGGCTGCCTCATCTGTTTCGTTCTCTAGCAGCAACCAAATAAATTTCCCTACTTCATTGAGGGTGATCATCATATTCGGATCCAGATCATCACCGAGGGGCAGCACCACAGTCTGACCTGCTACCTCACGGAGTATAAAACCTTCTTTCAGCTTCATATTACTTCTCCTTTTCACACCCGGACATCGCACGGTATGAAACCTCCGCAGCCTCCGGGTCCATATTACATTTGAGTCGATAGAATGTCGTTTTGCTGGCAACGCTTTCCAAAAGCTCCATATATTTGAGCATCAGCTGGGGCTGCTTGGGTCGATTGCTCTGCTGCAGCAGCATAACAACCGCCTCTTTTGCAGAAATCTGGCGAATTTCATTCTTTTCGCCACGCTCTAAAATGCAGATAGCCTTTAGCGGCACTTCTACGTTATTACCTAAACCGTGTTTGCCGTTCCAGGGAGAGCCGCATACAGAAACACCATCTGACTCCACCCGAAGAAAGGGCTTATCGTCATTGACCATAATTGCACGGTCACCCAGCATTTCCCGCCAAAGACGGGTATGGGTAGACTTGCCAGTGCCGCTTTTGGCGGTAAACAGATACCCTTCCCCATCCACTGCAATTACAGAGCCGTGGAATACTAAGGTATCGAATTCAAAAAGCTTTTCCGCAAGCTTTCGTTGCAGGGCAGTACGCTCCAACTGAAACGCTTGGTAATTATACGGTGGTAATCCCTCAATAGCCCGTTCCTGGGCAGAAATCTTGCGTTCAAAGTCTATGTCTTGCAGAGTTATCTCCACCGAAAAATCCGGCTCGCCTTCACAAAGATATTCTTTACAGTATGCTCGGGTGGATGGATACTGTGCATCGACATGCACCACCTGCCCGGCAATTTTCATCGTAAATTGGTCCATATTCACCTACCAAATATTAACAGAAGCCGGTATCCTCGTCTTCCGCAGTATTCGTGTTTGTCAGCCAATGCTCGTACTCGCAGAGCATAGCGCGCTGAGTGGACTTGAGACGTTCATCTCGGAATCCCTGATAGCAGACACTGCTGGTAGAACACTTCTTTAATTTTACGCAATCCAGGTAGTAGAAGCATCCGGCACATTCCGGAATTTCAGGCATCTGCTCTTTCCAACTGGCCACCATTTCGGCATCAAAGCCTTCCTGATCGATGTGTCCAATAAATTCGCTTTCGGTAAAATGCTCACACAAGCCGATACTGCCGTCCGGCAAAATCGTTACAGATTTTCCGCTGTCGGCCATACAATGATTCAGCTTAATATTCTTTCTAATACCGTTCTTTTTTTGCAACCCATGCTTCGTAAAGCAATCTGCCAGCCGGCGCATTGCCGTTTCCCGTTTTTCCCATTCATCATCTTTATGCAGTTCTGCCATAGGTTTCGAAGCATCAAACAAATGGTGGGCATATACAGAAAAGCCTTTGCGCCCGGAAAAGCGTTCCGCCAACTCTTGAGACAAAGTCAAAAGATCATCTGCATTGTGCAAATCCATATTCAGGCGTATGGAAACCTGAATATCTGCTTTCAAAAGCCTACCTATATTGTTTAACACGATCTCATAGGGATTGGTATCCCGATAGATAAAGGCTTTCGTTTTGTTATATACCTTTTCCGTACCGTCCAATGTAATCTGCACGCGCTTTAAGTTCCAAAGTTCAACCGCCTTTTGCACCAATTCATCATCAAACAGATAACCGTTAGAGACCATTTTGGATCGGAATTCAATTCCCTCCCTGCGTAGGCCTTGAGAAATGACATCTATGACCTCCGCATTAAATAAGGGTTCTCCGCCAAACCAGGCTAAGCTAACCTTTTTCCCTCCGCAATGGTTTTTGATATACTGCACCACTTTTTCTGCTGTTTCGCAGCTCATAGGAATACGAGAACGTCCCAACTCAAAACAATAGAAACAGCGGGCATTGCAATCCGTTGTGGTAAAAATAGTATAGCCTGTGATTTCCTTTGACTTGGGCTGGCGGGCAGCCAGCAGCCATTTTACAAAATCTGCAAGCTCTTTATCCTTGGTTTTTTCCGGAACAGCAAACCAGTGTTCCCGCAAATAATCCAATTCCGTAAAAGACGCATATTCTTCATTCGTCAGCAGAATCAATTCCCGAGTCAAGAGGTTAAATACCAGCACGCCATCATCTACCGGCGTTTCCACACAATATTGTAGCCATCGGGTGCAGGGACCTTGCTTTTGAAACTTTTTCAGTATTGTCAAAATTGATTCGCTTGCTTCCGAAACGAATTTCATGTTAATTATCTCCTCATGCTTTTATCGCCTTTAGTTTGGAATCTTTTATTTTTATAAAAACACTTATAAAAAAGCACTTTTATAAAAACAAAAGATAGACTATGCCCGGCGGCGTAAGCCGCCGGGCACTATCTATTTTTAGCGGCCTGTATCAACAGGGCAATCGGGATCGTACTCTTCGCAACCAGATGTAGTAATTACATCCAGCAACTGGAACTTCTCGATCTCGACAACAGGAGTCTCAAACTTCTTCATGTCCATTCTCCTTTCATAGTTATCTATTATTTAGCGAAGTTCGCTGTTGCGCGTTCTCCGTAAACAACCATCCACTTCATAACAGTGCCAAGTTTCGCGTCGTTCAACTTCTTAAGAGCAAATGTTTCAGGACTGTACACCTTCACACCGGAGCAATGTTCTACACCATCAGAATCTGTTACACACATGACAGAGTACAAGGTATTTCCTAATTGATTCGACGGAATCTGTTCAGAGAAAAAGTCATATTCATAACCATACTTGGAGCTATATGACAATTTGTTAAACGTAACAGAATAACTTTTATTCTCCTTGCTCAGAGGTGTTCCTGCTGCTTTCAGTTCTGCGTACTTTTCCTTTGTCCAGAAATACATCTCTGCAGTGCTGTCCGTAAACTTGCCGGTCGCGTTATCGATACCCCAATAGTATCTTACGGAAATCGCTCCTTCCAGAGACAGTGAACAATCGTTATCTGTTATTGTTCCGGTGGATTCGAAATTTGCTGCCATATTTGCATCAATTGCATCCAATGCAGTCAAATATTCATCCTTCCAGTTCAGTTCCAGATAGCTCTCATTCAAATTGTACTTCTCTACATATTCGGGCAATTTTGCATTAAGCAAGTTGTCCGCATCATGCTTAAAGTTCTTCTGAGCCTCAGATGCGTAGTTCAGCAAGGCAACCAATGTTGTCTTCAGCTTCTCGTTCTTCGTTGTTGCAGATTTTGCAAACTGACGTTCACAGTAATCCAGCACGCTGCAAACCTTCACTTCAGACGCATAGGTGACCCCATCCACAGTAACAAATGCTTGCATTGTTACATCTCTAACCAGTCTGGATGCCGGAATTCCGTTGGTAAATCCATAATATTCCGGAGCGCCGCCATTAATACCGTAATATACTAGCGGCACGTTATAAGTCTCATACTCAGTTGCGTTAGAAGAAGTAACAACCATGTACGGATTGTTTACATCAATCTGTGCCTGTGTCAATCCCGGGAAACCCCAGTACTGTCTCAAACGCACAGCGCCTTCAAGGCTAAGAGACTCCAAGTTATCCGTAATAGAATAAACAGTCTCAGGTTCCTTAGTAGCGCCGCAGGCACAGGTGCCGTCTACGAAGGTGTGCTCAACAGATGCCTCCAAGGTTTCCTGACAGACCGAGCAGGCTACCTTGTGGGTGCCGTCCTCATTGTCGGCGTAAGTTTCGGTATGGGTATGTACTGCTGCGCTCCAAGTAGGATTTGCAGTTGCATCGGCAGCCTTGGTAACAATCACAGTATAGGTTGTGTTTGCTGTCGCATCAAAGATGAGATTTTCGGAAAGCTCTTCACCCTGTACAGCAATGCTGCCGTTTTCAACAGTCAACTGCAGCTTGCCGGCATCTGCGGGGGTAATTTCGTAATAATGTACGACCCATTCGGTGGTATAGTCCTGGCCGATTTCAGCAGTCTCAGGATTCATCTGAGTGCCCGGAACCAGTTGGTCCATTTCAATGTTGGGGTCCCCGCCGTCAGTAGCAAAGACAGCAGGAATCATAGTGAATACCAGTGCCAGTGCAACCAACAAAGATAGTGTGCGTTTCATGTGGTTTTCCTCCTCAAATTTTAATTCAGCACGGAAAAAATGCTAAAAACCCTAGATAACCGAAAAACGGGAAATCGAATGCAGAGAGAACTCGCTCTGCACCGATGAAACCGATTGCAGTCCATCGGGGATTTTTACGAAATTAAGGTGCAGCTTACGCTGCAGGTCTCAGGGTGATGGTCAGCTCGGTGGCGCCATCTTCAAAATAGAACTCATGGGCATCTGCCTGATAGCCTTCCGGCATAGAAGTAACAGAAACTTTGTATGTATCCTTTGCTACGGAGGATTGGGCAACGCCGTCTGCATTGGTCACAGCCGGAAAGCAACTGTCCTTGCATAGCTGAACCATCACATTGGGCATAGGGTTACCGAACTCGTCCATAACCTTAACCACATAAGTAACTTCTGCGCCTTGGGTTGTTCCCAAAAGGTCAGCAGGCGTTTCTCCGTTTCCTCCGGTACTGCTTTGGCAAGCGCAAAGGGTAACAATCACGCAAATTACCAGCAACAGCAACGGAATTTTCTTCCTGTTCATTTCCATTCTCCCTGGGGCTTTACTTGTGAAAATCGACCAAAATATATTATCCCACAAATATTCACCTATACAATATCACAAACGATTGTACTTTGCAAGTGTTTTCTGTAAAAATAATTGTAAAAAAATTTGGTTTTTCTTAAAAACAGCCGGATATCAACAACAAATAGGGGTGGCATATTGCCACCCCTACGATGCTTATATTGCTTTATTTATAGAACTTACTATGTTGGAACTACTATTAACTCTTAGGACCCAGGTGGTCATAGTAGTAGCAAAGCTCCAGCCAGGACCGGTTCTCATCGTCAGAGGCGTACTTGTCCACCAAAAGCTGCAGAATTTCTGCCAATTCCTTGGTGACAACCACGCAGCCTTCCCGTTCCTTGTGACCGTCTTTAATCATCTTCTTCTGATAAACCCGCATCTGCTCGGTCAGATCTGCACCGCCGCCGTGGCACTTGCCGGCAAGCACATCCTCTACCCGATACTTGGCGTAGTTTAATTCATAACTGTCGCCCCAAAGCTCTTTCAGGTAGGCATCGGTCTTTTCCGGGTCGTTGCCGTTTTCTGCCATCAGCGCCAGCACATACTGGTCATCGGCTGTCTTGCTGAAGTCAAAGCCGCCCTTGTCAATCAAACCCACAACATCGCCCTTGGTGGCAATGGGGGCATTGAGAAGGCCGGTAACACCGGTGAAGTCGCAGTAAATCTTACTACCGTTCTTGCCATCACCTATATCCACATAGTAAATGCCATCGCTTCCCAGTACAGTCTTAACGCCATTGACAGAGCAAAGGCGGAAATGGTCCCGTTCCTTGCTGACATACTCGATGTCATAGGAAATGGTGCCGATCTCGTACAAGTCCGCAAATGCAATGCTGATATAATAGGACTTGCCCTTTTCCATATAGAACACCATAGAAACCTCTTTGGTATCCTTAAACAAGCGCTCGTCCTGCTGATAGGTCATGAGTGCGTTCCGGTTTTCATCAAAAATCCAGCCCTCTACACCGCCCACCGATTCGCTACGGGAGGTGATGCGATACACACCGGTTTTGCTGGGCGCAAACTTCGCCAGCAAGCCCTTGGGCATAATTGCACGGTCATAGGAGAATTTATTGGCAGCAACCTTCTTGCCTGCCTTCGCCACATAGGCAGCGTGAGGTGCCAGACCCTTAACGGGGTCTGCCAGTTGCTTACCGTCGGTGCCATAAGCGGCAAAATACTTGCAGGCCTTCAGCCACTCCTGGGTATCTTCCTCATTGGCGCCTGCAACCTTGTCCACAATCTGCAGAAGCTCATACAGCTCCTGATTTACGGCACAGACCTTCCATTTGCTACGATTGCTGCTGCCTGCATAGGTTGCCAGCTTTTCAAAATAGTTTACGCCGTCAACGGTAAGCTTGCCGTTGTACGCCATCTCCCAAATAGAGCTTTCCTGGCTGAACGGAGTGATACCAATCAGATCCGCCATAAGCAGAGGGCCGTTTTCGCTGCCCACATGGTAATAGCCATCCTTTTTGTTGAAGACGGCGTTTGCATAGGTGTAGACCGTTCCATCCTGAGAGACGGCAGTCTGACGGGGCAGATAAGTAGCTATGTCAATTTTTTTGGCATCCAGGATGCGCACATTTTTAATATACACTGTATCGTCGGCAGCTTTCTCGGCATCGTCCTTCCGGTAGGACAGTGCTAACTGGAAGGTGCCGTCCTTTTCTGCCACGATAGGATAGCAACGCTCCCACTTTTCCGGATCGTGATAGCCGGAGAAAGTGAAAATATCCTCACCGTCCACACTTACCACAAAGCTGTCGGCATCGGCCTGACTGGAAATCAGGTAGTCAAAGCCCACAGCCTGACCGGCCGTCAAGGTCACATCGGCATAAATGACACTGAAGGAGCTGTCAACGCCCTGGTTGGAAGCCTTGAAGCAGACCTCACCATTTTTCTCCCCAGCCACAAACGGCCAGGCAAACTCTGCACGCTCCTCATTTGTCTCCGGGTGGTAGGTCACGGGAATTTCACCATTATTCAGAACGGCTGCCACATTTTCGGGCTTATCCATTTCAACAGTGGGCTTTTCCAGGGTGACCATTTCGTCTGCGCTTTGGTACAGCTTCTGGGTATAGTCCTCTGCGGTAAAGGTCTGGAATATGCTGGCGAGGCTGTTCATTTCCCCTGCTTCTACCAAGCTAATCATACCGTAGCGGTCAATGACAATAGATGTAGGGAAGGTTTTGACGCCAAAGGCAGTGGGGCAAGCGGCATCACAAACACCCATAGGGAAGCTCAGACCCATAGCGGTCTGATAGTTCTTCATAACTTCTGCTGTGTCCATATGGCTGAGTACAACAATCTCTGCATTCTCTTTGAATTGCTGGTAGACCTGCTCCATCTTGCGCAGCTGGGAAATACTGGGGGCGCACTCTTCAAACCAGAAATTCAGAAGCACCATTTTCTTGGTCCTTAAGATTTCGGAAATGGTGACTTTTTCCCCGTCAGCAGTCTCCACAGAGAAATCATATGCAATGTCACCCAAGCCCAGACTTGCCTCTGCCATCTCTGCATCGGTCACCGGCGCAGAGGCAATCTTCAGCTCTGCAGATGTGCCGGAGAAGCTGTAGCTCTTTTCCGGATTATAGCCCTTGGGCAAATCGGAAAGGGCGATGGCATATTGTTCGCTAACAGGCAGCTCGATGGTTGCCTTGCCTTCGGCATCGGTCTGTGCCTGACCCTTCAGCTCTGCGAATGTATCATCGGCATATACAGAAACGGAAACCTTTTCCAAAGGCAATCCGCCCTGAGATTTCACCATTACAGCATAGTTTTCCATTTGGGCCTGCGTATCATCGCCGGCACCTGCTTTCTTGCAGCCGGCAAGTCCAGCGCACAGGCAGAAGACCGTGACAAGCGCCAAAATCGCGGCTAAAACTTTTCTTGATTTGCTCATAATGTTCTCCTCTTAAAATGAAGCTAACGGGCTTTCGTCCATAGTATGGCATACTACCTCATTGTACTGGTTATGCTACCACAAGTGATACCTTTTCGTCAACAAAAACATACTTTTTCCCAAAAAAATCCTTGTATCGGAAACAACTATGAACAAAGCAGGAGATACCGGCGGTATCTCCTGCTGCAATTATAGGATACGATAGCTCTCTGCAAAGGTTTGGTAAAACGACTGGGAAACAGGTATATTTTGCATCCGCAGAGCCTCTACGCAAGCCCCGTACACTGCAGAAATTTCCGGAATGACCAGCTTTACGCCCACCTGGTTCTGCACCATTTCCCGAAACAGCTCGTTTTTCAAAAAGCTGCCTGCCGCCATAATCTGCACCGGAGTACCGTGGTGCTGGATAGCCGTTTGGATTAACTGAGATAAGCGGTTGGCATTGGTCTGCAAAATTTGGTTTGCTGTAGGCTCTTTCTGCTGCGCCAGCTCCAACACAATTTGGGCAAAGCCTGCAATATAGGAGCTTCCCTTTTTGTAGATAGTAGAAATCTGATCGAAAGCGCCGCCGCCCAAGGCTTCCAGCACACGCTGAGAAAGTGCATTATGCTCCGTCAAGCCATCCTCAGCAGACAGGGTATAGCGAATGGCGTCTCTACCCACATCATAGGCAGAGCCTGCCAGGTCAAATAGCTGTCCCCAGCCGCCATAATGGTACTGCCGGTTGCCTTTACGGACATAGACGCAGGAACCGGTGCCGCAAACAACCGCAATCGAATTTTCCGGGTCAGCGCCCATAGACAGCACATTGGCCGCATCCCAGTCCACCTGCACACGGGTATGGAAGCTTTGAGAAAGCCGGGCAGCAATGGCCTTTCGATAATCCGACTGAGATGCGCCGGCAATGCCTACAAACACCGCAATAGGCACCAAGTTACCCAATAGCTGCTCCAAGCCCCGGCTAAGCACACTCACGGTATGCTCCAAATCCCGGTCATTGGGGTTGGCACCGGGCAAACGCTCTACCCGCACCACCCGGCCGTCCGCCTCAAACAGCACAAATTCCGTTTTGGTGCTATCACCGTCAATTCCCACAAAATATTCCTGACCGGTTTTGGACAGAAGTGCGTCTACAGACACCCCGAAATACCGGGCAAGACGCATGGCATTTTCCAAATCCGGAACACTCAAGCCCCGTTCCCAAGCGCTGATTGCCTGAAAGCTAACAAAGACACTGTCCGCCAGCGCACGCTGGGTCAGCCCCTTTTTCTCCCGGAGCTTACGAATATTAAAACCGATGTGACTGATATCTGTCATTGCACTCACCTCGTCTATAATTATAGTACATTCGACAAAAAATGCAAGCCTATTCTTTCATTATTTCAAGAAAATTCAACTCGCAATTGAAATTTCATCTACAAAAGACCGCCCTAAAGGGCGGTCTTCCTTAATCGGTTAATTTATGAATAAACAGTCCACTGCGGAGCTTCGGCTCAAACCAAGTGGATTTGGGGGGCATAATGGCGCCGGCATCGGCAATATCCATTAAATCATCCATAGTGGTGGGGTACATAGAGAAGGCCACTGCCATTTCCCCACTGTCTACCCGGTCTGCCAAATGCTGCAAGCCCCGGATTCCGCCTACGAAATCAATACGCTTGTCGGTACGGGGGTCGCCAATTCCCAAAATAGGGTGTAACAGGTTGTTCTGCAAAATGGACACATCCAACTGCTCCACCGGGTCCTTGGGGTCGAAGCTGCCGGGCTTTGCCTCCAGTAAATACCACTGGCCCTGCAAATACATCCCGTAGGTATGCTTTTTCTCCGGCTTCAGCACGCCATCTTCTGCATAGGGTGTCACGGTAAACTGCTGGGAAACCTTCTGCAAGAAAGTCTCTTTGGTGTTGCCGTTCAGGTCCTTCACCAAGCGGTTGTAGTCCATAATATAAAGCTGCGCATCCGGGAACAGTACGCACAGGAAATAGTTAAATTCCTCGTTTCCGTCATAGCCCGGGTTTTGCTCCCGGCGCTTCACGCCCACCCGGGCGGCAGAAGCACAACGGTGGTGTCCGTCGGCAATATACAAATTGGGAATTTGGGAGAAGCTTTCGCAGATTTGGGAAATCACAGCTTCCTTATCCATTACCCACACGGTATGGCCGATGCCGTCCTCGCTGACAAAATCGTACACAGGCTTCTTTTCCATTTCCAGAGCCACCTGCTTATTGATATCCTCCCGTGCCCGGTAGGTCAGGAAAATTGGGCCGGTATTGGCATCGCAATAGTCCACATGGTTAATCCGGTCCTGCTCCTTGTCTGCCCGGGTCAGCTCGTGCTTTTTGATGGTATTTTCCATATACTCGTCAATGGAGGCACAGGCCACAATACCCACCTGGGCACGGCCGTTCATCACCTGCTTGTAGATATACAAACAAGGCTTTTCGTCTTGGACAAATACCTCTTTTTCCACCATTTGGTTCAGGTTATCCCGGGCTTTTTCATACACACGGGTATCGTATAAATCGATGCTTTCGTCCAAATCGATTTCCGCTTTGTCCACATGGAGGAAGGAATAGGGGTTGCCCGTAACCATCTGTCTTGCTTCCTGGCTGTTCATCACATCATAAGGCAGAGCCGCCACGGAGGACGCCAGCTCTGTCGCCGGACGAATTGCCCGGAAAGGTCTTATGATTGCCATATCTTATCCTCTGTAATCTTCTTCAAATTTTTTCAGGAAGTCCACCAGCGCTTCCACGCCTTCTTTGGGCATTGCATTGTAGATAGAGGCACGCAGACCGCCCACGGACTTATGACCCTTCAAATTATCAAAACCGGCAGCCTTGGTAGCAGCTACCACCTGCGCATCCAGCTCTTTGCTCTCAGTGACAAAGGGCACATTCATCAGGCTGCGGACTTCCTTTTCCACAGTGCCGCCAAACATCTTGGAATTATCCAGGAAATCATAGAGAATGTTTGCCTTCTCCTGATTGCGCTGATTCATAGCCTCCAGGCCGCCCTGCTTCTTCAGGTACTTAAACACCTTGCCGCAGCAGTAAATTGCCCAGCAGTTGGGGGTGTTGTACAGCGATGCGCTGTCGGCGTGGGTCTTATACTGCAGGTACACCGGCAGGTTTTCCAAATCGTCCCGAATCAAGTCCTCACGGATAATGGCAATCACCATACCGGCAGGGCCTACATTCTTCTGCACACCGGCATAAATCAGGCCGTAGTCAGACACATTGCAGGGCTTGGACAGGAACATAGAGGACTGGTCGGCAACCAAAACATGACCCTTGGTGTTGGGCAAGGTCTGCCAGGTAGTGCCGTGGATAGTTTCGTTTTCGCAGATGTACACATAGTCCGTATCCTCGGAGATATCCAGGTCGGAGCAGTCGGGGATGTAGGTATAGTTTTTATCCTTGGAGGAGATAACCTCTACCTGACCCACCTTCTTAGCCTCGGCAATGGCCTTCTTGGACCAAGCACCGGTCTCGATATAAAGGGCTTTTCCGTTTTTCATCAGGTTCATAGGAATCATAGAAAACTGCAAAGTAGCACCGCCCTGAATAAACAGCACCTTATAGTTATCAGGGATGTTCATCAGGTCTCTCAGGTCCTGCTCTGCCTCGTCGATAATCTGCTGGAACACAGCACTGCGGTGGGACATTTCCATCACACACATACCGCTTCCCCGGCAGTTCATCATCTCATCCCGGATTTCCTCCAGAACCTCCTCCGGCATCATAGCAGGGCCGGCAGAAAAGTTAAAGGTACGATCATATTTCATTTTCGTTTCCTCCAATGTTAAAGATTGTACTCATTATAACACACATTACAAAATAAACAAGCAAAAATATACACAAATATCCGCATTGACGATAGGGTCTGTTTGGGGTAAAATAATAGTAGATAAGGAGGTTTTGCTATGAATGCTACCATAAGCACTTTGAAAAGCCGTTGCAGCACAAAAAAGTATCTTTCCCGGCCTATCCCCGAGGAAATTTTAAGTGAGATTTTGCAGGCCGGTCTGTATGCTCCCACCGGAATGAACAACCAAAAGGCTGTGATGGTGGCAGTGACGGACAAGGAAACCCGGGATATTTTATCCCAAATGAATGCCGAAATTTTAGGTGCTACATCAGACCCCTTTTATAATGCTCCCTGCGTGGTGGTTGTGCTGTCCGACCCGGAGCGACGCACCTGGGTAGAGGATGGCGCCTTGGTAATGGGTAATCTTATGAATGCCGCCACCGCATTGGGGGTAGGCAGTTGCTGGATCCATCGGGCAAGGGAGATGTTTGACACCGACCAGGGAAAGGCCCTTTTGAAAAAATGGGGACTTCCGGAGCATTACCGGGGAGTTGGCAACTGCATTTTGGGCTATCCTGACGGTGAGCCTGTTAGAAAGCCCAGACTGGACAACCGTATCATCCGGGTAGACTGACAAACAGCCCCAAAATTTTTCAAAAAATGCTTCCGGGGTTGTAACCGGAAGCATTTTTTTACGAGTAGATTGATAGGAGGTGGTTCTATTGCAGGACAGTCAAATTGTGGAGTTTTACTGGAACAGAAACGAAAAAGCCATTGCCCTCACCCAGGCAAAATATGGCAGCTACTTACATACCATTGCCTACAATATTCTTTATGACCGGGAGGATTCTAAGGAAAGTGTCAACGACACCTATCTTGCCGCCTGGAACTCCATACCGCCTCACAAGCCCCAAGTGCTGTCCACCTATCTGGGAAAGCTGGCACGGCGCATTGCCATTGACCTATTCCGGAAAAAGAATAGCCAAAAGCGTAGCGCCGGAGAATATGCCCTTTCCTTAGAGGAGCTTCAGGACTGCATCTCCCACTGCGATACCCCGGAAGCGCAGCTTGACACGCAACTGCTTTCCCAGGCCATTGCCGCATATTTGCAGACCTTGTCCGTGGAAGCTCGCAATGTGTTTTTGGGCAGGTATTACTACTTAGACCCGGTGAAGAAAATTGCTGCATACTGCCATATGACCGAATCGAAGGTAAAAATCCTTCTTTACCGCACCCGGCAGGGCTTGAAAGACTATT
This sequence comes from Faecousia sp., assembly GCA_045653685.1. Lineage (GTDB taxonomy): Bacteria > Bacillota > Clostridia > Oscillospirales > Oscillospiraceae > Faecousia. The sequence continues at coordinate 54,741 of JAZOME010000029.1, forward strand.
TGCATAAGGAGGGGTATTTATAATGGATGTTCACAGCTTACACGATGCCATCTCCCTGTTGCCGGAGGAAATGCTGAT
>JAZOME010000030.1:0-25679 GCA_045653685.1 Faecousia sp.
CCTGCCAGGGTGCCTTCTACAGTAACCTTTGCGGCTTCTGCTTCTGTCAGAGTCAGAGTGCCGCTCCAGCCTTCAGCCAGGATCACCTTGGCTGCGACGTTATCTTTGAACACATGAGAGCCAGTAACCGTGCTGGTACCATTCAGCCGCAAGGTGGAGCCGGCAATGTAATGATGTACGTTACCGTCCACTGTTGCATTATACAGACTTACTGTCACTTGAGACATAAGAGCATAGTCGTCTGCTGCTGTTCCCTCATATTGGTAAGTACCGCCATACAGATTCATTGCGCCGCCTTTGTTGTACGCCGCACCGAGACACTGCTTAGCATTGTTGGTTTTTGCAAAAATCTTGCCGCCGTCACCACTGTAGATATTCAGCGTGCCGCCAAGATCTTGGATTCGGCCAGCAGTTGTCAGGGTCTTGCCGTTCAGGTGCAGACACACTGTTGTACCGCCGCCAACTCTAATGGAATTGTTGTTGTCAATGGCGGTAATTTCCGTTACGTCGCCCACATAATAGTGTCCACTGCTTGTTATATTCTTATATTCATCTGCCAGAGCTGTCCAGGTTGCGGTCTTCTTACAACCGGGGCAGTATGCCTTCTGCGTGCCTTCCAGGAACTGCAGGTTCTGGTTATACTCAGTCTTGGGAGGAGCCTTGGTCAAAGTCTCGCCGCTTGCGCTGGCCTTCTCATAGAAGAAGCCGTCGCCCTTGACTGTTCCCTGCAGAGCAGCCTTCGCCGGAGACACTATGACTCTCGTGACTGTGGTGGCGTCCGTAACCAACTCACCGGTCCAGCCTTCCATCAGGCAAATCCAGCCCTTTGCTGAACCTTCCCAGGTACAGTTACCACGCAGCACAGCTGTGTCGTACAGGTAGATCCGGGCGCCGTTAGCCTCCATCGTGAAATCGTCTTCTACCAGAGCATTACCATGCAGAGATATATTGCCCACGGAAGAATACAGCAAGGAGCCGGTGTGAGCTTCGGCCTGGTAGGAATAAGTGCCGCCGTACAGGTTGATGACAGGCCTATAACTACCGGATGCACCAAGGGCAAGGAAGCCTGTTGCTTCGCCATCGACGAACTTAACCTGACCGCCGTTACCGCTATAGATGTTCACGGTACCAAAAGCGGAGCTACCGCCCAAAGCTTTGATAGTCTTCGCATTATAGGTCTTGCCGTTCAGATGCAAACAAATCTTTGTGCCGGAGTTGGCGACAACAGACTGCTCAGACGTGGTCTCAGTATGTGTCAAGTCAGTCTCCAGATAAATGTGTTTGCCAGCGCTTGTTGCTTCATGAAGTCCCACTGTTGCAAGCTCCCAGGTCACGAATTCGCCACAACCGGGACACCATGCCTTGTTCTCTGCATCAAGCGTCAGATTATCAGCATAGGTAGGTGTAGGTGTTGTTTGCTCAGTTTCTTCTGCTTTGGCTGTTACTGCGGGAATACCGGTGGCAGGAACCATTCCCAAAACCAACGCCATTACAACAAGAAAGCTAAGCAATCTTTTCAAATTGACATTCATTTTTGTTTCCTCCTAACAAAATTTCTATAAGCAGGGATTACACCCAAATATAGACGAAACTGGATTTGCAACGCCTCCGAATTCTGCATCAAAAAACGCTTGCTTTCCGGAAACGCCAGTTTCCCGGAGAAGTGCATTACTCTTTTCCGGGAAGACACATATTATCAAAATATCAAAAAATTCTAATTTCCAAAGGCGCTATTTGGTCATTTTTACACATTATCAGTTTAACTAATAATTTTCCGTTTGTCAAGCACCTATTTGGTAATTCTTCGGATTTCTTTCTCAAATTGGGCAAAATGCAGGGTCTGCAGACGCCCATAAACGACCACGATCACTTTCTATATTTATACCATTTTTGGTTCCGTTTTGCAAGCCTTTTTTATATAATTTTAACAAAGCAATATATATGGTTTTGGCGCCGTCGCTACCACTATTTGTAGGGGCGTTACAAAATTTACCGGTGGTTTTTGTATAGGTTGAACATAGAAGGTGCTGCGCCGTCACAAAAAATACCCCCTTGTCAAAAAGTTTCCTTTGTGCTATGATTACAGCGTACCTTTTTATTGGAGGTGAGAGAAAATGGACGAGCAGAATTTAGATTTTGAGCTGGAGCAGGACGATCCCTTTAATCCCAAGAAGGACAAATCCGTGTGGATTAAGCGTCTGGCATGGGGTGCCTTTGCTGTGGCTCTGATTGCCTACTACATCTTTGTTACACGGACTTAAGAGGTGTCTGTATGAGAATTTTGGGAATTGACCCGGGCTACGGGATTACCGGCGTTGCCCTGATTGATGCGCAACGAGGTTCTGCCCAACTTCTCAAGTGCGGCGCAATCACCACACCAGCCGGGCAGGAGTTCTCTGCCCGGCTGGTGACCATTTATGAGGATATGCGGGCACTTTTGGAGACCACAAAGCCCGATGCCGTTGCAATCGAGGAGCTGTTCTTCGGTCATAATGTCACCACTGCCATTGGCGTCGCCCAAAGCCGGGGGGTGATACTGCTTGCCATTCGGCAGGCAGGTTTGCCGGTTTTTGAATATAAGCCTGTTCAGGTAAAGCAGGCAGTAGTCGGCTACGGAAATGCCACGAAGCATCAGGTTCAGGATATGACCAAGCGGATTTTGGGTTTGGAAAAGCTTCCCAAGCCGGATGACGCCGCCGATGCCATTGCTATCGCCCTGTGCCACGCTCGCTCCAGCACATCCCTGCTTGCTAGAATTGACAATTGACAGTTGACAATTGACAATTCTTGTATCGCTACCGCAATAATTCTAATTAAGGAGTATGCTTAAAATGCAATCCTCTATTCAAAACAAGAGCTTCCTCTTTGCAAAGCGGATCGTAAATTTATGCAAATTCTTGAAAGCGGAGCGAAAAGAGTTTGTGATGTCAAAACAATTATTGCGCGCAGGCACCAGTATTGGTGCCAATGTGGCAGAAGCACAACAGGCACAGAGCAGGGCCGATTTTGTCAACAAGCTGAACATAGCCTTGAAGGAAGCCTATGAAACAGATTATTGGCTTCGTTTATTATACGAAACAGATTATTTAACGCACAAACAATTTTCCTCTATTTTTGCTGATTGCAGCGAATTAGAACGATTGTTGATTTCCATTGTAAAATCTACGAAAGAATAATTGTCAATTGTCCATTGTCCATTGTCAATTAACATAGGTGTTTTTTATGCTATACTATGTTTCCGGGACGGTTGCCGTATTGGAGCCGGGGCTTGCCGTAATCGACTGCGGCGGCGTGGGCTACGGCTGCCGGGTCACCCCCTACACTGCCGGTCAACTAAAATTAAATCAGCCTGCGAAATTATATATCACAGAGTCTATCCGGGAGGATGCCTTTGACCTGTATGGTTTTATCAACCGGGAGGAGCAGCACTGCTACAGTCTGCTTACCTCTGTCAATGGCGTCGGCCCTAAGGCAGCTTTGGCTATTTTAGCCTCCGGGCCCCAAAACTTCACCCTGGCGGTGATGACCGGGGACGAAAAGCTGCTGACTGCTGCCCAGGGCGTAGGAAAGAAGCTTGCGCAACGGATTATTTTGGAGCTAAAGGACAAAATGGGCGCAACTTCTGCGGAGCTGGACTTCTCTGCCGGCGTCTCTGCCCCGGCAATGTCCCAAAGCAATGCCAATCTTGCCCAGGCCGCTTTGCAGGAGCTGGGGTATTCTCCCTCGGAAATTGCCGTGGCCTTGAAGGGCGCTGACCCCAACGCTTCCACAGAAGAGCTGGTACGATTTGCGCTGCGCGCAATGGTGATGAAAAATTGACAATTGACAGTTGTCAGTTGACAATTATGGTATCGCTATCGCGATGATTAAATTTTGTAATACTAATTATATTCTTTTGTCTGCAGCGAATTAGAAAGGCCTTTGCTTTTCGTTGTAAAATCTACGAAGGAATAATTGTCAATTGTCCATTGTCAATTGTCAATTATCACAAGGTGATGTTATGAGCTTAGAATTTAACGACGATTTGGGTCAACCGATTATTTCCCCCACTTTTGCTCCCCAGGATGCCGGAGAAATCGGGTTGCGACCCAAGCTTTTGTCTGACTATACCGGTCAGGAAAAGGCAAAATCCAATTTAAGTGTTTATATTGAAGCTGCCCGCAGACGGAATGAGCCTTTGGACCATACATTATTATATGGCCCTCCCGGGCTGGGTAAAACCACTCTGGCCGGCGTCATTGCCAACGAAATGGGTGTGAATATCCGCATCACCTCCGGGCCCGCTATCGAAAAGCCCGGTGACCTGGCAGCGCTTTTGACCAACCTCAATCCGGGGGATATTTTGTTTATCGACGAAATCCACCGATTGAACCGGGTTGTAGAGGAAATTCTCTACCCGGCTATGGAGGATTTTGCCATTGACATTATTGTGGGCAAAGGCCCCAGCGCCAACTCCATTCGGCTGGATTTGCCCAAGTTTACTTTGGTGGGTGCCACCACAAGAGCCGGTCAGTTGTCCGCACCGTTGCGGGATCGGTTTGGCGTGAGCCTGCGTCTGGAGCTGTACACCCCGGAGGAGCTGGCACGGATTGTCACCAGGTCCGCCACCATTTTAGGAATGGACATCGACCCCAAGGGTGCTATGGAGATTGCCACCCGTAGCCGGGGAACGCCCCGGATTGCCAATCGTTTTTTGCGCCGGGTGCGGGATTTTGCCTGCGTGCTGGGTGACGGCGTTATTACCAAGGAGGCTGCGGATTTGGCGCTGAGCCGGTTGGAGGTGGATGCGCTGGGTCTTGACAATATAGACAGAAGAATGCTCTCCGCCATTATCCATAATTACGGCGGCGGTCCGGTGGGTCTGGAAACCCTGGCGGCTACCATTGGCGAGGAGGCCATTACCCTAGAGGATGTTTATGAGCCATATCTTATGCAGTTGGGCTTTCTGACCCGGACACCCAGAGGTCGGTGCGTTACAAAGCTTGCCTACGACCATCTGCATTTGCAAAGTCCGGAGCAAACACTTTTCGATATTTAATCAAATATGCACAAATTGCTAATTTTTAACACAAAAATTCTTAGAAACTATTGACAATAATCCCCAATTTGTGTATAATGCGGCTTATGGTGGGTTATCACCTAAATTATAAAGACCCTGGGTTATTTCCAGTCAATTGATGGGGTTTGCGCGGGGCTATTAACCGAAAAGAGGTAAACACAATGTACGAAGACAAGACTTTAGTTTGCAAAGAGTGCGGCAACGAATTCGTTTTCACCGCTGGTGAGCAGGAATTCTACGCAGAGCGCGGCTTCCAGAACGAGCCCCAGCGCTGCAAGGCTTGCCGTGACGCTCGCAAGAACAGCGCCCGTGGCCCCCGTGAGTTCTTCACTGCTACCTGCGCCCGTTGCGGCGGTGAGGCAAAGGTTCCCTTCGAGCCCAAGTCCGACCGTCCCGTATACTGCAGCGAGTGCTTCGCTCAGATGCGCGCAGAAGGCTAATTTGCCGTCAAAAAAACCGCACCCAATCGGGTGCGGTCTTTTTTTGCATTCTATGTGTCCCCTTTACACAAGGGGGCTGTTTTTTTCCTGAATCGCCAAAAGGTCGGAGATAATGGTGTTGGACAGCAAAAAGCCCTGCGGGGTCAGGTGCCATCTGCCATCATAGGTCTTTTGCGCCCAACCCTGGGTACGGAATTTCTCCATAGCCTTTTCCAGTGGCGCAAAGGGCAGCAAAAACTGCTTCTCATATTCTTCCGGGTCAATGCCGGAGGCAATGCGCAGCCGGAACATCAGGTATTCGCCTGCCCGTTCCCGATTGGGCACATTGTGCACCTCCTGCAGTACCTGTCCGCCTTCCCGGATTTGCTCCACATAGGTTTGCACATCCCGGACAATCCGGAATTGCTGACCGGCAAAGTCCGAGCTGGCATTTGGGCCAAAGCCCAAATACTGACCGCCGGTCCAATATTTCAGGTTATGCCGAGAAACCTGTCCTTTTCTGCAGAAATTGGAGATTTCGTACTGGCGGAAGCCGAAGCTTCTGAGAATTTGCACCGCAGACAAATACATATCCGCCTGAGTGTCGTCGTCTGCCAGGTCGCAGAATTGCCGGCACTGGTAAAGGGGCGTTCCCTCCTCCACCTGCAGTCCGTAGCAACTGATATGCTCCGGCTTTAGCTGCAAAAGCACATTGCGCAGGGTATCCTCCCAAGCTTGCAGGCTTTGTCCCGGCAAACCGTAGATTAAATCCACGGACAAATTCCGGAAGCCTGCCTTTCGGATTCGCTTCACCGCCGTTACTGCCTGCTCGTAGGTATGGGGTCTGCCGATTTTTTTGAGAATTTCGTCATTGTCACACTGGATGCCCAGGCTGACACGGTTAAAACCTTCGCTGCGCAGTCGCTTCAAAAGCTTATCGGACACAGAATCCGGGTTCGCCTCAAATGTGATTTCCGCACCGGCGGAAACATCAAAGCTCTTGCGAATGACGCTGAGTATCACCGCCAGCCCCTCTGCTCCGAAAAAGCTGGGGGTGCCGCCGCCAAAATACACGGTATCCACCACATATCCCGGCGCCAAAGGGCCTGCCTCCCGGATGTGACTGCAAACCGCCTCCAGATAGCCGTCCATCAGCTTGTCATCCCTTTGCGCTACAGAATAAAAGTCACAATACTGACACTTGCTGCGACAAAAGGGAACATGAATATAAATACCCAGGGGCGTTCTGTTGTTTCGTGATAAAAAGGGCATAGCTTGCCTCCAAAGATGTTCGGTCTTTAATCTTCATCCAGCTTGAGCACCGCCATAAAGGCCTCCGAGGGAACAGAAACCGTACCAAAGGTACGCATCCGCTTCTTGCCCTCTTTTTGTTTTTCCAAAAGCTTCTTCTTACGGGTAATATCGCCGCCATAGCACTTGGCCAGCACATCCTTACGCAAGGCCTTAATGGTCTCTCGGGCGATAATTTTTCCGCCAATGGCCGCCTGCACCGGAATTTCAAACTGGGCACGGGGAATGTTTTCCTTCAGCTTCTCGCAGATTTTCCGGGCACGGGGATAGGCATTGTCCGCAAAAAGGATGAAAGACAGCGCATCCACCACATCACCGTTCAGGAGAATGTCCAGTTTTACCAACCGGCTGGGTCGGTAGCCAATCAGCTCATAGTCTAATGAGCCATAGCCACGGGTGCGGGACTTCAGCGCATCAAAGAAATCATAGATAATTTCATTTAAGGGCATCTCATAATGCAATTCTACCCGGTTTGCGTCCAGATAGACCATATCCTTAAATTCTCCCCGGCGGGAGGTGGCCAGGTCCATCATATTGCCCACATAATCCTGGGGCGCAATCAGGCTTATCTTCACATAAGGCTCTTCCGCCAATTGGATTTCCATTGGGTCAGGAGAGTCCAGAGGGTTATCCACCATCAGTACCGTGCCGTCATATTTGGTCACCCGCTACACAACATTGGGGGCGGTGGTAATTAAGTCCAAATTGTATTCCCGTTCCAGCCGTTCCTGAATGATTTCCATATGCAAAAGTCCCAAAAAGCCACACCGGAAGCCAAAGCCCAAAGCAATGGAGCTTTCCAGTTCATAGGACATAGAGGCATCGTTCAGCTTCAGCTTCTCCAAAGCCTCCCGCAAATCCTGATACTTGGCACCGTCTGCCGGATACACACCGGAATACACCATCGGCTGCACCGGACGGTAGCCGGGAAGTGCCTGATCTGCCGGATTTTCCACAGAGGTAATGGTATCGCCCACCTGGGTATCGGCAATGTTCTTGATAGAGGCGGTAATATAGCCCACCTCACCGGCACCCAAGGCGTCCTTGGGGACTAAGCCTTTCGGGCTCATCGTTCCCACTTCCACCACCTTGTAGGTAGCCCCGGTGGACATCATTTTAATATCCTGACCGGCACGGACAGTGCCGGCTTTTACACGGGTATAAACGATAACGCCCCGGTAGGAGTCGTATTGGCTGTCGAAAATCAGCGCCTGCAAGGGAGCTGCCCGGTCTGCTTTGGGCGCAGGAACATCTTTCACAATCATTTCCAGCACAGAGTGAATGTTAATGCCGTTTTTGGCAGAGATTTCCGGAGCATCCTCAGCAGGAATGCCGATAATATCCTCCACCTCCGCTTTGACCTCCTTAGGTCTTGCCGAGGGCAGGTCAATTTTATTAATCACCGGCAGCACTTCCAGCCCGGCATCAATTGCCAGGTAGGTATTGGCCAACGTCTGCGCCTCCACGCCCTGAGAGGCATCTACCACCAAAATTGCACCTTCGCAAGCCGCCAGCGAACGGCTGACTTCATAGTTGAAGTCCACATGGCCGGGGGTATCAATCAGGTTTAACGCATAGGTTTGGCCGTCATCGGCAGTGTAGGTTAGCTGAACGGCGGTTGCCTTAATGGTAATACCCCGTTCTCTCTCCAGGTCCATAGAATCCAGGATCTGCTGTTCCTGCTGACGGTTATCCACCGCATCACATTCCTCCAAAAGACGGTCTGCCAATGTGGACTTGCCGTGGTCTATATGGGCAATAATGGAAAAATTCCGAATTTTAGAAAGGTCTGTCATAGTCGCACCTCGCAATAATCTTTATAAATTATAACGAATTTTTATAAAAAAGGCAACTGTATGTTTTTCTGTTTTTTGGGGCATACTGTGCTTTGTACCGACAAAAAACAACGAAAGTTGATTTTTTTGAAAATTTTTTCGTAAAAACCCTTGTCAAATTGCCGTATTCGGGCTATATTCTAACGGCAATTAAGAAAAGAAGAGGAAATATGTTTATGAGTACAGTAAAGAAAGCCGACAAGCAGGCAGAGGATTTGCAAAGCATTTTGCAAATGCTGATTGCCCAGGGCCGCAAAGACGGTATGATCAAAGCCTCCGAATTAAATGCCCATTTGGAGAAGCTGGATTTAAGTCCTGAGAAAATTGAAGAAATTTACGATCGGTTTGAAGCCATGAATATTCAGGTTGTCAGCTCCGACCTGGACTTGGATTTGGGCGACGATTTGGATGTTGTCTTAGACGACAGTCTGGATGACGATATCGACCTGTCCGGTATCGACGAGGAAGAGCTGGTAGACCCGGTGGATTTGGCCGCCGAGTATAATCTGGACGACCCGGTGCGTATGTACCTGAAGGAAATCGGTCAGATTAAGCTTTTGTCTGCTGAGGAAGAGGTGGCGCTGGCCAAGGCGGTGTCCGAGGGTGACCAGGTTGCCAAAAACAAGCTGACGGAAGCAAACCTGCGTCTGGTGGTTTCCATCGCAAAGAAGTATTCCGGACGGGGTCTTCACATTCTGGACCTGATTCAAGAGGGTAACACCGGCCTTATCCGGGCTGTTGACAAGTTTGACTGGACAAAGGGAAACAAATTCTCTACATATGCTACCTGGTGGATCCGGCAGGCCATTACCCGTGCCATTGCCGATCAGGCACGAACCATTCGTGTACCGGTGCATATGGTTGAAGTAATTAACAAAGCCACCCGTTGTAACCGAAAGCTGGTGCAGGAGCTGGGCCGTGAGCCCACTGTGGAGGAAATCGCCGCAGAGCTGAACCTGCCTGTGGAGAAAATCATTGAGGCAAACCGCACGGCTGCCGATACCTTGTCTTTGGATACCCCGGTGGGCGACGAAGAAGACACCTCTATCGGCTCCTTCGTGGAGGACGAGCGTACCCCCGGCCCGGCAGATGCCACCTCCAATGCGCTGCTTGCCGAGGCATTGAAGGAAATTTTGGACACCCTGGCGGACAGAGAAGCGGATGTATTGAGAATGCGCTTCGGTATGCATGACGGCAGAACCCACACTCTGGAAGAAGTGGGTCAGATTTTCGGCGTAACCCGTGAGCGTATTCGTCAGATTGAGAATAAGGCTATCCGGAAGCTCCGCCATCCCAGCCGCGCCAAGAAAATTAAAGATTTCTATTGTTAATAAAACAACAGCCGCCCATTTGGGCGGCTGTTGTTTTATGCAAATTTGTAACCTGCGTCTAAAAGACGGATTAGGGCAGTGTTGGCTTCCTCGTCAGTAAAGAGTGCCGTGTAGGCTTTTTTCACTGCCAAGGCTTCCAGGGACAAATCCAGTCTGCCTTTGTCGGCAAGCTGGAAAAAGCCGTCGCTTTCCCGATGTCCGGAGAGTATTCTATGGGCCGCTTTTATATCCTCTATGGGGCGGATGCGCACGCCAAGGGATAATGCTTTCTCCCGGCAGGCTGCTGCCTCCTGCAAAAATTTTTCTTCCATATTACTCCAAAATCAAAGGACCGCTATTTTCTGCCAGGCCTTTTTGGATGTGAACCGCAGCCTCCGCCGGCGTCAGCTTTACCTGCTCTCCGGAGCGCATATCCTTTACAGAGCACTTACCCTCTGCAATTTCATCCTCGCCTAACAGCACCACATAGGGTACACCCAGCTTATCGGCATAGCTCATCTTCTGCTTAAATTTTTTCTGCTCCGCGTATAGCTGGACACGGACACCTTCGCTGCGCAGCTGCTCTGCCAAAGAGATTGCCGGGGTCAGATTTTCCGTCATAGGCAAAACCAGCGCATCTGCCGGGGCACTGGGCAACTCCGGATTGAGAAGTCCCTGCTCATCCAGCACATAGAACAGACGGGTCAGGCCAATGGAAATACCCACACCGGGCAAAGCCTTTTCCGTATAGTATCCAGCCAGGTCATCATACCGGCCGCCGGAACATACAGAGCCGATTTGAGGATAATCCAGAAGCGTAGTTTCATACACCGTACCGGTGTAGTAATCCAGGCCACGGGCAATGGTCAAATCCACAGCAAAATTTTCCTCGGGCACGCCGAAGGCCGTCAGGTTTGCCGTTACGATTTTCAGCTCTGCCAAGCCGGCATCAAACATCTCGTTTTTACCTTCATATCCGGTCAGCGCCTCCAAAACCTGGGCATTGGTTCCGGAGATGGCAATAAACTTCAGAATTTCTTCTGCCTGCGCTTCCGAAAGGCCGCAGTCCTGGGTTAGAATGCCACGTACCTTGTCTGCACCGATTTTATCCAGCTTATCCACGGTGCGCATAATCTCACCGCTTTTTTCGGAAAGCCCCTGCATCGCATAAAAGCCGTTGAGGATTTTCCGGTTATTCACCCGGATTTGGAACCGGGTCAGGCCAAAGCCACGGAACACCCGGTAGATAATCGCCGGAATTTCTGCCTCGTTGAGAATATCCAGCTTGCCGTCACCAATGATATCAATATCCGCCTGATAAAATTCCCGGAACCGGCCTCTTTGCGCCCGTTCACCTCTGTACACCTTGCTGATTTGGAACCGGCGGAAGGGGAAAGCCAGCTCATTGTAATGCAGAGCCACATACTTGGCAAGGGGCACTGTCAGGTCAAAGCGTAACGCCAAATCGCTGTCGCCCTTTTGGAACCGATAGATCTGCTTTTCTGTTTCACCGCCACCCTTGGCAAGCAAAATCTGCGCATCCTCGATGGCAGGGGTATCCAAAGGCGCAAAGCCGTACAGGCTGTAGGTATTGCGCAGAACTTCCATCATTTTTTCCAGCCTTTGCTGCTTCTGGGGCAGCAACTCCATAAAGCCGGACAATGTGCGAGGTTTTATTCTTTCCATAATTCTTTCCTTCCAAAGAAGCAGAGGGGCATCCAGCTATGCTAGCCCCTCTGTCATTATTTTTGTTTATCTGCCGCGCCTTCCCTTAATATACAGGCTTGGTGCGCATCACTTCACGCCAATCCAAATCGCCTCTTTGCAGACCCATAATTGCCATTTCTGCGCTGCCCAAATTGGTAGCGATGGGTACATTATGCCGGTCACAGTGGCGAATGGTCTCCAAAAGCTGGCTGTCCGCCCAGGTGTCCACGGAGTTGGGGTCATTAAACAGCAGCACCAAATCAATTTCATTATAGGCAATCCGGGCGTTAATCTGCTGATGGCCGCCCTGCTTGTGAGAAAGCAACAGTGTCACCGGCAAGCCGGCATTTTCCGCAATCAAACGACCTGTGGTAGCCGTAGCAAACAGGTTGTGCTTTATCAGGATACTCTTATAAGCGGTGCAAAACTGCACCATCAGTTCCTTCTTTTTATCGTGTGCCAAAAATGCAATATTCACTACGCTCACTCCTTCTATTTGATTGCGTTCCGCACCGGAACAGAAAACCCTTCAATTCGCTTGGCAATCCGTCGACAAGCGGCGGCTGCGCCCTTTTTACCGTAGCCCAGCAGGGGCTGATGAAACGCCGCAGACAGCACCACCTTTTCATCCTCCGGAACCAAGCCCAGAAGCGGAAGACCTGCCTCGTCCATAATATCGTCCACGGTAAGATTTAATGCCTCAGCCATTTTCTTGCTAATACGGTTTACAATCAGCCGCACATTGGTTTTGCCCAGCCCTTCCAGCACATCTGCTGCCTGACGGGCATCCCGGATAGAAGCCGGGTCCGGGCCGGTGACCAAAATCACACGGTCCGCCGCTTTGGCCGCCAAGCGAAAACCGTCTTCAATTCCTGCCGGTGCATCTAAGAAAATATAATGGTACTTGTCCCGGATGCTGTCCAGCATCTGAGAAAACGCCAAAGCATCCACCGCACCGGCTGTGCAATTCATAGGGGCTGTCAAAAACTGCAGGTTGGGAAATACCGGATGGGTGGTAGCCATACGGATATCATATTCGCCCCGACACACATCCAAAAAGGAAATCGCACCCAGCTCCGCAATGCCCAAGGCAATGTCCAGGTTTCTCAGGCCAACATCGCAATCAATACACAAAACCTTTTTTCCCATTTGGGACAAAGCCGTTGCCAGCCCGGCGCAGACTGAGGTCTTACCCGTACCGCCCTTTCCGGACAGAACCGCTATCAGTTCTCCCACAGTCATCGCCTCCTTACTTTTTATTCATTATAAAGGCAATTCGCACAAAAAGCAAGTGGAAAGCCAAGTATTTTCACGGTTTTTTCATTACTTTACACAAAAATACCCCCTCTCTTCCCCGGTTTGGGGGCTAAGAAAAGCAAGTTTACAAATATTTCACGAAAAATACGCAAAAAAGGCTTGCATTTTTACACTTCTGTGATATACTTTAGCTTAGCACTCAATGTTAAAGAGTGCTAAGCGCTACATAGATAACTGCGGCATTGCCGCAATCTAAATAATCGTCAGGAGGAAATTGTTATGAAACTGAAACCTATGGCAGACAATCTGCTGCTGAAACAGGCTGAGGCTATGGAGACCACCGCTTCCGGTATTATCCTGGCTGCCGCTAAGGAAAAGCCTGCATTTTACGAGGTCATCTCCGCAGGTCCCGATGTAAAGGGTATTGCTTCCGGTGACCGTGTGGTCGTGGGCAACTACACCGGCAGTGACATCAAGCTGGACGGCGTGGACTACAAGTTTGTAAAGCTGGAAGATGTTCTGGCTGTTGTGACTGACTGAGGAGGAATAAAACTATGGCAAAAATGATTGTTTACGGGGAAGACGCCCGGAAAAAGCTGCAGTCCGGCATTGACCAGCTGGCTAATACTGTAAAGGTTACTATGGGCCCCAAGGGCAGAAATGTGGTTCTGGGCAAGAAGTTTGGCGCACCCCTGATTACCAACGACGGCGTGACCATCGCCAAGGAAATCGAGCTGGAGGACGCTTTTGAGAACATGGGCGCTCAGCTCATCCGTGAGGTTGCCACCAAGACCAACGATGTTGCCGGTGACGGCACCACCACCGCCACTTTGCTGGCACAGGCCATTTCCCGTGAGGGTCTGAAGAACCTGTCCGCCGGTGCAAACCCCATGGTAATGCGCAAGGGTATTGAAAAGGCTGTGGAGACCGCAGTTGCTGCTATCAAGGAGCATTCCGTTCCCGTTAGCGGTTCTGAGGATATTGCCCGTGTTGGTACGGTTTCCTCCGGCGACGAGGCCATTGGTGCTTTGATTGCCCAGGCTATGGAAAAGGTGGGCACCGAGGGTGTTATCACCATTGAAGAGTCCAAGACTGCAGAAACCGGCCTGGATGTTGTGGAAGGTATGCAGTTTGACCGGGGCTACATCTCCCCCTATATGGTCACCGACACAGACAAGATGGAGGCTGTGCTGGACGATGCTCTGCTGCTGATCACCGATAAGAAGATCACTTCCATTCAGGAAATCCTGCCCATCCTGGAGCCTGTTGTTAAGGCCGGCAAGAAGATGATGATCATTGCCGAGGATGTGGAAGGCGACGCTTTGGCAACTCTGCTTGTCAACCGTCTGCGCGGCAACTTCAACTGCGTCTGCGTCAAGGCTCCCGGTTTTGGCGACCGTCCCAAGGAAATGCTGCAGGATATCGCTGTACTCACCGGCGGTACTGTAATTTCCAGCCAGTTGAATATGGAGCTGACTGAGGCTACTATGGCTGATTTGGGCCGTGCCCGTCAGGTCGTTGTCACCAAGGACAACACCACCATTGTGGACGGTGCCGGTGACAGCGAGGCGATCAAGGCCCGTGCACATCAAATCCGCAGCTCTATTGCAACCACCACTTCCGACTACGACCGGGAGAAGCTGCAGGAGCGTTTGGCTAAGCTTAGCGGCGGTGTTGCCGTTATCAAGGTCGGCGCACAGACCGAGGTTGCTATGAAGGAAAAGAAGCTCCGGGTGGAGGATGCTCTGAACGCTACCCGTGCTGCAGTGGAAGAGGGCATTGTCGCTGGCGGCGGTACTGCTCAGGTTAACGCCATTGCTGCTGTGGAAAAGCTGATTGCCAAGCTCTCCGGCGACGAAAAGACCGGTGCGAAGATTATTGCAACTGCATTGCAGGCACCCATCCGTCAGATTGCGGAGAATGCCGGTGTGGACGGCAGTGTGGTCTTTGAGAAAATCAAGTCCTCCAAGAAAATCGGTTACGGCTACAACGCCTATACCGAGCAGTATGTGGATATGATTGCCGCCGGCATCGTAGACCCCACCAAGGTGACCCGTTCTTCTTTGGAAAATGCCGCTTCCATTGCTTCCTGCGTGCTGACCACCGAAAGCCTGGTTGCCGACAAGCCCAATCCTGAGGCAGATGTAGCCGCTATGGCTGCTGCCGCCCAGCAGGGTATGTACTAAGATAAAGTGAAAAACAGCCGGGAGGAATTGTCCTCCCGGCTATTTTTGCGCAAAAGAACACCGCACCTGGCAGGTGCGGTGTTTTGATTATTTCTTCTTCGGGGCTTTGATTCTGGATAATTTCTTATTCAGCTTCAGCAGCTCTTCCTTGGTGAAGCTGATGTTCATCATACTCACCAGACTGGTCAAGCGCAACAGGGTGAAGCCACCCATCATCTGCATCATATCTTCGTTAATTTCAAAGCCCATGGCCTTCTTCTTTTCGCCCTTCTTGCCGCCCATTATCTTTTTTAACAGGCCGGCTAACACCAGCTTGCCCCGGAATGTCTTTACAATCTCGCTCATTTTGGAGTTCAGGGACAGGTAGCCGGGCTTTTCATCAATGTCAAACCAGTTCAGCACCACGCCCTTTTCCACCAGGCGATAGCTCTCATTGAAGGTTTCCACCTTGCAAATGGTGCTTTCGTCACGGCAGTCTCCGGCAACTGCTTCCAGCTTGGTGGTGCCTGCGTTGGGAACATCAAAGTAGAAGAAGTGATCTGCTGCTTCCTTTTTACCCAGGGAAACACCGTTGGCAAACAGCTCCACAACCGGCTGGTTGGAATAAACCGTAACCTTCGTCACATCCTCTACCCGGTCCACATAGCGCTTGCTGCACAGGTGGACAAAAGGCTCATCGCTAAGCCAAGCCTTGTAAGCATAGAAGGCATCCTTCTTATACTTTCTATCCATCGTCACAAGACCCTTGTGGTTCTGTCCGTTTTCGCCACCCTCGGCTCTTGCGTCAGCACCAAAGTCAAACATATTCCACACATGGGTTGCCCACATATACTTCCGGGAGAATAGCTGCTTAATCAGCTCCTCGTGGTAGTAGGCCTGATATTCCTCGGTGTAGTCGCCCTGACGGGGATCGGAGGTGTGCCAGTTCAGCGCTTCACAGCCATACTCGGAGCAGCCGATGGGAATGTTGGGGTGGGTTTCGTGGAACTTGTCAAACCAAGGGCCGTTCATACCGGTTTCGCCGCCATACCAGCCGAAATAGTGGTTATAGGATACCACATCAGGAATCTGCAGGTAGGGATCGTTCATTTTACACATAGAGACCGCAGCAATGGTGGTCTTACGGGTCTTATCCATTTCGTGGCACAGGTCGTTGAGAATTCTGTGGTTTTCCAGCAAATCCTCGTCACTGCCGCCAATGGAAATCTCATTGGAAAGGCCCCAAACTACGATACTGGGGTGGTTGTAGTTTTGGCTGATGAGCTCCTTCATCTGAGTAATCGTGTTCTCCCGACCACCGGGCATATGCTTGGAAATGTAGGGAATTTCTGCCCAAACCACCTGACCGTACTCGTCACACAAATCGTAGAAATACTGGTCGTGCTGATAGTGCGCCAAGCGGATGGTAGTGGCACCTACCTCGCAAATCAGCTCCATATCCTCTTTGTGGTGCTCCGGAAGCAGAGCATTGCCGATGCCCAGTCTGTCCTGATGGCGGGATACGCCACGCAAGGGATACTCCTCACCGTTGAGGATAAAACCACGGTTGGGGTCAATCTCATAGCTGCGGCAACCGAAACGGGCGGACACATTGTCAATGGCCTCTCCGTTTTCCAAAAGCACTGCCTGGGCAGTGTAGAGATAGGGGTCCTTCCGTCCGTGCCACTTGTGGACATTTTCAAGAGTAAAGCTTGCCTTGGTTTCGCCGGTGACGCTTTGGGCAATCAAATTGCCCTCCTTGTCGCTGATAGTATAGGAAATTTCCTGACCGGGCAAAAGATTTTTTACATAAACTTCAATCTCAACCTGAGCATTTTCCCCGTCCATTACAGGTGTAACCTGAATACCGGGAGCGCCGTAATACTCCAAGTCAAAGTGGCTTTCGGAAACCGCAATCAGGTTCACATCCCGATACAGACCGCCATAGAAGGTAAAGTCTGCCATCTGAGGATAAACCTGCTCATTGGGGGCATTGTTCACCAACACTGCCAGCACTGTGTTATCCTGCAACGCATCTGTTACATCCACACGCCAGGTAGAGTAGCCGCCATCGTGGTGGGCCAGGTGCTTGCCGTCTGCATATACATCTGCAGAGGAATTCGCGCCACGGATTTCCAAAAAATACCGTGCAGCTACCGGCAAATCTGCCTTTTGGATGGTCTTTACATACCAAGCATCCCCACGGTAGTAGTCATTGCCGCCGTCCTGACCGTCGGTGGCGTTCCAGCTATGGGGCAGGTTTACCTGCTCCCAGGAGCTATCCAGCTGGGCAGGCACTTGGGCTTCTCCCTTGAAAAAGCGCCAGTCCTGATTTAGATTCAAAATCGTTCTCAAAATCTTTCCTCCTAAAATGGTGTTCGTCCTATTTTATCAAAGCAGGGTGATATACTTGCAAAATCACTCTGCTTCCTGCGTGTGGCGTTCTGCCAAATCCTGGGTCATCTGGGCAAGCGTCTTCTTGTCAATGTTGTAAATCACAGCAATGCCAACAAACTGCAAAACCGCAGAGAACAGATACAAGCCTGCAACCAGCCAGCACATATTATGGGAGGTCTGTGCGCTCTGACCGATGGTGCCCAAATTGGACTGATAGCCCAAAACGCCCATCAGCACCAGGACCAGGGAAGGACCGACGCCCTGCGCCAGCTTACGGAAGAAAGAATGCAGCGAATACACAGTTCCTTCTTCCCGTGTGCCGAATTTCCATTCGTTGTAGTCAATGGCATCGCCCATCATTGCCCAGGAAACACAAGTGTAGACACCCATACCCAAACCGAAGAATACCAAGCCAATCAGGTAAACAATCAGGGCGGTATTGGTATTGGAAATGGTGGGGAAAATCAGCATAATGATGCCGCCTATTAAGGAAACGATGGTTCCTGCCACAGAAGCTTCCTTTTTGCCGTACTTTCTAACA
Source organism: Faecousia sp. (assembly GCA_045653685.1). Taxonomy (GTDB): domain Bacteria; phylum Bacillota; class Clostridia; order Oscillospirales; family Oscillospiraceae; genus Faecousia. The sequence goes on from JAZOME010000030.1 coordinate 18,002, forward strand.
ATTTTAGTAATAAAGGGCATAAACAGGAACATGGGCAAAAAGCCAATCAACTGCACAACGCCGGACATAGATGCCATATTAAAATAGGTGGCAAACATAATGGTGTTGGCGGTGGTAGCAGACTGCATACCCAAGAACATTCCCATAGCAGCCAGGGTAGCACCCACAGCAGGGCGGTTTCTCATAAAATTGCCAAAGGACTTGATAATATTGAACTTTTCGCCGCCTTCATTTGTCTTGACTGCATTCTCATCACTGCGGACGGTAATGTTTTTCAGCATAAACATAAATGCGGCAAAGCCGATTACGCCCATCAAAAGAGCAACCCAGAACATGCGCTCGCCCAGCAGGATTTCTACCTGCTTACCGGTCTCCGGGCTCAGCACAGCCTCGCCAATTTCGTAGGCCTTGCCGGTAAGGGGGTTTGTCAAAAACTGCTCTTTGGTAAAGCCCTCAGGAATCACAATTTTATCCAGGAATGCGCCGGTTCCGTCGTAATTTACCTTCTGCCAAATGAGCATAGGCAACAAAATCATGGGGAACATATTGCCAACCATAGAACCCACACTGCGCCAGGTAGAAAGCTGAGCACGCTCACCGGCGTCCTCCGTTACCAAAGACAGCATAGAACCATAGGGCACATTGGCTACCGTATAAAATGCATCCCAAATAATGTAACCGAACACAAACAATATCGCCTTCAATACTACCGGCGCATTGGGGAAGGGCAGGAACACCGCCGCACCGCCAATCAGCAGACCGCAAGCGCCTACAAAAATGTACTGCTTAAATTTACCATGCTTATAATGATGCTTATCATTATCAATCATTGTTCCGATCATCGGGTCATTGACCGCATCCCAAATCTGCACCAGCAGAAGCAAAATGGACAAAAGGCCTGTCTCCAGCATCATAAAGACCAGCCAGAAGGTCTGCACCGTTCCCTTCAGGGCAAAGCTCATATTGCAGCCCAAGTCACCGGCTGCATAGGCAAGCTTATCCCGCATTCCAAACGGTTTTACTTTTTCTTGTTGTTTCACAAACAATACCTCCTATACATATTCTCCAAAGAAATCTATGTTTCTTGGATTTCTTTATTCTATTTTACCATAAAAATGCTATTGCAAAAACAACAAATCTCTGTTATTATGAAACAAATCTCATTTCTTAACAGGAAGTATTTGGTATGTCCTTTGATACAGAATTTTGCGCCTCCCTTATTCACACATTGTGTGGCATTTCCTTGCATAAAATCACCCACACCCCCACCGGTTGGCTGGATTTTTTAACAAAGTCCGGTATTCCTTTTGCGCCTTCTCATATGGAGTATCTGAAAAAGCGGACACAGCAATTTTACCCCCAACCCTTTTGCATTTATGAAATCAACCTTATGCAAAATATCTTTGTTACCTGCTTCTGCGACTGTAGCTGTCGGGAAATTTATATGCTGGGACCGGCGCTCAGTCAACCGCTTTCCGAGCAGGAGCTACGCTCCCTGCTTTCCCGGGTAGATGTTTCCGAGGAGCTTTCCCAAAAGCTGTTGCACTACACAGCCTCTCTTACCGAGGTATCTCAGGACTTGGTGTATAAGCTGGCGGTGGTTCTGGTGCAAAAAATTTGCGGCGACGGCACTCCCCTTGTGCATCGCAGTGTTAACCTGCTTTGGGAAATGCCTACCGTTTTATGGGAAAACGATAATATCCCTCTGCCACCGGATATTCGGAATGTGGAGAGCCGGTACGAATTCAGCAAAGTTTTGACAGAGGCTGTCCGTCAGGGCAACTACTCTTTAGCCACCCAGATTTTCCAAAACCAAACGCCCCAAACTATGCTGGCCGCCCGGAACAGCAGTCCTCTGCGCAATCTGCAGAATTTGTGTATCATCGCCAACACCCAAATGCGCCACACCCTAGAGGACAGTGGCATACACCCCTATAAACTGGATCAGCTTTCCCACGCCATTGGCCTCGAGGTAGAACATCTGCAGTCGCTAAAGGAAGCAGAGGCCTGCCTGCACCGGATTTTCCGCAGATATTGCCAGCTTGTGCAGGACTATAATTTCCCGGACCTGCCACCACTGGTGCATATGGCGGTGACCTATGTAAAAGACCACCTGGCAGAAACCATCACCGTAAAGGACACTGCGAAGGCTATGACTGTCAATGCCAACTACCTTTCCGGGGTTTTCCGAAAGCACATGGGGCTGAGCTTTATCGAATTTCTCAACCGGGAGCGAGTACGCCAGGCGGCAACGCTGCTCAAGCGCTCTAATTTGCAAATCCAGCAGATTGCCACTCTGGTGGGCTACAATAACACCAGCTATTTCGATAAGCAATTTTTCCGGGAGTACCACCAATCTCCCCAGCAATATCGTCAAAACGGACCATTGTGACCTGCGGGTGATTACAGCAGGCAAAAACCGCACCTCGCTTGAGGTGCGGTTTTTTATCAGGTAACAACCTGTTCTTATTTTTTCGCAAAATGCTCCTTGGTCAATTTGGCAACTACACCGGACAGAGCAAACAGAGCAATAAAGTTGGGAAGCGCCATAAGTCCGTTGAAGGTGTCTGCAAGGCCCCATACAACCTCAAGGGATGTTGTTGCGCCCACAATAATGACGGCGGAGAATATAACCTGGTAAACCTTGGATGCCTTCGTGCCCAGCAGGTACTCGGTGCAACGGGTGCCGTACAAGGACCAGCCGAGAATGGTGGAGAAAGCAAACAGGAACAGAGAAATCGCCACAAACAGGGATGCCAGCTTTGTGCCGAACACGGTGGCAAAAGCGGCGGTTATCAGCTCGGAGCTGACAGTGGTACCAAAATTGATTTCAATGCCACTCATGCAAATCGTCAGACCGGTGAGGGTGCAAATCACCAAAGTATCTGCAAATACCTCAAAGATGCCGTACAGGCCCTGCTTTACGGGGCTGTCGGTGTCTGCTGCTGCGTGGGCAATACCGGCAGAACCCAAACCTGCTTCATTAGAGAATGCGCTTCTCTTAAGACCCCAAACCAGAGCTTCCTTAATGGCAATACCGCTGGCGGCACCGCATACAGCCTGAGGAGTGAAGGCGCCCACAAAAATATTCTTGAACACTTCGCCAATGTTGCCAATGTTCTTACCAATGACAATCAGGGCAAAAACGATATACAGAATGCTCATAAAGGGGATCATCAGCTCAGTAACCTTGCCAATCCGCTTGATACCGCCCACCAGGGCAAATGCGCAAATCACAGCCAGGATAATGCCAATCACAACGCTGATGATGACCTTGCTCTCCTCAGCTACGGGAACAAAGGCGGCAATTGCCGTGTTAACAGAGCCAGAAATGCTGTTTGCCTGAGACAGGTTGCCGATGCCGAAGGAGGCAAGGATAGCAAAGATGGCAAACAAAACTGCCAGCCACTTCCAGCCCTTACCCATTCCCTTGGTTATGTAGTACATCGGGCCGCCAACCCAATCGCCCTTTTGGTTCTTCTCTCTGTAGTGGACAGACAGGGTGACTTCGCAATACTTGATAATCATACCCAAAAGGGCAGCAATCCACAGCCAGAAGATTGCACCGTAGCCACCCAGGGCAATTGCCTGGCTTGTACCGATAATATTACCGGTGCCAACGGTAGCGGCCAGAGCAGTGGTCACTGCCTGGAAGGAAGTAACAGAGCCTTCCCCTGCAGTCTGCTTTGTGAAGGCCTTACCGACGGTGTTTTTCAGGGCATAACCCAGCTTGCCAAACTGAATGGCTCTGTTGCGGATGGTAAAGAAAATACCGCCAATGGCCACGCAGGGCAGCAGAATATACATCCATGCCACCGTATTCAAGGTGCCTGTAAAGAAATTTAAGATTGCTTCCATATTTATTCTCCTTGTAATTTAACGAATATAAGGCTATTATATTACTTTTGACGAAAAAAGCAATATAAGAATCAGGATTCTGCAAATATATACAAAATCACCGATTCTTGTTCGCATCAGATTTTCTGCCATGTTCGCTTGTTAAACAGGATCAGCACCGGAAGGATTTCCAGTCTGCCAAGCATCATAATAAAGACAAGGATAACCTTAGAAAAATCATTGTACCCAGCAAAGCTGGCGTACGGACCCACGGCTTCAAACGCAGGGCCGATATTGGATATGCAGGCCAGTACCGCAGAAAAGTTGCTGAAGAAGCCGTGCCTGACTTCATAGTTTCCGGCATCGGATGCTATCTGAACAACCGTTCCGTTCACGCCATCGAAGGATAGTAAAAAAACTCCTGCCAGGAATATGAAGAAATACAGGGTGATAAAAGCAAACACATCGTTGATGGTCTTTTGTTCCAGCGTTTTACCCTCAATCTTTGCCTTCGGCACATAACGGGGATTGATCAGCTTGCGGACGTTGATATAAGCACCCTTCAGAGCTATGACAATTCTGGACACCTTGATGCCACCTGCTGTAGAGCCTGCCATAGCACCAATGACCATAACCATAACCAATGCCATCTTGCCCAGCATAGGCCAAACATCGTAATCCGTGGTGGTGAAGCCTGCTGTTGTCATAAGGGATGCCACTTGGAACAGAGAATGCCGGAAGGCTTCCTCGGTAGTGTAGACCTGCGGAAACGCTTCAAACCGGCCCACAAGGCTCAGGAACACAAAGAACACAGCCAGTGCAAAAATCAAGAAATAGCTCTTGAACTCCTCACTCCGAAGTACATCCCGGAGCCTGCCAACCAGGAGCAAATAGTACAAACTGAAATTAACACCGAACAGAATCAGGAAGATGGACATCGCATACTGGGAGAAGGGATGGAACAGCTCCATACTGCCGGGAATGAAACTGAAGCCGCCGGTACCGGCACAGCCGAAGGTAGCCAGCAAACTAAAAAAGAACTGTTCGCTCTCATAGCCGGGAATCGGCTTGTCCAGCATTAGGACGATGACTTCCAGCACAGTCATGCCCAAATAGATCAGGTAGAGAATCCGGGTGGTCACCTTCATCTTGGAAACAATCTTACCAACCTGCGGGCCGGGGCTTTCCGCGCGGAGAAGGTGCATGGAAGAGCCGTCGTTGCTTTCCGGAATGAAGATCAGCACGAACACCAGGATACCCATACCGCCGATCCAGTGGGAAAAACTTTTCCAAAACAAGGTCGAATGGGCTATTGCTGTAATATCCGTAATAATACTTGAGCCGGTGGTAGTAAAGCCCGACATAATCTCAAAGCAAGCATCGATATAGTTTGGAATGTCGCCATTGATCACAAAGGGGATCGCACCGAACAAGGTCATAACAATCCATACCATTGCAGTCAGCGCAAAACCCTCTTTTTGATAGAGATTATTCCGCTTAGGTTTGGGGATCTGCAGTAGGAAACCGATGACCGTAACGATGACAATGGGAATGAAAAACGCAAGGATATGTACCAGGGACTCTTTATAGACTAAGCTGACCGCAAGAGGTGCAAGCATCAAAATGCCCTCCAGGATCATAATCTTACCAAGAATCTTTCCAAGTTTCTTGTAGTTCATAGCATCTCACCTTATTCGAACACATCAGCCAGATCGTCGAAGTTTTTATGGGTCGTAACCACGACCACATTGTCGCCTAACCGGATTTCGGAATCGCCGTTGGGGATGATGACCTCGTTCTGCCGGATGATACAGGCAATCAAACAGTTCTTCTTAAGCTTCAGTGCTTTGAGTGGTTTATTATAGAACTTCTCCTGCTTCTTTGCAGAGAATTCCAAAGCCTCCACCTGGTTGTTCACCAAGCGGTACAAAGTAAGTACATTACTTCCAACGGTGTTGGCAAGGGCACGGATGTAGCTGATGATCATATTGGCAACGATCTCCTTGGGAGAAACCTTGTTTTCAATGCCCAATTCGTCCAGCATGCCGTACAGATCATCACTCTTGATCTGGGTGATGTTTTTTCTGACATTCTTCTTTTTGGCAAACATAGACACGATCATGTTCTCTTCATCGATGTCCGTCAGGGCCACAAAAGCATCCATTGCCTCAATGCCTTCCTCAATCAGAAGATCGTGCTGTGTGCCGTTGCCGCAAACCACCGTCACCCGAGGCAGGTCTTCCGCAAGCTCCTCTGCCTTTCGCATATCGTTTTCAATCAGCTTGACAGCGTATTTCTTCTTTGACAGAGAGTCGGCAAGATAGAAGCCTATCCGTCCGCCACCGACGATCATCACATTCTTGAGGGGAGATTTGACCAGATTCACTTCTGCCAGGAAATCACCCAGCATTTTGGCATTGGAGGTAAAGTGGATTCGGTCTCCCTCGTGGATTTCAAAACGACCGGAGGGAATAACGACCTCGTCGCCACGCTGCACAGCGCAGATCAGCACCTTCGAGGTAAGCTTCTGTCCAAGGGAGATCAGGGTCTCACCAATCAGGGAACAGCCCTTTTCTGCCACTACTTCTACAAGAGAGACCTTTCCCCCTGCAAAATGCTCAATCTGCGCAACGGAGGGCAGGTTCACGATGTTGAAGATTTCATCTGCGGTTGCCCGTTCGGGATTGACAACCATGGAAATGCCAAGGTCATCCTTCATGTGGATAATCTGCTTTCGATAGTCAGGATTCCGGACACGGGCAATCGTATTTTCCGCACCCACCTTTTTGGCAACCAGGCAGGCAAGAATGTTCAGCTCATCACTGCGTGTCAAGGCGATCACTAGCTGTGCATCCGCCACGCCCGCTTCGTTCTGGATATCCATACTGGCGCCGTTGCCCACAACGCCCATAACATCGTATTTTTCAATCAGGTTCTCAATGCGGTTCTTATCTTCATCGATGATGGTAATGGTATGGCCTTCTCCCGAAAGATTTTTCAGTATGGTCTTGCCAATGGTGCCAAGACCGATAATTACAATTTTCATTATGATGATCTCCTTTGCCATCGCATTCATACATTATATCATTACCAAAATATTTTTGCAACAAATACAAAAATCCCCGTGGATTGCTCCACGGGGATTCGTTATTGGGTTAAAGCTTAGCCCTTGATGGCAGCCTGTGGTGCTATCAGCAAAAGTGGGAAATTAAATAAATCTTTAAGAAACCGCTTGTGCAACATTTGAAAACTGGTTTCCACCCTTTGTGATTGTAAATGTGGTTGAGGTTTCTCCGCTTGGCATCATATTTCCACCAATCATTCCACCCTCATTATCTGGCGGCGTCATACCTTCTGGCATTTCTCCGTTGGGCATTTCGGGTCTCTCACCATTCGGCATTTCTGGTCTTTCACCTTGTGGGAATTCGCCATTTGGTTTTTCGGGTCTTTCCATACCCTCTGGCATTTCGGGAGGAGTACCTTGTTCGCTTTGTCCGCCATCAGGCATTTGGGGTCTTTCGCCCTGCGGCATTCCACCTTGCATATTTTTCATAGAGCTTGCAGTTAGTTGAGTTTCGCCTTGCCAGAAAGTATAATCCCCAGGGGTAAGTTCATCCCCTGCAACAATAAGGCAAGTAAAAGCGTTCGCAGGCGAATATTCACCTACAACCTTTTTGTCCGAATTTTTAAGAGTGTAGGTGCTATTACCGTTTTGACGACTTGCAAAATTAAACACAGCATAAGTCTGGTTGCCACCTGCAATATGGTCAAGCATATTGCCCGAAGCAATCACTTTACCGCCATTCAAATAAATACCCTTGTCAGAGTCTATGCCTGCGTC
>JAZOME010000031.1:0-12843 GCA_045653685.1 Faecousia sp.
CGCTTTAACCGGTTGTTACGGTTAATGACACGGCGGTACAGGTCGTTTAAGTCGGAGGTGGCGAAACGGCCGCCATCCAGCTGAATCATAGGACGGATATCCGGAGGAATTACCGGCAGAACATCCATTACCATCCAGGCAGGATTGTTGCCGGACTCCCGGAATGCCTCCACTACCTGCAAGCGCTTAACAAGGCGCAGCTTCTTCTGGGCGAAAGCATTTTTCAGCTCCTCACGCAGTTGGGCAGGCAGAGTCTCCAGGTCAATCTGCTCCAAAAGCTCCTTGACAGCTTCTGCGCCCATACCGGCACGGAAGTCATCCTCGTACTTTTCCCGGTAGTCCCGGTAGTCCTTCTCAGAGAGAATCTGACCACGCTCCAAGGGTGTGTCGCCGGGCTCGGTGACGATATAGGCTGCAAAGTACAGGACTTTTTCCAGCACCTTGGGGCTGATATCCAAAATCAGGCCCATACGGGAGGGAATGCCCTTGAAATACCAAATATGGCTGCAGGGAGCTGCCAATTCGATATGACCCATACGCTCACGGCGCACCTTAGCCTTGGTCACTTCCACGCCGCAACGGTCACAGACCTTGCCTTTATACTTAATCTTCTTGTACTTGCCGCAGTGGCACTCCCAGTCCTTGGTGGGTCCGAAAATCTTTTCGCAGTACAAGCCGTCCCGTTCAGGCTTCAGGGTACGGTAGTTAATGGTCTCCGGCTTCTTGACCTCACCGAAGGACCACTGCCGGATCATTTCCGGCGAAGCAATACCAATTTTAATTGCATCAAATGTTGCATCTGCCATAGTATCGCCTCCTTATTCTTCGTCGTCGGATTCGGCGGAAACAGCATCGTCATCGCCGAACACGTTGTTCATAATATTTTCCTGGCCTTCATCCACCACATAGCCGGAATTCAGCACATCGGCAGTGCTGCCCACCAGGTCAGTGGTCAGGTCGCCGGCGTAGATGATCTCATCCTCATCATCCTCGTCCTTCAGCTCAATCTCATTGCCCTGCTCATCCAGCACACGGATATTCAAGCACAGTGCCTGCAATTCCTTAACCAGAACCTTGAAGGATTCAGGGACGCCAGGCTTGGGAATGTTGCTGCCCTTGACGATGGCTTCATAGGTCTTGACACGGCCGGTGACATCGTCAGACTTCACAGTCAGGATCTCCTGCAGAGTATAGGCGGCACCGTAAGCTTCCAGTGCCCAAACTTCCATTTCACCGAAACGCTGACCGCCGAACTGGGCTTTACCACCCAAGGGCTGCTGGGTAACCAGTGCGTAAGGACCGGTGGAACGGGCGTGAATCTTATCATCAACCAGATGGTGGAGCTTCAGGTAATAGGGATAGCCAACGGTAACCAGGTTATCGAAGGGTTCACCGGTACGGCCGTCGTAAAGAACGGTCTTGCCGTCTTCCCGGAGACCTGCCAGCTTCAGAGTTTCCCGGATGTCCTTCTCGTTGGCGCCGTCAAACACAGGGGTGGCAACCTTCCAGCCCAGTGCCTTTGCGGCATAGCCCAAGTGGACCTCCAAAACCTGACCGATATTCATACGGGAAGGCACGCCCAAGGGGTTCAGCACCACATCCAACGGAGTGCCGTCGGGCAGGAAGGGCATATCCTCTTCCGGCAGAACACGGGAAACAACACCCTTGTTACCGTGACGGCCGGCCATCTTATCGCCCACGGAAATCTTACGCTTCTGGGCAATATAAACACGGACAGACTTGGTAACACCGGGAGCCAGCTCATCGGAGTTCTCCTTGGTGAACACCTTGACATCCACAACAATACCGCTTTCGCCATGAGGCACCTTCAAGGAGGTGTCACGAACTTCTCTTGCCTTCTCACCGAAGATGGCACGGAGCAGTCGTTCCTCAGGGGTCAGCTCGGTTTCACCCTTGGGGGTAACCTTACCAACCAGGTAGTCACCGGAGTGCACCTCGGCACCGATGCGGATAATACCATCCTCGTCCAAATCCTTCAGGGTATCCTCGCCTACATTGGGGATATCACGGGTGATTTCCTCAGGTCCAAGCTTGGTATCCCGGGCTTCAGTCTCGTGCTCTTCAATGTGGATAGAGGTAAATACATCCTCACGGACAAGACGCTCATTCAAAAGGATGGCGTCCTCGTAGTTGTAACCTTCCCAGGTCACGAAGCCAATCAGCACATTCTTACCCAGGGCAATTTCGCCGCCGGAGCAGGAAGGACCGTCAGCAATAATCTGATTGTCGGTCACTCGCTCACCTACGGTGACGATAGGACGCTGGTTAATACAGGTGCCGGCATTGGACCGGGAGAATTTGGTTAGCTTGTGGGTCTTGACTTCACCGTCGTCATACTTGACCACGATTTCGTCAGCAGAGACCTCCATAACCTCGCCGTCGCCGGTAGCCTTTACACAGACCTCGGAGTCCACAGCGGCTGCGTGCTCAATACCGGTAGCCACGATGGGAGGCTCGGTAGTCAGCAGAGGCACAGCCTGACGCTGCATGTTCGCACCCATCAAGGCACGGTTTGCGTCGTCGTTCTGCAGGAAGGGAATGAAGGAAGTCGCAATGGAAATCATCATTCTGGGAGACACATCAATGTAGTCAATCACATTACGGTCCACCTCAATAATCTCATTGCGGTGACGGCAGGTAATACGCTCATTGGCCAGACAGCCGTTTTCATCCAAGGGCTCGTTGGCCTGACCGATGTAGAAATCGTCTTCCACATCTGCAGTCATGTAATCCACCTGGTCGGTGACCTTGCCGGTAGCACTGTCTACCTTCCGGTAGGGGGCTTCCACAAAGCCGTACTCGTTAATCTTAGCGAAGGTTGCCAGATAGTTAATCAGACCGATGTTAGGACCTTCAGGAGTCTCGATGGGACACATACGGCCATAGTGAGTATAGTGAATATCACGGACATCGAAGGATGCACGCTCACGGCTCAAACCGCCGGGGCCCAAAGCAGACAGACGACGCTTATGGGTCAGCTCTGCCAAGGGGTTGTTCTGATCCATAAACTGGCTCAGGGGGCTGGAGCCGAAGAATTCCTTGATCACAGCAGTAACAGGACGGATATTGATCAGACTCTGGGGTGTGACTGCCTCCAGATCCTGAACGGTCATACGCTCACGGATCACACGGTCCAAACGGCTGAAGCCGATACGGAACTGGTTCTGCAGCAGTTCGCCTACGCAACGCAGACGGCGGTTGCCCAGGTGGTCGATATCGTCAGGCACACCAACACCCTCTGCCACGCAGTTGAGGTAGTTGATGGAAGCCATAATGTCATCAACAATGATGTGCTTGGGAATCAAATCGTCAATACGCTCTGCAATGGCTTCTTCCCAGTTGATGTCCGGGGTGTCCAGCATTTCCTTCAAAACGCTGAAACGAACCTTTTCCTTAACACCGTACTGTCTGGGATCAAAGTCCACGAAGTTTGCCATATTGACCATGCCGTTGGAAAACACCTTCACATTGTGTCCGCCAACCTTCAGCACAGCTTCATTGACACCCTTGTCGCTGAGCATATGTGCCTGATCCCGACCGATAATCTCGCCGGGCATTGCCAGCACCTCGCCGGTCATGGGGTCAGCAATGGGCTCTGCCAATTCCTGACCGGAAATCCGGCTCCAAATATCCATCTTCTTATTGAACTTATAACGGCCAACGCTGCTGACATCGTAGCGGTGGGCGTCAAACAGCAGACCCTCCAGGTGGGAAATGGCAGTCTCCACTGTGGGGGGCTCGCCGGGACGAAGACGACGGTAAATCTCCAAAAGGCCCTCTTCCCGGGTCTTAAAGGCGTCCTTCTCCATGGTTGCCAGGATACGGGGGTCATCACCGAACATAGCCTTAATCTTCTCGTCGGTGTCCACGCCCAATGCTCTAATCAGGCAGGTAATGGGCAGCTTGCGGTTCTTATCAATACGAACCCAGAAAATATCAGACTGGTCAGTCTCATACTCCAGCCATGCGCCACGGTAAGGAAGCACGGTTGCTGTGTAGGTGTGCTGGTCAGACTTATCCACCTCGTGACCGTAGTACATACCGGGGCTACGGACAATCTGAGAAACGATAACACGCTCTGCGCCGTTAATCACAAAGGTGCCGCCGTCGGTCATCACAGGGAAATCACCCATGAAGATTTCCTGCTCTTTCATTTCGTCCGTTTCGGTGTTGCGCAGGCGGACACGAACCTTAATGGGCTTTGCGTAGGTTGCATCACGCTCCTTGCACTCCTCGATGGTGTACTTGGGCTTGTCCTCCATAGTGTAATCCAGGAAGCTCAGCTCCAATTTGCCGGAGAAATCCGTAATGGTGCCCACATCCTTAAACACTTCCTGCAGGCCTTCCTCCAGGAACCACTGGTAGGAATCCTTCTGGATTTTCAGCATGTTGGGCATCTGCAGAATTTCTTCATACTTTGCGTAGGACTTACGCAAAGTCTTTCCGAACATCTGGTCTTGGACCATTGCCATATTTATCCTCACTGCCTTTCTTTCGGCTTTCGCCGGAATACTGTGTTGCTTACTTTTGATACGCACGGATTAGTTGTCAATTTCTAACAACTTACCCCTTGACAGGTGCGCCGTACTGTGATAGAATATTTGCATCAAGAGGGAAATTTTGCCCAAAGGACATATCCCCCATAGTACGGACTGCTATTTTACCATATTCTAGCAGGCTTGTCAATAGCTCACCGGGATTATTCCCGGTTTTTTTGCGCAAAAATTTCAAAATACCCGGGGTTGGAAAATATCCAACACCGGGTATTTTTTATTCTTCTTTTTAAGAAAGCGCCTGAATTGCCGCTTGTATTTGTGGGTCCTTTTCTGTTTCCAGTACTTTGGCGTAAATTTTGTTGTAGGTTTCCTCATCCACCGCCAACGGCACCTCCGGAATCAAGCCCCCCGTCTCTGCCAGGCTCACACCTTTTGGGGTATAGTATTTTCCCACGGAAAGTCCCACAGCAGAGCCGTCGCCCAAGGTGTGAGTCATTTGAAAATATCCCTTGCCCACAGTCTGCTCCCCTACTAAAACAGCTTTGTCATACTCATCCAAAGCGGCAGCAAAGAACTCTGCGGCTGAATAGCTTTCCCGATTGATGAGCACTGCCATGGGCATATCCAGGCAATCTGCATCTGAGGTTGTAATCTCCTCATTTCCCTGATAGTCCACCGTGTGGAAAATTTCCCCCTCCGGAAGTAGATAATCCAACACCTGGGTCAGCTCATGTTTATAACCGCCAGGGTTATTGCGCACATCGAAGATGATTTTCTTTGCGCCTTGCTGCAGCACATCTTCAATGGCCGCCAAGGTTTCCTGGGCGCAGCGTTCATCAAAATTTGCAATCCAGACATAGCCCACCGTATCCGTAAGCATACTGCCGCCGGCTACCGCCACTGCAATTTCACTGCGCTTCACCTTTACCGTCAGCTCTTCTTCCCCTCGAAGCAGTGTAAGGGACACCTCTGTACCGGCTTCCCCTTTAATTTTTCCGCTTGCGGCCTCATTGCCCAGCTCAGACACCAGCTCGCCTTCCACCTTATAAATAAAATCGCCGGGCTGAACGCCTGCTTTTGCTGCTCCGCCGGTTTCTTCCAAGCGCAGAATTTCCAAGCCTTTTTCCGTTACCGTACCGGCAACCGTTACACCAATACCCACATAGCGGTTATTCATCTGCTCTAAATGCGCACTGTACTGAGAGGCCGGAATATAGTAGCTCCACCGATCCCCGGTGGCAGAAACCATTCCGGCCGCCGCCCCATCTAAAAGCTGTGTGTCCGATACCTGGCCTATGAAACACTGAGAAATCAGCGATTGCAAATATGCCAGCTTATCTATGCCGTTTCTTTGGGGCGCAAGAAAAGCCAATGTTATACAGGTTGACAGCGCCGCCACCAATATATAGCTCAAGCTCCGAAGTAATAATTTTATCCATTTATTTTCCATTTTCTCACCTGAAACAAGCAGCCCACAGCCGATTGGCTGTGGGTGCATTTTTTAGAATTTAATATGGTCCGCCGGGTTCACATATGCGCCCTTATACATCATACCAAAGTGCAAATGGTTACCGGTAGAGGTTCCGGTGGAGCCCACATAGCCAATTACCTGGCCCTGCTTTACCGTATCTCCCTTCGACACTATGTAGTGGGTCATATGCATATAGATGGTGTCAAAGCCGTTACCGTGGTCGATTTTCACATAGTAACCGGCAGAATTGTCCCACTTGGCAAACTCCACCTTGCCGTCCTTGACAGCCCAAATCGGCGTACCCTTGGGAGCACCCAGGTCCACACCGTAGTGGAATTTCTCCACCTTGTAAACTGGGTGAATACGCCAGCCGTAAGCGCTGGAGAATCTGGTATATTTCACAGGCTTAATCCATCCGCCCACATTGGGGGCATTGTTGGTGGTAGGCTTACTTGCGCTTCCGCCGCCGGTAGGCTTATTGGCATTATTGATGGCGTTTTGGGTGCTCTTAATATCTGCAGCCAATTCTGCAGCCTTATCCTCAGCCTCGTCCAAAAGCTTTTGGTACTCATCCTCCATCGCCACCAGTTGGGAAAGAAGCTCGTCCGCCTCGTCACGCTTGACTTCCAGCTCCTTTTGCGTGTCCTCCAAGGCTTTTTTATTTTCCTCCAAAGCAGCCATTTCCGCTTCCAGGCCGGACTTGGCCTCTTCCACGACTTTCGCTGCTTCGCTCATTTCCTTCAGTCGGCGCTGGTCGGATGCGGCAATTTCCTCAATCATATTCATCCGGTCCAAAAGGTCAGCAAAGTTGTTTGCCTTAAACAGCACAGACCAATAGGACAAACCGCCGTCCTCTTCCATTGCCCGAATACGCTCTTTGTTCTTCATATTCAGCTCAGCCAGCCGAGCCTGGGCCGCATCCAGTTCTTCCTGCTTGTCCGCAATCAAATTGCCGTAGGCGGCAATCTGCTCATTCAGGTTGGTCACCTTTTCGTGCATTGCAAAAATCTGCTGGTCAATGGTATTCTTCTGCTTGACAATTGCTTCCATGCTGTCCAAATTATCCGACAGCTGGCCCTCCAGCTTTTTAATTTCTGCATCAATTTCCTTCTTGTCTTCCTTCAGCGAGCTCAGCTCACTCTTCAGCTCAGATACGCTGGCGCCGCTAACAAAGTACGGCAGCACACCTGCTATCAGGCCAAAGGTCAGCACAAATGCCAAAAAGCCGGCAAGAATAGAAACCCATAGTTTTTTATTCCTCATAAGCGCTCCTTTTATACATCCAGGAACTTCCGGATTGAAGTCCAGCTACCCACAATACCTACAAACAAGCCGGTTCCCACAAAGGTAGCAATCATAGGTCCTAAAAGCTCTGTAAAGGGCACAAAGCTAAACAGCTTCAGACTGTCAACTATCTCCAGGCGCGCAACCAGGCTGTTATACAGCAGCCACTCCAGGAAGAATGCCAGCGCTGCACCCAGCATACCCAAGGTAAAGCCCTCCACCACGAAGGGCAGACGGATAAAGCCATTGGTGGCGCCCACCATTTTCATAATAGCAATCTCATCCCGACGGTCATACATAGAAAGCTTAACCGTGTTGGAAATAATCAGAAGGCTGACAATCAGCAAAATTACCATCACTGCCAAAGAGGCAATCTGCAAAATCTTCTGCATCGTGGTAAAGCCCTCTGCCAGTTCAAAAGCCGCATTGATTTTTGCCACACCGGGCACAACTTCCAGTGCCTTCACCGTTTCTTCCATCAGTTCGTTATCTGCCAAAGTTACCACATAACGGTGACGCAAGTCTGTAGCTTCCACGCCGGAAAAAGCATCGTCCTCCTGATGATCGGCAACGAACTCCTTCAAAGCCTGCTCACGGGAAACAAACACCGCATTTTGCACATTGGCTATCTGATTGATTTGGGTGCCGACACTTCTTGCCTCCGCATCCGGAAGCTCGCTGTCCACATACACCAAAATCTCGTTGGTTTTATTTAAGTCCTCCACCATAATATTTACATTATAGGTCAGAACCGAAAAGCTGCCCACAATCAAAAGGCAGGCCACTGTGACACACACAGCTGCAAAGGACATAAAGCCGTGGAGAAAAATTCCCCGGATGCCCTCTTTCATTAAGTAACCGAAATTATTGATTTTCATAGCTGTAATAACCATCCATTCCGTCACTGACAACCAGGCCGTCGTCCAGCACAATGACACGCTTTCCAAATCGCTCCACCAAATCCTGCTCGTGAGTAACCACCAAAATGGTAGTGCCCAGATTGTTGATTTCCTGAAGCAAGCTCATAATTTCCAAGGAACGGGCAGGGTCTAAGTTACCTGTAGGCTCGTCAGCAATAATGGTAGAGGGGTTATTCACCAAGGCACGGGCAATCGCCAGGCGCTGCTGCTCACCGCCGGAAAGCTCATTGGGATGACGGCGGCTCTTGTTCTCCAGGCCAACCAGCTCCAAAACATAGGGCACACGCTCCCGGATTTCCTTATCCTGAGCGCCGATTACACGCATAGCAAAGGCCACATTTTCATACACCGTCTTGGTCTCAATCAAGCGGAAATCCTGAAACACTACGCCGACAGTACGACGCAGGTAGGGCGCTTCACGCTTGCGCAGCCGTTCCAGGGAATAGCCGTTTACGTGAACAGAACCGGAGGTAGGTCTTAACTCTCCGGTAATCAGCTTAATAATCGTAGATTTGCCGGAACCGGAAGGTCCCACCAAAAAGGCAAATTCTCCGTCTTCAATTTGCAAGGAAACTCCCCGAAGGGCCTGATTGCCTACGCTATAGGCTTTGGTAACATCCGTAAATTCTATCATATCTGTATCTTACTCCAATTTATATATGTAACCAAATTGTAACATATTGTAAACGCCTTTGTCAACAATTCCATGCCAGAAAATTATTGGCACATTTACCAAATTATGAACTGCTTTTCCGGTAAAACCAGCATAAAAAATTAGAACCGCACAAGCTGCACGGTTCGAATGTTCTTTATCTTCAACGGATTTCCCGGGAAGACAGATACTTGTGAACCATCAAAGCAACCTTAAATACAATAGCGTGATCAAACAAACGCAAATCCAGTCCGGTCAGCTTTTTAATCTTCTCCAAACGATACACCAAGGTGTTACGATGGACAAACAGCTTCCGGGAGGTTTCGGACACATTCAGATTGTTCTCAAAGAACTTATTGATGGTAAACAGTGTTTCCTGGTCCAGAGCATCAATGGAGCTTTTCTTAAATACTTCTGTCAGGAAAATTTCGCAAAGCGTAGTCGGCAACTGATAAATCAATCTGCCAATTCCCAAATTTTCATAGTTAATAATACTCTTCTCGGTGTCAAACACCTTGCCCACATCAATTGCAGTCTGGGCTTCCTTATAGGCATCTGCCAGCTCTCGCAGATGGGTCACAACCGTTCCGATACCAATGACCGTCTTAATAAACAGCTCGTTATGTAGCGTTTCTTCGATTTCATTGGCAATGGCAAAAAGTGCCTCCCGGGTGGGCTCCTCGCTAAACTGCTTAATTACCACAATATCAGACTCATTGACGCTAATGACAAAGTCCTGCATCTTATCCGGGAACATACCGGACAGCACTTCCACAGAGGATACATCTCTGCGGCCAACCTGGCGCACCAAAAATACCGCCCGGTAGGTCTCTGTGGAAAAATGCAGCTCCTTCGCACGGATATAAATATCTCCAGGGAGAATATTATCCATAATGATATTTTTAATAAAGGTGCCCCGATCGTGCTTTTCTTCATAGAAAACCTTGGCATCATTTAAGGAGATATATGCCAAATTACAGTATGCCTTAGCCTGCTCGTCATCGCCGGTGCAGAACACGGCGTACTCCAGCATATTAGTGCTGCTGATAATACCACGGAAGGTCTTTTGACCGAAGGTCACAGTCTCCTCCCCTGCGCCTGCCGCCTTCAGCGCAGCCTCTGGCCAACGCTCTCCCAGCAGGTTCACATCTGTGCAGGAAATGACACAGCCGTCTGTATCAATTACACCAAAGATGCGGTCCGTGGCAGACTCCAACTGAACAATCACATTCTGAAATACACTATTGGACATTTCTATAGCCCCCTCATAAAGTTGCACAAAAGCGCTTCTTACAAAATTGTACGATTATTATATACAATTTTTGCGCATTTTGCAAGTACATTTTGACATTTTGTTGCAAAATACAGGGCATTTTTTGGTAAAAATACCGATAAATGGATGTTTTCAGGAAAAATATAATACTTTTACGGTAAAAAAACCGATTTTTTATTGGTTATTTTTCCAACAATTTTATCTCCTCTTTCGTCAGAATCCGCACCTGACCCCGGGGTAAGTCCCCTAATGCCAGACTTCCCTCCTCCCGGCGTTCCAAATAATCCACGTGCATATTTCGGGACGCCATCATTCTGCGCACCTGATGGTATTTCCCCTCGCAGACCGTAATCAGGCTTTCCCCCTGCCCTATGGGCTCCAGCTTTGCAGGAAGACATTTTGTTCCGTCACCTAATGTCAAGCCGGCAAAAAAGGCGTCTACATCTTCCTGAGTTGCCATACCCTGATGCCGGGCGTAGTACACTTTGGGAATTTCCTTTTTGGGGCTGATGAGCCGGTGCAGAAGTTCTCCATCATTGGCAAAAAGGAGCAAACCTTCTGTCTGTTTGTCCAGTCTGCCCACAGGCTTTACACCCAGTTTACGGATGTTCTCCGGCAGAAGCTCCATTACAGTGCGGTCCGTGGCGTCCTCTGTGGCAGTGATATAGCCTGCAGGCTTATTCAGCATCACCACGACGCGCCCAATCGTACACAGATTTTCACCATCCAGGCAGACTGTTTGGTTCTCATCGATTTTTATACTGCCGTCGGCAACAATCCCGCCGTCTACGCTTACACGGCCTGCCTTTAATATGAGCTTCACCTGACTGCGCGTTCCCACACCGCAATCACATAAGAATTTGTCCAATCGTATCATATGCAGTTCTACCTTTCCAAATTCCGTAATATAGTATAGCGTCAACAACATACAGGAGGGATTTCTATGATGGTAATGACCGCCAAGGTCGATATAAAGAAAATTGTCGCTGTTTTAGCAGCAGTGGTAGGTGTAATCCTGGCAATCATTTTACTGTTCGGAGGTTCTGACAGCTCGCCCACCAGCGCACCGGCTGTCAGCAACAACGACAGCCGGGTACAGTTTTTGCAAGAAATGGGCTGGGAAGTCAGCACCTCGCCAACAGAGTCAGGGCAGGTAAAAATTCCCCAGGAGCAGACCAAGGTTTACCAGCGCTACAATGCTTTGCAAAAAAGCCAGGGGTATGATTTAAGCCAATATGCCGGAAAAACCGTAATGCGGTATGTGTACAAAATCAATAATTTCCCAGGGGCAACCGAGCCGGTGTATGCCACGCTTTTGGTATATAAAAACCAAATTATCGGCGGCGATATCACGGACACCTCGGCCAAAGGTGTGGTTCAGGGCTTCAAAAAACAGCAAGCGGAGCTTCCTGCTGAAACAACCCCCACAGAGCCGACAGTTCCGTCCTCTACTTAAACATTTTAGCATATCCCAGCCGACTTGACAAGGCCGGTGGGATGTGCTAGACTAGGAACATCTTCAGGGCAGGGTGAAATTCCCGACCGGCGGTAAAGTCCGCTAGCGCCTCGGCGCAGAATCGGTGCAATTCCGATACCGACAGTACAGTCTGGATGGAAGAAGATGTACCATAGGTTTGCCTTTTGTGCGCCTGAAGTATGTCTTCAGGCGCATTTCTTATTTAGGAGGCAATTTATGAAGAATAATAACGCAAGAAAGCTGGCTGTTATGGCTATGCTGGTAGCTGTTTCCGTAATATTGGTGTATGCAGTGCACTTCCCCCTGTTCCCAACAGCAGCTTTTTTGGAATATGACCCGGCGGATATCCCCATTCTCATTGGTGCCTTTACTTATGGACCTGTTGCAGGATTATTGCTGACGATTGTTGCCAGCGCTGTACAGGCACTGACCGTCAGTGCCCAAAGCGGTGTGTACGGATTTTTGATGCACGTAATTTCCACCAGCGCTTTGTGTGTCACCGCCGGCACGATCTACAAATTTAAGCACACCCGGCTGGGTGCCGGCATCGCACTGGTTTGCGGCACCTTGGTAATGGGACTTGTAATGCTTCTGGCAAACCACTTTATCACCCCATATTTTATGGGTGTACCCACTGCTGTGGTGGATGGAATGCTACTGAGCGTTTTCCTGCCCTTTAATCTACTCAAAGCCGGTATCAATTCCCTGATTACCTTCTTTGTCTACAAAACCATTTCCGTGCACCTGATTAAAAACCATTAAAAGAAGCCGTAGGTTTTGCAACCTACGGCTTTTCTTGTAAAGGAATAGCACCGGGCACCTAAACAGGAAACAGGTGGACCGGACACCTGTTCTATAAAATAAAAAGAGCCAGGATTTCTCCTGACTCTTTTGTGTTCGCGTTACCTATCTTCCCGGGCAGTCACCCACCAAGTATTGTCGGCGTACATGTGCTTAACTTCTGTGTTCGGGATGGGGAACGAGCCGACCGCCGCCTGTGGCGGAAGAAAGAAGGCGAGTGAGTGGCCGGGGTCGGCGAGGGACGAAGGTGCGCCGTCACCGAGGACATTCGCCGGGCACCCCAACAGGAAACAGGTGGACCGGTTCACTTGTTCCATCCTGTCAGATATTTACAAATTAAAAAACCTCCACCGGATGGTGGAGGCTATAATAATGTTGGCATTACCTATCTTCCCGGGCAGTCGCCCGCCAAGTATTGTCGGCGCAGATGTGCTTAACTTCTGTGTTC